>NZ_CP095743.1:2273711-2596384 GCF_022049065.2 Niallia sp. Man26
GTAAAACATTCAGTGAAATGGTGCAAGAGCTTCGCCTCCGTCAAGCAAAGCTTCTCCTCGAAAACACACAAATGCAAATAAATCGGATTGCTGACGAAGCAGGCTACACTAATTTCAATCATTTTTATAAAAAATTTAAAGAGTATTATCATACAACTCCTGCTGATTACCGTAAACGTGTGATTTTAGAAAAAAATATTCTTGAATAACTAACATGTTTATGTACCTTAAGGCGACTGAAATAACCAGCGGTTTAGGTACATTTTTTTTTTATAAAACTCAGAAATAGCTTTAAATGGAGAATTGCTTCTTTGACAATAGCTTATCTATTTTCTATAGTTAGGTAGGACTATTCTCACAATTGAAGGAGAGGAAAATAATGATGGAGACGAAATTAAATTCCCGTGACAAAATACTGCAAACAGCTTCTCGGCTTTTTCAGCTGCAAGGTTACCACGCGACAGGCATGAATCAAATTATCAGTGAAAGCGGACTGCCAAAAGGTTCTATTTACCACCACTTTCCTCAAGGAAAGGAATCATTGGCAATCGAAGCCGTTCACTATACAAGCAGTTACATTGAAAGAAAGCTGCAAACGATTATGGATGAAATAAATGACCCTATTGAAGCAATTCAAGCGTTTATTGCCGATACTTCAAGTCAATTTGAATCACCTGAACATATTGAAGGAATTCCGATCGGATTGCTGGCAAGTGAAACGGCACTTATTAGTGAGCCGTTGCGTCTTGCATGCGTTGAGGCATTTGCAAAATGGGAAAGAATTATTGCTGCTAAACTAGTGCAAAACGGATACAACCAAGATTATGCATTAAAGATGGGCATGCTGATTAATTCCATGATCGGCGGGGGGATTATGCAGTCGATAACCCGTAAGGACAAAGCACCATTGCTGGCCATCAGTGAAATTATTCCACAAATTTTTAACAACAAAGGGTAGAATTTTTTATCCCTTTGTATTATGATACTAGACAGACCGGTCTAGTCAATTACAAAGGAGATAAAAGCATGAACTTATTAAAAGAAACAGGACTACCAACAGAAAAAAAACCTTATTTACTAAGAAGCGGTGCTGGGGAACATCGTCTCTTCGGCAGACAAGTTGCCACCATAATGGCAGATTCACCTAGTACAGATAATATTTTTGGAATGGTGATGATTACTGGAGGTAAAGAGGATTCCTTTCCTTCTCATATCCATGAAAACACACATGAAGGAATATTGATTTTAAGCGGCAGACTGGAAATAAAGCTTGATGGCATCAAGTATTTGCTTACAGTTGGCGACTATGCCCACATACCTGCTGGAACTGTGCACAGCTATGTTATGAAAGCCCACAGAACAAGATTTGTCTCTTATACTGCCAATGGTGAAATCGCAGAGCTTTACCGAATTATTGGTAAACCCTACAACCAACCTGAATATCCGCCAAATGTTAATAGTGACATCCCAACTGAAGTTTTGCTGGATGCTACTTTACATACAGATATACAGTTAAAAAAACAGCCTGAGATAACTTCAGAAGTAGCAAGTGTCACGAGCCTGCCTGACAGCGCAATTCCCTATGTTATCTACTCAGGTGAAGGAGACCGTCTTTTGACAGGAGATCAGCTTCATCGCATTATAACATCACAAAAAAATACAGATGGCCAATTTATTATTGTTGCTTCAGACGGGCCTGCTGGTGACAGGATTGTTGAACATTATCATGAACATCATACGGAAACATTCTTCTGCCTTGAAGGGAAGATGACGATGTGGGCTGACGGCCAAGAGATTGAGATGCTTCCAGGAGATTTCCTTCATGTTCCAGCAGGCACCGTTCACTCCTATCGCCTAGACTCTCACTATACTAAGATGGTCGGCTTGCTCGCTTCTGGTTTATTTGAACCATTTTTCCGCATTCTTGGCGACGATTTTGAGCATTACACCTTCCCAAGTGAGGCGATGCCGCTTCGTTTCGACCGGGTTATCGAAAACTTAGATGTTCTTGATCTAAAAGTGGTCAACAAACCAAAATAAATAGCTAATAAACGATTAAAAGGAGAAGAAAAATGGTTGTCGCTGCAAATAAAGAAAAACAAGGTATAGACAGGCTGGTAACAGTTCTTGTTTTTGCATTAGTTATTTCTGTCATGAATTCCACTATGTTCAACATGGCCATTCCTTCTATTACTAGAGAGTTCAATCTGCTGCCAACAGAGGCAGGCTGGATTGTGACAGCTTACATTATTATTTATGCAATCGGGTCTGTCATTTATGGAAAGCTGGCTGACAAATATATGCTAAAAACATTGCTAACCTTTGGTTTATGCACTTTTGCAGCAGGGAGCATTCTCGGTTTTGCAGCAAGCAGCTTTCCTTTGCTTGTTGCAGGCCGCTGTCTGCAAGCGATGGGAGCATCTGTCATGCCAACTGTGTCAATGATTATTCCCACTCGCTACTTCAATAGTGAAAATCGAGGACGAGTATTAGGTTTAACATCTGCTGGCATGGCGTTAGGAACGGCGATCGGTCCAATTGTAGCTGGCTGTGTGACTAGCTTCTTTAATTGGCATTATTTATTTATTGTCTCCTTGCTGTCTCTTGTTACCTTGCCGTTTTTCCGCAAATACTTACAAGAAGAACAACAGCAGAGATATGGAAAAATAGATATGGTCGGTGCTGCCTTCCTTGCTGGAACACTCGCTTTTCTGCTGCTGGCTATAACACAAAGCTCCATTTGGTATGCTGCTTTATGTGGTTTATTTTTTATGCTGTTTCTATGGCGGATTCAATCAGCAAGAGACCCATTTGTACAGCTTTCTTTATTCAAAAATAAACAGTTCTCCTTAGGAATTGTCATTTCTGGACTTTGTTCAGGAATCGGCTTCGGAATTCCCTACTTGACACCGTTGCTGCTGCAGGATGTTAATGGACTGTCACCGATTTTGAGCGGCTTGTATATGTTTCCAAGTGCCTTACTTGCAGCAAGTTTAGGGCGAAGCGGCGGAAAACTTGCTGATTTAAAAGGGAATCATGTTCTTACTTATATCGCTCTGCTCGGTTTCTTTGTCGGCTACAGCATCCTTTCCATTGTGGCAGGCTTGTCACCGTATATTATTATGTTTGTACTAATGTTTGCTTGTATCGGGCAAACCTTTATGCAAATTGCCTTGTCCAATACTGTATCAGGCACACTCGTAAAAGCAGACGTTGGTGTCGGAATGGGGATTTTAATGATGACGAATTTTATCTCTGGTGCTCTTTTCACTACATTAATGAGCAAAGCGCTCGAAAAAGGCAGCTTTTCAGTTCAGCTGAATCCGCTCCTTCAAGCACAAGACAGTTTAAACTACAGTAATATTTATACAGTGCTTACTGTTTTAATTATTATCGTCACATTCACTTACCATTTCCGCTTTAAAAGATATAGTGCGGTGCGTGGATAAATAAGAGTATACAAAAAAGGAAGGCTAAAAAAAGCCTTCCTTTTGCTATCGACTAACTAGCCTTTGAACATGAATAGCTAAATACAGCTTTTCATTGTTTGTAATATCGTAGTCGAACTGTTTCTTTATATATTCTGAGATTTTTTCTGTACATTCAACACTTCCTGGATGTTTCTGTTTAAAAGCATCATATAAAAATGAATCATCATCCGCCAAGTATGTTTTACTGTACAGCCGTTGTGCAAAAAACTTCAAATGGGTGAGAAACCGGAAATAGTTCAGCGATTCTTCATCAAATTCCATTTTATAATGATATTTAACAATATTCATAATATCCTGAATGACCTTTGTTATGTTAGCAATATTAGGCATTTCCTCACTTAAACCAGCATTGACAATATGCATTGCAATAAAGCCAGCTTCATCTTCCGGCAAATCTACTCCCAGCTTTTGTTTTACGAGCTGCAAAGCTTCCTTACCAATTGTGAACTCATCTTTGTAAAATCGTTTGATTTCCCATAATAAAGCATTAGTAATGATATGTCCTTTTTCTATTCTATCAACAGCGAAGTGAATATGATCTGTTAAGGAAATATAAAAACTGTCAGTAAAGCTTCTGCCGAGCCTGTCTTTAGCAAGCTTAATGATTTCTTCTGTCACTTCCATATATTCAATGGGGACTTCATAAAGAAGGGTCTTGAACTTTTGCGATATATCTTTATTCTTCAGCTCAAAAATCTTTTCAATTTTTTCTTCATCCACGATATCTCCTGGCTTCTTTTGCCAAGCGAGCCCCTTTCCAATAATGATGAGCTCTTCCTGCTTGTCATCAAGTACACTAATGACATTATTATTAAATACTCTGGTTATTTTCATGTAACCACCTATTCGTTTAATATCGTATGTTTCTCTTTATTATAATAGAAAAAGTGATCTAAAAGGACTATTTTTCGAAAATTCAAAAGAAGGAAAGCAACCTTCTGCTTTCCTAAAATGCTGCTGATTATAGATTTTCACCGTTTGCAGCGATAACCTCTTTATACCAGTCAAAACTCTTTTTCCGTGATCTGGCAAGCGTGCCGTTTCCGTCATTATCCTTGTCCACATAAATATAGCCATAACGCTTTTTCATTTCTCCTGTTGATGCACTTACAAGGTCGATTGGTCCCCAGCTAGTATAGCCAAGCACTTCCACACCTTCATCTATTGCTTGAGACAGCTCTTTTAAATGCTGACTTAAATAATCGATGCGGTGGTCATCCGAAACTTCCCCATTATCTGTGGGTACATCAATAGCTCCTAAGCCATTTTCCACAACAAACAACGGTTTTTGGTAGCGGTCATATAATTGATTAGCTGTAATGCGGAAGCCTTTTGGATCAATTGTCCAGCCCCATTCTGATTTTTGGAGAAACGGATTTTCAATGGAACCGAACACATTTCCTGAAGTAGTCTTATTGATTTCCGGGTCTGTGCTTGTTGTTCTGCTCGCATAATAGCTGAAACCGATATAATCTACTGTATTGTTAAGCAGAATCTCTTCATCTTCTGCTTCCATTTCAATCGTAATATTATTGTCTTTAATGAATTTTTTCGCATAGCCTGGATATTTACCGCGGGACTGAATATCAATAAAGAAGAACGAATCACGGTCTTTCTCCATTGCGTCAAGAACATCGTCTGGGTTGCAGCTGTAAGGATATGTCTGTCCTGCAGCAAGCATACAGCCGATTTTTGCATCTGGAATAATGTCATGGCAAGCTTTCACAGCAAGTGCACTTGCCACAAGCTGATGATGTGCTGCCTGGTATTTCACCTGCAACTTATCCTCACCCTCTTTAAACACAAGGCCAGCTCCAACAAACGGCAAGTGAAGTAGCATGTTGATTTCATTAAAGGTCATCCAGTACTTTACTTTATCTTTATAGCGGTTGAACAAAGTTGTTGCATATTTTTCAAAGAACCCGACAAGCTTGCGGTTTCTCCAGCTGCCGTAATTCTCCACCAAGTTAACAGGTACATCGAAATGAGCGATTGTCACAACTGGTTCAATGCCATGCTTGTTCAACTCATCAAACAAATCATCATAAAATTTCAAGCCAGCCTCATTCGGTTCGGCATCGTCACCATTTGGGAAAATCCTTGCCCAAGAAATCGATAAACGCAATGCCTTGAAGCCCATTTCGGCAAATAAGGCAATATCCTCTTTATAACGGTTATAAAAGTCAATTGCTTCATGTGATGGATAGAACTCACCCTCAATTGGTTCATAAGAAGTCAGATTACCCATCATAATGTCAAATCTTTTTTGACCCGTCGGCAAAAGATCAACTGTTGTTAATCCCTTTCCATCAGCAAGATATGCTCCTTCAGCTTGGTTTGCAGCGATCGCGCCGCCCCATAAAAATCCTTTTTGAAATGCCAAAATACTTCTCCTCCTTCATATTTAACGCTGGTTAAGTAAGGAGCTGATTCCTTCCTTACTTAACCAGTCTTTTCCTTTTATTTTACATCTAGTTTCAATAACTCATCCACTGTAGTGACTTGTTTTTTATTCGTCAGCTCCATGTTGAAATCCTTGTAGTTCGTCACAACAACAGGAGTTGTTAACAGCTTGCCAGCTTTACGGATTTCTTCCATGTCAAACTCAATCAACAGCTGACCTTTCTCGACATATTCCCCTTGTACTGTATGTGCTCTGAAATGCTTTCCTTCAAACTGAACAGTATCCATTCCGATATGAATTAAAATGTCAGCACCAGAATCTGTTGTAATTCCTATTGCATGATTTGTCGGGAAAAGAGCTGAAACTGTACCAGATACTGGTGCATACAGCTTTCCTTCAGTCGGTTCAATTGCTAAGCCATGACCTAATACACCAGTTGAAAATGCTGCATCTTCTACTTCAGATAATGATTTCACTTCTCCGTTTAAAGGACTTGTAATTACTTCATGCTGTACAACCGCAGCTGCTACTTCATTAGAAGCTGCTTTCACTTCTGAATTTGAGCTGTTTTTCTGTTCTTTACCGATTCCGCCAAACAAGTATGTTAAAATGAAAGCAACTACGAATGCCACAACAATTGCGATTAATGCACCCCATAGATCCATACCAAGCCCATCAGGACTGATGTAAGTTGGTATTCCGAATATCCCAAGACCGCCAATAATGTAACCCTTTACATTAGCAAATCCTAGAACAGCTCCACCTGCAGCAGCACCAATACAGCTGATGATAAATGGTTTTTTCAATGGCAATGTAATACCATAAATAGCAGGCTCTGTTACACCGAATACGCCGGAAATAAATGCTGGAATGCTCAATGATTTCAATTTTTTATCTTTCGTTTTAATTAAGATGGCAAGAACTGCACCTATTTGTGCAAAGGATGCTGCAAATACTGTTGCAAGAATTGTATCGAAGCCCATTGTCGCCACATTGTTGATCGCAATTGGCACTAAGCCCCAGTGAAGACCGAAAATAACGATTACTTGCCATAGTCCGCCAAGCAAAATCCCTGCAATTAATGGACTTAAGTTATAAATGAATAATGAACCTGCACCGATCAAACTGCTTGCCCATGTTGCAATTGGGCCGATAACCATAAATGTTATTGGAATGACAATTAATAATGTTAATAATGGCACTACGAATGTTTTAATAACATCTGGAATAAAGGAACGAAGCCATTTTTCCACTTTTGCTGCAAAGAATGTAGACAAAATAATTGGTATAACCGATGATGAATAAGACATTAAAATCACTGGAATTCCTAAAAATGTTACATAAATTGGTGATTCAAACATGGTTCCTGCAAATACTGTGTAAAGCGGGTCACCTGTAGTTAGAGTTGAAAGGGTCGGATACACTAATGCGGCTCCGATTGCCATACCGATGAATGGTGTACCGCCGAACTTTTTGATTGCTGTATAACCTAAGAAGATTGGCAAGAAATAAAACAGAGCATCACCAGCTGCATTTAAAATTTGATACGTGCCGGATGTGTTTGTCAGCCAACCAAGTGCGACAAATAGTGCATTAAAGCCTTTGATCATCCCTGATGCAGCTAAAACGCCAAGGACTGGTGTAAAGATGCTTGAAATCATATCAATAAAGCGGCTGAATAGGGAACCTTTTGGTCCTTCCTCTTCATCAACTTGCTCTTGACCTTGAAATCCACCTACTGTGACTACAGCTTTGTATACATCTGGTACATGGTTTCCGATAACTACTTGATATTGCCCGCCGCTTTTCATCACTGTGACAACATCATCCATATTTTTTAGAACCTCTGTATTTGCCTTGCCTTCATCCTTCAGCTTAAAGCGAAGGCGTGTAATACAATGGACTACATTGGAAACGTTTTCTTTTCCACCCACATTAGCAATAATATCTTTTGCCAGCTGCTCATATTTCATTTTTGACCCTTCCTTCTTTTATCTATTTTTATATTTTGCCAAATAAAAAACCTGAGCCCACTAAATCACACTATTAACAGCGTGTTCTAGTCAGTTCAGGTTATGCCCACTTAAGGTAACATTCCATCTAGGAACTTTTATTAAGTTGTTATTTGATAGGTTAAATTTATCATGAGAACGATTACATGTCAACGCTTTCAATAAAAATATTTTTGTAACTTTACAGATTAGTTGCATTATTGAGAATAGATTTATTTGTATTATCATTTTTCAAGTTATTTTATGTATATTTTTAAAATTGGGTCGCAATCTATTTGTAGGGATAAATAGGCATATTTCTTGAGCATTCCTTGTATGCTGGACTTGATTAGAACATATTGAATAATAGGTGAGAACATGTTTAAGGATATAGCAATCGAATTGAGTGTCGGCTTCATTACACTGCTGCTTATGCTAAAAGTACTCGGTAAAATACAATTTTCCCAAATAACACCTTTCGATTTCATTACAGGAATGGT
This sequence comes from Niallia sp. Man26, assembly GCF_022049065.2. Classification (NCBI taxonomy): domain Bacteria; kingdom Bacillati; phylum Bacillota; class Bacilli; order Caryophanales; family Bacillaceae; genus Niallia; species Niallia sp. Man26. Next base: position 2,282,098 of record NZ_CP095743.1, read on the forward strand.
ATTAGGAAATTTTGTAGGTGATTCGATATTCGATGAAAGAACAACTGTTTTGGAAATTATTTTTAGCATTTTGCTCTGGGGACTGCTTATTTACATAGTTGAGTTTTTAACACAGAAATCATTTGTTTTACGCAGCTTTTTTGAAGGCAAGCCGTCCATATTGATTAATAAAGGTCATATAGACTATAAAAAGTTAAAAAAAAATCATCTCGATCTCAATCAACTGCAGCATCTGTTAAGAAAACAAGGATATTTTTCTTTATATGAGGCGGAGTATGTCATCTTAGAGCAGGATGGTAATATAAGTGTGGCACCTAAGCATCGTTACGCCACACCCACAAAAGAGGATTTACATATTGATGAACAAAAAGTCCAGCTTTCTTATGCACTCATACTTGATGGAAAAGTGGACAAGCAAAATTTACAGGAGCTGGGCTTTGATGAAAACTGGCTTAAGCTGCAATTATCTCAGCTGCAAATAAAAGATTATAAAGAGGTCCTTTATGCAGAATGGCAGGAAGACAGCGGATTACAACTATCGAAATATGAATATTCATCAAGTACTTAATTTTATTTAGGAAGGTGATTATATTGAAAAAAATGTTCATGTTGCTGCTTTTAACAATACTCCTTTATAATGGTGACCTTGTGTCTGCAAAAACAGAAGAGAAATCTGAAAAAGTAGATGGGTATTTTACAGCGGAGGATATCTTATTTTCTATTATTGAACCAAAATTAATCAGAATCGTACATAATCAATACGACAAAGACATGATCGTTAATCCAGTTAAGGTTGAAGATGTTGCCATGATGCAAAAACAGATAGAAAAAGGCAAATATAACGGCTGGTTTGAGGTTAAGCTGTCCGTATTAGTTGGCGAACCTGATGGCGAAACGAATATGGACACCGTCATTTTAGAAATTGATGCACCTAATATTGGCGGAACAGCTCCTCGGCTCGAAAAAGATGGGGTAAGCGGCATTGAGATCAAGCTTGTTAAATATTATAAAGGAAACTAAAAAAGGGCTGCCTCGCTGGCAGCCCTTTTAACCACTTTTTCTAATGCCCTTAATTAGACGTGAATATCTCTTTTCTACACTAGATTCAGATCTGTTTAATAGCTTGCTAATCTGTTTATAGGTTAATCCCTTTTCAATCAGCACATGCAGCTTTTTTAGCTCGCTTGTTGTCCAATGACGGTAGCGGACACTTGTTCTCGCTGCTTTTATGTTGCCAGACACCCATTCAGGCAGGGTTGAAAAATCTTTTTTTGACAGCTTCGTAAAGTCAATTAAGCTTTTATTCTGTTCGGCCCATTCCCAAAAATTCTTCATTTTAATGAGAATAAATTGCTTTTTATATCTCGTTACCCTCGTAACTGTCTTAAGTCCATATGCTTCCCAGCTTACAACCGTTTTCGTCGTTACGCCAAGCTTGTCTGCGAGTTCTCTTGCCGTTAACATGCCTGTCTGCTTCCTTGTTGCACCAAGACCAAGGCGGCTCAGTTTGTTGGAAACTGCTCCTGGTGTCCGCCCGAGCTCTTTTGCAATTGCAGTCACTGACCTTTGTCCAACTAATGCTTGTAGAAGCTTAATTTCTTCCGCTCTCCATGGTTTTTTGCTCATACATTCTCACCAAACTTTAGTTTTAGATTTTAAATTGCTTAATAAGATTGTTTAATTCTTCTGCAAGCTGAGCCAGACTAGTGGAGGAAGAAGCAATTTCCTGCATGGATGCGAGCTGTTCTTCTGTCGCGGCAGTAACATTTTGCGTGCCAGTCGCAGTTGTATCCGCAAGTGATTTAACTTCATCAACAGATGTGTGCACTTGTTCGTTTGATGCAAGCAACTTATGGACTAGCTGCTTTTCTTCCTCTATTTGCGGCGTCACATCAGAAATAATTGTTTCAATATTAGTAAAATTAACACCAACTTCTTGAACGACCACTAAACCTTCTTGTACTTCCTTTGTAGCCTGATTGACCATGTACATTGTTGAATCTGTATCCTTTTGAATTTGGCTGACAAGCCTGGAGATTTGCTGCGCTGAAGCCGCGGATTCGTCTGCCAGCTTTTTTACTTCCTCGGCGACTACACCAAATCCCTTGCCAGACTCCCCTGCCCGTGCTGCTTCAATCGCAGCATTAAGCGCTAGAAGGTTCGTTTGGCCAGCAATACTAGTAATCACATCGTTAATATTGCCGATTTCCTTTGATCTTTCTGTAAATTCCTTGAACGATTCAGCCACAGAATGAACGGTATGATTAATTTGTGTCATTTGACCGCTGACTTTATTAATCACTTTTCTTCCATCAGCTGAAACCTCTGCAGCATTTTGGACGTTTTCTGTGATAACCTCTGTATTGGCAAGAACTTGCTTTGACATGACTGCATTATCGTCGATGATAACAGAAACATGATTCATATTGCTCGCTTGTACTCCGCTTGCTTCCGAGACATCTACAATTGTAGCGGTAATGAACTCACTCGCCTTCGTATTCTCCTCTGCGCTGGCACTTAATTGTTCTGCTGCCGCAGCCACCTGCTCAGACGTAACTTTTACCTTCATCATTATGTTATTTACATTTTGAATCATGTTATTAAATGACTTGCTTAAAAAGCCTAATTCATCCTTTGCCTCATACGTTCCTTTCACCGTGAAATCACCTTTTTCGACTTCTCCTAGAAGCTTGACAATTTCTCTAATCGGCACATTTATTGCTTTAACGATGAACAGACCAATCACAAAGCTGGTAATTGCTGATACGCTAATGGTGATGATGAGAAGGATGGTTACCTTTTTTTGCATATTTATGGAATCATGATATGCCTGTTCTGACTCTGCTTCTAATAAGCTGGTAATTTCGTGCAACAGACCGTTTACTTTCTTTCTAATTGATTCTGCCTCTTGTAAAAAAATAGCATAAGCTTCCTTGTTTTTATTTTTAACTGCCAGTTCTATAATCTTGTTATTTGTTTCAATTAAGTCCCCTCTTGCTTTCATATAATCAGCAAATAGAAGATTCACTTCTTTCGTATGATTATATTCGGTTGAAGGAAATTGTTTTGTTAACTGCTCCTGGTCTATTTTCAATAAATTTAAGTTATCTATATATTGTTCATTCAAGCTATCATCACTCGCAAGCATCAGCTTAAAAATTTCCATATTAATCATTAAGCTTTTAGTTTCCATATCGTGTATTAACTTAATCGGCCCAAGGTTTTCTTTAAAAATAATCTCAGAACTTTCTGATATCTTATTTATAGTGACAATACTGAATACTCCGAGTGCTATTAATGGCACAAAAAAAGTGACAAACAGTGTCAACAATTTGTTTTTAACTTTTATATTTTTGAAAATTTTCATTTTCCACACCTTCCATTATTATTCATACTATTAAAAATATTTCCTTCACTAATGGTCTGATAGTAATCTATCAAATTAATAATCGTAAACAGATTCTGATTGAATTCTATTGTTCCTTCGCAGAACGCTCCATAAGGCATGTCGAAAGCCGTTTTCTTAATACCATTTTCCTTTAAATACTCAATATAAATAGCATCGTCGATTACAAATGAAAGATATTGATCGCCAACATCATACACAACAAGTTTTGAAGAGGAAGATAAATCAGATTTCTTTTGGAACAAAAGTTCACTTGTATCAATGATTCCTGTAAACAGCTCTTCTGCTTCTTGATTAGGATTAATTGTTAATAGCGGCGTGTATTTAAGCTTGGTAAAACCAATAAACCTGGAAGAATCCTTTATCGTTCTATTAAAAAACTCAGAGTCTTGAATGGAATCTGTCAAACACAATGTTTTCATATTTTTCAGTGACAAGGCGAAAAAGTCCTCTCCTATAAGAGTCAATAAATAACCAGTCATTCGTAACCTCCTATAATTTTTAAAATAATGAATGAAAGCTTAATAATATCCTTTTCAAATGTCGGCTCCTAACTGCTTGGCCAGCAGATAAGCTTCATGTGTTTCCACACCTTCGTGAATGAAATAGATGGATATATACTGATAAATAGATAACGTTTTCAATAGTGTATGGATGCTTTTAGATAACTTGTTCTAAAAGTCACTCAAGACTTATTTGGGCTGCATAGCTGCATATAGTTCTGACTGACAGCAATAAATTGGTTGAAATTGATGTGTAATCATGGTGATTTGTTCTTCCAAGCAGTTCTTTTTCACCAACCGGTCTCCTGTCCTCCTTTAAGTTTGAATAGGTAAATGCAAGCACAACTTTTTACTAGTGCCTGCAAACTGAAGTCTAATATAGAAAAACCGAAGCGTAAATGTAAGAAAACTAAACACAGTGTAAAGAAAAACTTACTCTCAAAGCTAGTTTAGGAAGGAAAACAGAGGCTTAATGCTCTAACAAAGCCAATCATTAGTTTCTAGTTCTACTCTCAAATATTCCATCATCTTCTATATTTCTGTCAGTTATCTCTAACATGAAACTTCCCGTTCTAAAATTGAGACAACGAGAAAAAATTTTTTTAGTACTATTGAGATAGTGCAAATGTTATATATCCATCACTTCAGTAGTAAGCCTTAAATCCATTGTCTATTACAAGCAGGAGGACCAAGATGAATTTGGAACAAATTGATTATTTATTAGAAGTAGCAAAAGAAAAATCTATCCGTAAAGCAGCAGACAAATTGCATATAACCCCTTCGGCAATCAGCCAATCCATCCTTCAAATAGAGGCAACACTTGGAGTGACTATTTTTCGACGTTCTAATAAAGGAACCATTCCTACATCAGAAGGGAGTATTGTTTTAAAGCAGGCATTTGAGCTCCAGTGCAAATTTAAAGAGCTGTATGAGGGAGTAAAAGGCATTGCCCAAGGAAGCTTAAGTGTTCCATTGCGAATTGCCTTCACACCAACCTTTGGAAATGTAGGCTACAATGCCTTCATGGCTTTGAAGGCAGAACATAAAGAGCTGAAGGTTGAAATACAAGAGGGAATGCATGAGGAGATTATGGAAACAATTATTAAAAATAATGGCGCATTCGACATTGCCTTTATTGTAGAAAACAGAAATCTGTATGCTTATGATGACTTGTTCCATATAGAGCCCCTTTACAGCAGCTATGTCTGTGTTGCAGTTGGCAAAAACTCCTCCTTACAATCAAAGAAGTTTCTGACCACAGCTGATTTAACAAATGAAAGCATCGCTATATTTGAAACGGCAACACATCGAGAACTAGTGAAAAAGACAGGACTAGAAGACAATTCTGTGTTTGTAACATCCAATAACAGTTTCCTAATCAGAAAGGTTGTAAAAGATGGTCATGCTATTTGTGTACTTGACGATTTTTCCTTAATGAATCATCCAGACACACTGAATGGCGAAATTATCGTGTTGCCTTTTAGAAATCCACATTATATTTATCGCGAAATGTGGGCGGTATATCCTAAAGAAAGTGCTAAAAATGAGAATGTCATGAACTACTTAAACACAGTCAAAAACTTAATACGGCAAGGATGCCCATTAGAAGCATTAGGATGACATTTGTTAGGAGGGTCCATAATGGAGGCCCTCCTATCCCGCTTCATCCTTCTATTTTTATGGCAGCATTATCTCTTTGGACCACTCCATATGAATTCTTTTTAACTGTAATAAACGCAATAGTAAATGCAGTTCCGATGGCGAGGATAATGCCTATAATCGCGTATGGAAAATATGGACCAACATAGGCAACAAGGCTGACAATGCTTGAGAGAATATATCCATAAATTCTAACTCCCATTGCTGCAAAAAATGTTGCTGCAACAGTACTTCCAATTGTACAAGCAATAAATGCCTTACGGTTTTTTATCAGCACTCCGAACAAGGCCGGCTCTGTTATTCCTAAAATGGCAGAGATTGTCGCAGATAATATAATAGACTTTTCTGTCTTATTATTCGCTTTAAAAAACATCGCGAAGGTTGCTCCGGCTATGGCCATATTTGTCATAAACATCATTGGCATCAGCATATCATAGCCCTTATCTGCAAAGTTCTGCAAGGCAATCGGAGTAATGGCATGATGCACTCCGAACACAATTTCAATTGGTCTTGCTCCTCCCATTACAACCCCTGCTAATACTGGAGAGATGTCAAACAGCAGTTCTACCATATAAGCCAGCCCTTTTCCTACATAACTGCCCAGGGGACCTGATGCGATAAGTGTAAATGGAATAGTTAAAAATAATGTCAGTGTTGGTGTAAAAACTGTGCGCAAAACAGACGGCATAAACTTATCTACCCATCTATAAATATAACTTAACGCCCAAACAGAAAGAATAATAGGAATAACAGTGCCTGAGTAATTAATTACCGGAATAGGCAAGCCTATAAATTGAAATTGACTTACCTCGCCAAGCTTTGCTGCATCAAGCAAGGATGGGTACATAAAACCGCCTGCTACTGCTATAGCTAAGTATTGATTTGTTTTAAATATTTTGGCTGCAGATGCTGCTAAAAAGAACGGCAGAAAATAAAAGACACCGCTGGCAATTAAATCGAGAATGACTACTGTTTCGCTTTCCTTTGGCAATATATTGAGTGCCAGTAAGCCTGCCAAAATTCCTTTAATCATACCTGCACCTGCTATAGCAGGAACAATAGGTCCAAAAACACCAGAAACTACGTCCAGCAGTCTCCCGAATAAGCCTTTTTGCGTTTTATCTTCCTTCAATTGGCTCCCTTCATCATTCTCATTCATCTCCAGTTCCTCCATTAAAGAAGAATAGTAGGATTGTACATTTGTTCCGATTATGACTTGATACTGATCACTCTTTAATTGCTCTCCGATTACTCCGTCTATCTTTTTCATATTTTCATGATCTATCATAGACTGGTCTATTAAATCAAAGCGAAGTCTCGTCATACAATGCCAGGCCTTCTTTATATTTTCTTTTCCGCCAACATAGGCTATGATTTTTTTAACAGCTTCTTTTTCCTTCATATTCAGCATCCTTTCATAATTCAGGTAACGAACAAAGTAAAACTTGCTAAATGGAGCCTTGATTTGACAAGCAAATAATAGCACAGCATCAGCATTTATGAAAACGGTTTAAAAATAACCAAAAAAAGAGAGAATCCCTTTATTCACTTGGGTTTCAACCTTCCTGTCTCCGCAAATTGGTATGGTAAATGAACTTATACTGATTACTTACCTGACCAAATTGACTTCTAGATTGGCTCTGTGCTTAAATGAAATCACTAAATGACTTGATTTGACACGAATGAAATGAAGAGAGAAGGAGATTAATAGTTGGAACCGACAATCATTACTGACATTGCATCATTTGTCACTAACCCGCATCGCCATAATCTTATTGTGGTGAAAGTAGTAACAAATAAAGGAATTTATGGATATGGATGTGCGACTTTTCAACAGCGCCCATTAGCAGTTCAAACAATTATTGAGGAATATTTAAAACCATTGCTCCTTGGCCGGGATGCCAATCATATTGAAGACATTTGGCAAGTAATGATGGTCAATGCGTATTGGCGCAACGGACCTGTCATCAATAATGCGATTGCAGGTATTGATATGGCGTTATGGGATATTAAAGGAAAGCTTGCTAATATGCCACTTTATCAGTTATTTGGAGGTAAGTCTAAGGATGCCATTGCTGCCTACACACATGCGGACGGCCTTACGATAGAAGCGCTATTCAGTGAAGTCGACAAGCTGATTGAAAAAGGCTATCGTCATATTCGCTGCCAGCTCGGCAAATATGGCGGGAAGAACCATAAGATGCATTTGCCTACGCAAATTAGCGGAGGGGAATTTTTTGATCAGGACATCTATCGCAGGGATGTTGTCGCAATGTTTAGCGCCTTGCGGGAAAAATACGGATTCTCCATTCATTTCCTGCACGATGTGCATGAAAGGCTTTTTCCTAATGATGCCCTGCAGCTTGCGAAGGACTTAGAGGCATATAAACCTTACTTCCTGGAGGATATCCTTCCGCCTGATCAAAATGAATGGCTTGCACGATTGAGAAGTCAATGCAGCACTCCGATTGCCACAGGAGAATTGTTCAACAACCCACTTGAGTGGCGCAATCTGATTGTCAACAGACACATCGATTTTATCCGTTGTCATGTCTCCCAAATTGGTGGCATCACACCTGCATTAAAGCTTGCTGCCTTATGCGAAAATTTTGGTGTGCGAATAGCTTGGCATGGACCTTCGGATATGACTCCAATAGGTGTTGCTGTTAATACACACTTAAATATTCATTTACATAATGCGGCGATCCAGGAAGTACAGGAACCTGATGAAGAAACGAAAAAAATGTTCCCAGGAAATGTTGAAGTAGTGGATGGCTATATCTATCCTATCGAGAGAAATGGGATTGGCGTTGAATTTAATGAGGATTTGGCACGCAAATATCCTGTCATCTACCGTAAGCATGAGTGGACAGAATCACGTATTCCAAACGGCAGCATTCACACACCGTAACAGCTACATCTATTGCTTAGCCTCCTGCATGAATATGAGGAAACTAATCTTATCATAGAGGTATAATGATGAAAAAACGAGATTTCATTGCAGAAGATATTCTTAGTAAAATATATCAAAATAAATACAAGGCTGGACAAAAGCTCCCTACAGAACGGGAGCTTTCTAGTATATATGCTGTTTCAAGATATACCATTAGAGAAGCGTTAAAAAAACTTGTCAATATTGGGTGTGTATCCATTATTCAAGGTTCCGGTATCTTTGTTTCAGACACTAAATATAAAAGCCCCTTGATTTATAATTCATTAACTGAAAAAAAGTTCAACGAAATCACTTCTGAAATAATCTATTTCAAAAAAATTAAGCCTAATCAAGAATTAGAAAAGATATTTGATTTGCGCCAATTGCCTCATGCACGATTATGGGAATATAAACGAGTCAGGATTGTCGACTATCAAAAAATGCAGATTGAAACGTCGGTTCTTCCTTTTACCTATTTTCCAGATCTTAATGAAGAAAAGATAAAAAGCTCTGTTCATGATTATGTTCAGCAATGCGGTTATCACATATCCCACTTTATCACAACATATCATGCGATCAATATTACGAAAGAAGATGCAGAACTGCTTAACTGTAAAAAAGGAAGCGCAGCTATGCGGATTATTAATAGAGGAATTTTAGAAAATGGTAAAGTGTTTGAATACAGTGAAATCATTAATTTGGATTACTCTGTATCTTATTTCACTCCGTTCAACAAACACAGTCATGAATATAGAAAAAATTAAAAAGACCAGGTGCAATTTATGCCACTGGTCTGTATTTTCTTATTCCATAGTTTAAGAGTGATGCTCTACAATCTTATTCATATCTTCAAGCTTTGCCGTAACCTTCCCGGCATATGTATAATCACCGTAGCAATAAGGGTACCGGAAGTTTAGTTTATCGTTATTGCAAGTATACAGCTCAGGCGATTTTTCTACCATGTATTCAGAGTAGGATTTGGCTATTTCCTCACTGTGATTTGTCTCCTTGCTGACAACGTAATCAATATAGCCTGGTCCCATATTATAACTTTGAATAATCGTATCAATGTCTACCCCGTTTGCCTCTCCATATTTGTACATTTCAGAAAAATGGAAGACTCCTTGTTTAATACTTTCAGTCGGATCGGTGATTTCATTTCGGCTCAGGCCCGCAGATTCTGATGACTGCATCGGGTCAGTGCCTTTCCCATGACTTTCCTGATCCATAATCGCAAGCAAAACAGGTGCAAACTCATCAGGTTCGAGGTCATTTCTTTCTAATTCATTGATGATATCAGGCAAATAATTCACTAATCTAGTTTGTTCCGTATGTTTAATGGTTTTAGCGGTCACTAAGTATCCAATATACACAATCATTATTAACAGAATAAGAATCGGCAGCTTCCTTACTTTTCTTCTTTTCTTCAATTTAACCCCTCATTAAAGCAATATAATAATTTTTCGTCGTTATTTACGTTTTCCATTATACAGGATATAAGCAGAAATTTCTTTCTTCAACAGAAAGGTCAGAATATTTTTACCTTTTCGTTCTTCTGAGAGGAGATTATTAAAAAAGGAGATTGATTGGAGCGTAAAGGAAAGACTGCTACTTAGGATGAATGGGACAGGCAAGAGCCTAACACAAATCTCTTCGGTACATATTATCCTTTGCAGATCCTTGAAGAATAAAAAAGAGCAGCTATCCTTTAAGTTACATGGTGTAGAGTGAGAAAGCTGCTTTTACTAGGCTGTACTATTAAACTAACAATCATCTTCTTGCTAATAGTTCGACTGCTTCTTTCACTGGAACAACTTTCGCAAACCGCTTATTCCAAATTTTGTAGTTATAAAATTGATAGGTTTTTTCCCCTGATAAAAACTCATTATCATATGTACTGTTCGTTTCTTCTGGTATGATTACTTCGAATCCTAGCTCGAAAGCGCTTTTGCAGGTCGAATCAATACAATATTCTGTTTGCAGGCCAACTAAAACAATCGTGCTCGTTTCATTGTCTTGTAAATACTGTGTCAATCCGGTTTTTAGAAAAGCACTATTATAACGTTTTCCAAATCTCTTCTCATTATTTATGGGAGCAATGGCAGAAAAGACTCTCCACCCATCTGTGTTTCGTTCAAGTTCCTCGCCTGGATCGTCTTCATGCTGCACATAGATTACTTCTTGATTATTATCCCTTGCAGCACTTATCAGCAGCTTTATATTCTCCACCAATTTTTGCTCATTATATGGATGTTCTGCCATCAATGCCTCTTGAACGTCAACTACCAGCAAGACTGTTTTGCCCATTGTATTCCCTCTCCTTTAACACGATAATAAGCTTTATTTGATAAATAAGGATAAATTTGAAAGGTTTGCTGCTTATACGCACCAAACCTTTTTTAAGTTCCATATGAGATTAACGTTTCGCTTTTTTGTATCTATATGTTAAAAATTTGTATAATCCATAAACTAAAGCAAGCAGCACTAGTAAGTTTAATAGCTGCCAAGCACCAGTTAAAAATGACATAGTTTTCCTCCGACAATTTCCTCGCAGATAATCTTACCATGTTTTTCAATTTGTTAATAGGGGCTATGGAAGAATTTCTTCCTAGATTATCTAGTTCTTGCGGAATGATTTCTGATAATTACAACAGATTACTTCTTATTAAACTTTTTATATGGTATATTTTAGCTATTAAAATTAGCTAGGAGGAATAGGAATGACAGTAAACGATTTTCGCAAGCCTGATTTTGAGATATCTCCCCAATTTATTAATCGCTGGTCGCCGAGGTCTTTTGTAGAGAAGGACATTTCCGAAGAGGTTTTATTCAGTGTCTTTGAAGCAGCACGTTGGGCTCCTTCAGCTTCAAATATGCAGCCTTGGAGATTTGTTATTGCTCGTACACAGGAAGATTTAGAAAAGTTTCATTCCTTTATTGTGCCAGGAAATCTTACTTGGGCCAAGCATGCTTCTGCTTTAGCTGTTATTATTTCAGAAACAAAGACGGAAAGAGGAGAAAATGCGTGGCATGCATTTGACGCTGGTACTGCATGGAGTCATCTTGCGCTAGAAGCTGCCAATAAAGGCTTGGTTACCCATGCTATGGGCGGCTTTGATAAAGAAAAAGCTCGTCAAGTTTTGAATGTGCCAGAGGAGTATGCACTTCATGCAGTAATTGCAATCGGCTTTCAAGGCGAAAAAGATGCCTTGCCGGAAAATTTGCAAGAACGGGAAATACCAAGTGGCAGACGCCCATTAAAAGAATCTCTTTTCGAGGGAACCTTTGGTAAAGAAGCTCTTAAATAACGACTAAATACATAAGAAAAGGGAAGATAGAGCAATATTCCCTTTTCTTCCTTTAAGCATTATCATCCGCATTTTCTTGTGTCGGTTCTAACCCATCCAAAATCATATAGCCTTCTTCATATTTAAAAATTGGCCTATAAACATCTCCCCAGCTTTTTAATGTTTCTTCAATGAGCATACGCAAGGAAGAAGCCGTTTCGTCTTTCTCGTTCGTATTATTCGTTTTATGTCTGCGATGATAAAGCATAAGCTCGTCAATCCAATAAAAACGGTGTGAGACAATAAGCTTTAGCAATATTCTAATATCCTCGACATACCTTCCGCCATATGGATCATCTACAGGCCAGCCGCCGACCTCTCTTACTGCAGAGGTTCTGTAGCATCTTGGCCATATAGACGTGTTTGCAAGTAAAAAATCATATGGATTAGTATAATGTCTGCCTTGTTTGATTCGCGACATATAAACCTGTCCATTTTCATCTTCAAAGCTAATATTGATATTGCCGCTGATCACAGCAACATCTTCCGGCTGCTGTTTCGCTTCATTAGCCATGCTTTGCAATGTGTTCGGATAAAGCCAATCATCAGGATCGAGCTGTACAAAAAAAGGTGTATCTATATGGCTCAGCCCTGTATTCAAGCTAGCCGATTGCCCTAAATTCTCTGGATGTCTTACATATGAAATTCTAGGATCGACAAGAAACTGTTTTACTAACTCTGGACTTTCATCGGTAGAACCATCATCAACCAACAAGATTTTCCAAGAGAAATAAGGCTGTGCGTAGATGCTGCTGATTGCATCAAGTATATATCTCCCGGGGTTATAAAACGGAATCAGGACTGTAATAATATTATCCATCTTTATTCCCTCCAACCTTTCATATTAAATACATATTTATTCTATGAGAGGAAGTATAAAAATGTATGTTCAAACATCTTCCTTTCGCAATTTTGGCATTCGCGTAGTAGATTTCAATATTTATATGTCTATTTAATATAAGCAAAAGGCCTTTTACTTTAAAAGAAAAGACCTACTTAAAACCTATTCTGTTATATGTACTATAAAAATATAAATATTTAATTCTTATAATTAAATGTCCATATTGTTTATAAGGTATTAATAATGAGCTTCAATCGCTAAAATCCCTTCAGTATTAAAAGTATTTTATGCAAATCAATAAGGAATATTTCTTTGCACTATCCATCCTTGTCTATATTTTATAAATGAGGTTATACCAAGCTGTCCCTGCATGCTGGGACTCTGATAGACCATGGTTTTTAAATCCTAATTTCTCATAAAAAGGAATCAATTCTTCCTTGCACGTTAATGTAATTCCTAGTCTGTTATTTTTAATTACAAGCTCTTTTAATTTGTTCATCAAAAGCAGGGCAACCCCTTTGTAACGGGCCTCTTTTGCTACCGCTAATCCAAGAATACTTTGAAATCCGCCTGCAGACGGATTTTGCTGAATACTTTCAAACAGATCATCTGTTATATATGGATAAGGAATGATTGGACCATTAATATAGCCAATGATTTTCCCCTCTTTTTCCGCAACAAGAAACGTATCCTTTATTAAAGCAATTCTTTCTAAAAAGGCTTCCTTTGTTGCTGCTTCTTCTTTTGTAAACCCTTCATTTTCAATGGTTAGCAATCTTTCCAAATCCGTTTCTTTCACATTCCTTATTTGAATCATTTTTCCTATCAACCTTCCGTTTATCTATTATCCGTTCAAGCTTATTATGTATTTTTTCTAGTAACATACCTTCTAACAATTATTCTATTTTTCCACCTACTTCTTGTAAAGAGAGAATTACTTCTTACATAAAAAAACAGGAAAAAGCCTGTTAACTCTTTCCTGACATCATTCAATATGAAGGTAAATTCCATTTGATAATAAGACCTAGATGTGTGAGTCCCCCTCCGAAACCATACAAAAGCAGGCTGTCTCCCTCTTTAATTTTTTGGTCATATAATCCTAGTTGAATCGCCAGTGGGATAGAACTGGAGGATGTATTCCCATATGGTACCATGCTTGTTAAAGTCTTTTCGATTGCCGCACCTGATTTATCACAAATAGACTCAATCATTCGCAGATTCGCACTATGGGGAACGAACCAATCCAGTTCCTCTATCGTCATATCTGCCTTTTTTAAAAGCTCTGCCATTGCTCCAGGCACCGTTCTTGTCGCCCATTTATAAACCTCGCGGCCATTTTGAACCATCTTCCCGTTTGTCTTTAAAGGCTCACCATTCATTTGCTCCGACATGGCAGTTCGGTACACATGAATTCCTCCCTCTCCGTTTGTACCCATATGGGATGCCAGAAAGCTAGGATTTTCCTCATCATATTCAACGAGCATGGCACCAGCACCGTCTCCAAATAAAATACATGTCGTCCGATCTGTATAATCAGTCACCTTAGACAGCGTTTCTGCAGCTACGACGAGCACTTTTCGATGCATTCCTGAAGTAATCAGACTATTCGCGAGATGCAAGCCATATGTGAAGCCCGCACATGCAGCACTTAAATCGAATACTCCAGTAGAGCTCATGTGAAAATGTTTTTGAATTTGGGCAGCTACACTTGGGAAGCTGAAATCAGCTGTAGTTGTCGCAACAATAATAAAGTCTACGTCTTCAAGTGACTTTTTTGAGTTTGCAGCCAAATGTTCAATCGCCTTGATTGCTAATGTGGAAGAAAACTCGTCTTCTGCTGCTATCCTTCTTTCTTTTATGCCGGTTCTTTGCACAATCCATTCGTCATTTGTCTCTACCATTTGGGCCAAATCATCATTTGTCAGCCTTTTATCAGGCACGTATGTCCCGATTGCCGTTATTCTTGCTTTAGATATCATGATTGTCTCTCCCTTTGTTAATTTATAACCAGTTTATATATCCAACTATTAGTATCAGGTACTAAATTTATAATATTATTTTCTCGCTTCATTTGTCAACATACTAGTATTGGAAAAGGCACTGTCCTTTAAATAAGAAAAAGCTATTTTATATAAAATGTTTAAAGCCTTGCATCTGCGACTCAGCTCTTCAAAAACGGGCCATTACCATAAAAAAGACGCTCCTCTAAATAGGAACGTCTTCATTCTTATCCTTGTTTTGCTGCAAGTTTTTTCTTGGAACTGCGGAAGGCATGCTCAATTTCTTCAAGTGAGCGTCCTTTCGTTTCAGGAACAAATCGTTTTATAAAAATTAGACTCAATATTCCTAATCCTACAAACAGGAAGAAGGTAGTCGATAATCCGAATGCATCAAATAAAACAGGGAATAGCAATCCTACAAGGAAATTCATCATAAACAGACAGAATATTGATATTCCCATCGCTAACCCGCGCATATGAAGGGGAAAGATTTCAGATTGCATCAACCATGTGACAGGTGAAACGGCACCTTGCTGGAATGCTAAAAATAACACCGTCAAACTGAGAATAATAAATGGCAGCATGGCAGATCCTTTCATTACAATCGAAATGATACCGATAAGCAGCAGAGATGTGCTTGTCCCTGCCATGCCGACAAATAGCATTGGGCGTCTGCCCACCTTGTCAAGCAAGGCTATTCCTACGAAAGTCGCCAATACGGAAATGACTCCATTGGCAATATTGCCGATAAGGGCAGCTTCCGTTGAAAATCCTGCATCCTTTAATATTTCTGTTCCATAATACATAATGGAGTTTACTCCTGTTAACTGCTGTATCATGGCGATTCCAATTCCTATAAGTATAATTCTGCGAACATGCGGAAGTTTTAAATCCTTAAAAGTAGCTTTTTTAAGCTTTCCTTCTTCTTTGATTGTATTTTCAATTTCCTTCAGCTCTCTTCGTGCTTGAACTCTTTCTCTTATCTTTTCAAGCACTGCCTGTGCTCCTTTTATATTACCTTTCGAAGCTAACCAGCGCGGACTTTCCGGAACGATTAGCATTCCTATCCACAACAGCACTGCTGGAAGTGTTGCGATAACTAACATATATCTCCAAACATTACCCATTTCTCCGAAAGAATTTGCAAGGATTGCATTAAATATGTAAGCGAGCAGTTGCCCTGTAACAATCATTAATTCATTTTGTGTAACAAGTCTTCCCCTTTTCTCTGCAGGAGCCATTTCTGCTAGGAAAGCAGGAACTGTCACCGATGTAGCTCCGACGGCAAGACCTAAAACAAATCTGCTTAACACCATGATTTCCATATTAGGTGCAAATGTACAGCCTATTGTTGCGATAAGAAATATAAATGCGACGCTGATGATTGTTTTCCGTCTTCCCTTCCTGTCAGCCAGCCTGCCTCCGAAAATAGCACCAAAAGCTGCCCCGAACAAAAGAGAACTAGTGACTAGCCCTTGTGTAAAAGGAGTCAAATTCAACTGGTCTTCTCTTGACATATAGGGAAGAGCACCATTTACTACGCCGGTGTCATAACCATATAAAAGACCTCCAAAAGTTGAAATGAATGTAATGAGTTTTAAGTATGCCTTTTGTGAAAGCTTCTGTTTTTTCTGCACATTTCCTGTCTTACTTGTGCGGTCTGTAGAAGATGTTCTCACAAAACCAGGTTCTTCGCTTGTTTTCATGTACTACTATCTCCCTTATAAGAAAAAATTGTGAGTTATACTTCCATTATTCTAAGAAGTGTATACAAGTTAATTACCTTTTCAGGAGATTGTTTAAACATAGAGACAGAAAATACAAGGTAAATGAAAAAAAGCTGCCATTTTGGCAGCTTAGTGTCGGACGACTTATTCTTGCTCATTTTCGACAATGAATTTTGCTTGCTTGTCCATTTTTAAACCAGCAACACATAAAACAATAATAAGAAGAAAGGCAATCAATGCCATCAGAGGAATCGTAATGAACCCAAATAAGTTAAAATAATCGGTCGTACATGATACTCTTCCACATGAGCCTAATTCCGGTGGAAACAGCATAATATAATTATGGTAAAGAGAAATGATAAACCCTATACTCGCTAATGATAAAAAGCTCCAGATTTGATTATAATCTTTCCTTATAAGAGCTAATCCAACAATGACCGGCAGAGGATACATAAATATACGCTGTAACCAGCAAAGCTTACATGGTTCATATTTCATAATCTCTGAAAAAAACAGGCTGCCGAATGTGGCAATAGTCGAGACTAGCCATACAGCCATCAAAAGTCTCTCTTTATTTTTATTTTTCACCTAACATATCCTCCTTGCTGCAGACGAAAAGTTATTGTTTTATAACTGTCATCCATGTCTTCACATTCTTAATACGATAACATAATTTTCTCCTATTAAACATGGCTTGTCTATCCAATTATGGGTATTAAGACAACCATAGGAATTAACTCTTTGTTTGCCAAACATATTTTACTCACTTATTATAGTTTATTTGCGGCAATTAATGTAGGTATGAAAACAAGGTATTGACTTTTGCCAATACCTTTTATTTATTTCACTCTGCTTGTGCAATCACTTCCAGACTGCTATCCTCTGCATAATGAATGATATTAGTGATTTTGTAAAATTTTTTGTCGATTTTAATGGTTTCTCCTATGGATGGAGATGTCTGAAAGATGATCTGTTTGGATTGCCAGCCTCTCTCTTTGTCTTGATACAGTGTATTTAATCTTACCAAAAGGATCACCTCCTATCAGTGTGCTCCCCATAACATATAATTTTTTTTGTTATTTATGACAATTTTTTCTGTTACAGCTATATCTCGTCAGCAAGCTAAATGGAAAAAACAGGACATTGCTGTCCTGCTTTTTTCTAATCTTTTTGGTTATGTACTATGCTGTTTTTATAAATTCTTATTTTGTATCTTCCAATACATCTCGGATAAATAACCCTAAATTTCCGCTCGAATCAAAAAAGATTGACAATAAAAACAAAATTGGAATAGCTACTGTTAAATAACAGTATTTGAATACTTTTTTCATATCTTTTCAAACCATCCTCTCACTAAACATTACTATATTTTACCATAAAAATTTCTTTATTTCGAATAATCTCACTTTTCCGTCGTTGTATTGGAACAGAATCAAAACTTTATAATAAAATAATTTAAATAAGTCTGGTTCACTAAATAACAAATAAAGGGAAGGATTTTTTATGGGTGTAATCAGTGGCAAAGCTTTAATTGAACGTATTGACAGAATGAATACAGAAATTTGGCTGGACGGCTCCAAGCTAGTGGAAAAGCCTTCCAACCATCCAGCATTTAAAGGAATTCTTCAAGCAAAGGCTGCTTTATATGATATGCAGACAAATCCGAACAGATTAAAGGACATGACCTTTCCCTCTCCTCTTACAGGCAATCCTGTCGGTTTATCCTATTTGCAGCCAAAAACGATGGAGGATTTACGGAAAAGACGTACAATGATGGAAGCCTGGGCTAAAGCGACTTATGGAATGATGGGCAGAAGCCCTGATTATTTAAATACGGTGATAATGAGTCTGGCTTCATCTGCTGGACTGCTCGCTGGTGAAGAAAATTGTTTTCCAGAAAATATTAAAAATTTATTTGAAGAAGCACGTGAAAAAGATTTGACTTTTACACATACATTTATCACCCCACAGGTTAATCGGTCCCAGGTATTTTTGGAAGACAGCAAGGAACCAATTTCCGCAAAAGTTGTAGCAAGAACCAAGGACGGCTTAATAATTAAAGGGGCACGGCTGTTGGCCACTCAAGGCGGTATTACAGACGAGGTACTCGTTTTCGGAGCACCTAAATTTGATAAAAATGAAGCGTTCGCCTTCAGTATTGCATCAGATACACCAGGGCTTAAGTTTATATGCAGAGAATCCTTTGCAGGCGGCGATTCACTCGTTGACTACCCTTTAAGCGCAAGATATGAGGAGATGGATTGTATTCTCGTCTTTGACAATGTTCTTGTTCCGTGGAATCGGGTGTTCTACTATGACAATCTTAAAGCAGCCAATGACTTTTTGAATAGGAGCTCCTTTCACCACTACGCATTGCATCAAGTGCTGATAAGACAAATAAAGAAAACAGAATTCATATTAGGCATAGCCGAATCTATAATTGACACCATTGACATTAGAGAATATTCACATATACAGGAAAAAATGGCAGAGATTATCATCGCATTAGAGACTATGAAAGCTTTATTAGAAAAGTCTGAGCATGATGCACAGCCTGATCAATGTGGGCATCTCGTACCAAATATCCTTCCTCTTCAAGTTGCAAGCAATATTTTCTCGAAAAGTTATCCCCGTTTTAGTGAAATTATTCAGTTGATTGGTGCAAGCGGACTTGTGACATTGCCGCAAGAGAAGTCTTTTCATTCTGCTATTCGCAATGATTTACTTCAATACATGCAAGGTGCAAGTAAAAAAGCGGAAGATCGCAATAAAATATTTCGGTTAGGCTGGGATTTGACGATGAGCGCTTTTGGCACAAGACAGACTCAATACGAACGATTCTTTTTCGGTGACCCAATACGCTCAGCAACCAGTTTATACAAACATTATTCATTGCAGCAGCATGTACAACAAGTAAGCGAGTTTTTAAACTTGCAGCAACCAGATGAGCACAGTTCATAAGAGCCTGTATCTTTTGATAATAGGCTTTTTTGTTTTTTATTATCTCATTGCTTTGCCCTTCTATACAATAAATGGCACAAATCTTCCTCATACATATTCAAGTTTGTTATAGGGAAAACTGAATTTGAAACTTATTAAGGAGGGTTCTAGCGCCATGAAAAAAGTAAAACATTTGCTTGCAGTCGCAGCCTTGACAGCAGTTATGACAGGGTGCGGCAATGATGATGATAATAACGGCACTGCCATGAATGATAATAATAATAACAATACCGAAAACAACTTGAACGCTGACAATATCGGCAATAACTCAGACGAACGCAATAAAGCGGACCTTGACGTAGCTGATAAAGCGGCTGAAAAGATAAAAGATATGAAAGAAGTGAAACGTGCAGTTGTCATGAAGACAGATGAAAATGCCTTTGTTGCTGTACAGCTTGAAGGAAATCAAGAAGATGGTGTAACAAATAAACTAGAAGATAAAATCGCTGACAGAGTGAAGGATACGGATAGTGAAATTGATAATGTGTATGTATCTTCAAATCCAGATTTTTATGATCGCTTCACTAATTATGCTGATGATATTGAAAATGGCAAACCAATCAGCGGTTTATATGATGAATTTGTTGAGACAGTAACAAGGATTTTCCCTAATTCCCGCTAGAAAAGTAAAACACCCAAACCAGTGGTTTGGGCGTTTTTAGTTTATTAATAAGGATAGTATGGGTATGAGTAAGGGTATGGGTATGGCGGATATGGATAATACGGATATCCTCCATAATACGGGCCGCCAATAAGAGCACCAGCAGCTAGACCCCCTAGCAGTCCCGCAGCGAAAGGTGCACCAAAGCCAGGCCGAAAACCCCATGGACGATAAAATGGGCGTCTGCCAAAGCCAATTGGTCTTCTTAAATCATTTTGGTAAAATCCATAATTTGCAGCTATCTCATTCATCTGTAGTTTACCTCCTCTTTATAATCCCTAATAAGATATTCACCCACCCAGCGTCTTGCTTAGGTAAAAGCACTAGTCATTACGGAAAAAAATCGGAGACAAAATCAGAGGCATTCAAGAATAGCGATTTTCTTTAAATCCTTATTATTGTTTTTTGTTTTCCTGTAGCTGTCTTTTGATGATTTCCGGTAAACGGCTAAGAAGTCTTTAACAGACAACACCTTAAATCTCGCTTCTGCTTCCACCTTCATTTCTAACAGGTTATAAGCAACTCCTGCAAAGTGAGGCAGGTCTTCTTCATAGGCGAACCCTATTTCAAACCCATTTTTCTCAAACTTATGCTCGTGTAAATCTGTCAGTTCATACGACAGCTTTTCCATCATTTCCTTTAAAAGGGGCCATTTCTCCTCTATATAAGATATTGGCACAAGAATATCAATATCCTGTGGATTAAAGTTAATACCCGTTACGACTTCAAGCCCTAATGACCCATATAAAACAGGAGTTATACCAAGGTTTTTATTTAAGGCCTTTCCTATATAGAGGAACTCTTGATAAAGTTCGTCACTTGTCACTTGACCATCTCCCTCCTTTACACCTAACTTCAGTATAAAATACCTTTAAGGATGAATAAATCATTATCTCATTTAAACAAATCAACAAAATAGCCGATATAAATATATAGTAAGACAAAAGGGGTAATAGATATGGAAAGAAAATATTTAAATGTGATGGAAGAAATTGTAGAGTCTCTTGTTACCTATTTATTACTAAGTCCAGATTTTCAGCTTTTTTGCAAGTGCGAAAAGTGTAAAATGGATATAATTGCATACAGCCTAAACAACCTGCCTCACCATTATGTAACAACAGAAAAAGGCAGACAACATGTGTTTGACCACTTAAACACAGAAGAAAACAGAAAATGGATAAATAAACGACTTATTAGCGCCATCTATCTTGTAGGAAACTACCCAAAGCATGAGCAGCAGTAACTAGCTGTTATAGAAAAATAAAAAAGGAATGAACTGGACTCACCAGATCATTCCTTTTTTGCTGTTAGTTTGTTGCTGGTTTTCTATTTGGGCTTCCTTGCTTCTCAAGCTCTTTAACTGCTTCTTGACTTGTATCGACTCGTTTAACAAACAGTGCCAGAATTAAAGCAATAGCATTAATAGCAAGTGTCACGTAGAAGGAATATTGAATTCCCTCAAGCAGCGCTTTTTGTGTAAGCAGTGCAGCTGAAGCTTCTGTCACAGAAGCTGGATCTACTCCAGCCATCATACTTTCCGCTTCGTTTTTTGTGACTGTATTCATAATTGTAACAAGTATCGCTGTCCCGATTGATCCTGAAACTTGCTGAGCTGTATTATTAACAGCCGTTCCATGAGGATTCAAACGTGTTGGCAATTGGTTTAAGCCGTTTGTCATGATTGGCATCATTACCATTGACATTCCGAACATACGCAATGTATAGACAAGAATAATGTAGGCATGTGTTGAATCTATTTGCAAATGTGCCAGCATATAAGTCGATACACCTGTAATAGCCAGACCTATAACGGCAAGAACACGGGGACCGAATTTATCGAACAGCCTTCCTGTGACCGGCGACATAATCCCCATAATAACTGCACCAGGAAGCATCATTAAACCAGAATCAAGTGGCGATATCCCTCTGACGTTTTGTACATATGCTGGTGTCAAAATCATCCCGGAAAACATCGCAACCGCATTAACTATCGCAATAACAGAGCCTAGCGCAAACATTGGATATTTATAAACACGCAAATCAAGCAGCGGTTCTTCCATTTTTAATTGTCGCATGATGAATACCGCCAATGCTATAGCACCGGCAATCAATGATATTAATACAACTGGATCAGACCAGCCGTCGGAGCTTGCGGAGCTGAAACCATATAACAATCCGCCGAAACCGATGGAAGATAATACAACCGATGTATAATCTAGTGTTGCATTTTTATTTTGTGTCATAACATTCTCAAGCTTCCATGCTGCCAGCAGCAAGCTGATTACAGCAAGCGGAAGAATCATTTCAAATAAAAGTCTCCAGTCATAAAATTCAACAATATAACCAGATAATGTTGGTCCGATTGCAGGAGCTGTAATCATAACCAATCCGAAAATCCCCATAGCAGCACCACGTTTTTCACGGGAGAAGCTAATTAGCATGATATTCATTAACAGCGGGCCCATAACCGAAGACCCTGCCGCTTGGATCATTCGTCCTGCAAGCAATGTGCCAAAGTTAGGAGCAAATGCTGCCAATGCAGTACCTGCTGTAAAAATGGCCATGGAGGTAATGAATAGGCTTCTGTTCGAAAATCTAGTTAACAGGAAGGCTGAAGCTGGTATTAATACACCACTGACAAGCATATAGCCTGTTGACAGCCACTGTACCGTCGAATAATCGTCAATTTTTAGGTCAACCATAATTGATGGTAATGCAACATTCAAAAGTGAGTTGTTTAGAAATGATACAAATGCACCTACAAATAGAATGGCAATCATCAAATATGGAGGTTTCTTTTGTTGTAAACTGGAATCCATATAGTTTTTGTCTCCTTACCCTTAGTAAATTAATTTATCTTTTTATTATCTGCACATGCTAATTGGAGTATGTCAGGACGTTTGATAATTTGCGCAGAAATGTTTTGCTTCTGAAGTGTGTCGACAAGCTTTTTTAATTGCATGTTGATTAAATCCTTCATCATACTTCTTCCCTGCCGAATCCCCTTTTAAGAAGATCCATTTGCTTCAGATAACTGTCAGTCGCCTCTGCAACGGTTAAATCCTTCACATACATTTGAACAATATTATGGAAGGTAACGGCTGTCATAACTCTTACCATGTGATGCAATTCACTTTCATCCTTTAGGTTCAGGTTGCTTTTGTTAATCGATTGGGAGATATTTAAGAAAAGGCTTTTTTGCTTTTCTTCGTATACATTATTAGCTAATGTGTTCTCCAATTTATAGTTCATATTCAAAAAGGCGTTTTTAAAAAAGTTTTCATGATTTTGTTCTTTATGATTTGTCACCATAAATTGAAAGGACTTAATAAAGGTTGCGAATAAATCTCCGTCATTTTCCTCTAATATGGAAAGGAATCGCTTCGTATTTTTCTTGGAGATTTCACTTAATAAATAAAAATACAAATCCTCTTTGTCATCGAAATACTGATAAAAACTTCCTCTCGGAATACCTGCGCTTTTAATAATATTGGCAATAGATGCCTCATGTAGCGGAACTCTTGAAAATTCTTCTTTTGCAGCATGAATCAACGTATCTTGCTTATCTGCTGCTAAATGGAAAAATGTTTGTTTTGGCATAAGACAACTCCTACTTCCTATACATGACACAGTGTCACATCTGATAACAAAATTTATTATATGTGACAGCGTGTCATCTTGTCAATATATTAAGATGACATCATGTCACTTTTTTCGGAAAAAATCTTAAACAGATACAAGTTAGCATTTTCCTATTATTTCAAATCGATTATAGGTCTAAAAGATTACACAGTGGCACAAAAGCCCTGCAAGAGAAAAACAAAAAAAACCAGAACAAGACTCTTTCTAAAAAGGTCTTGTTCTGGCTATCTTTGAATGAGCCTGTTATTTGTTTCCTTTTTGTCTGTCTATTTCCTGCTTAAGACGACCTTCCGGTGCGAAGTCCTTTTCCCAGTTCGGCGGCTTAATGATTTTTCCGTCTTCTTCTCTAAATCTTGGTTTACCGTCTTCAAACAGCTTGCCCATATTTGCTTCTTGAACAATCTTAAACAGATTAAATGGCTCTACGCCTGCAATGACAAAGCTTCCCTGGTTAAAATACTCCACATCTGTCAATGCGTCCATTTGTGCAACAAGCACATCATCGACAGGCTTTTTCTCTGTCGTAATTTTAGCAGCGGCTTTATGAAGGCCAGCAAGAAATGCTTGAAACAGCTCCTGAAATTTTTCTTCTTTTCCGTCAGCTGTTGCATAAAGAAATTCTACAAGCTCTTCTCCTGTCCATACAGCTCTGTTTACAGCTGTTTTTTCTTCAATCGGTGCAGGTGTTTCTCCGACTTGATGTCCGAATGCTTGGTGAAAATCTTTCACCATATTATACATAATATTAAGGTCTTTATTTTGTTCGTTTCCCATAATGACTCCCTTTAAAAAAATTCTTCCATGAGTATTTTACCATTAATGCTACCAATATGGGACTTCCATTCTGTTTTTTTTGTAATCCTTGTAAGAGAATATGCGATTTCCTTTTATATAACAACGTTTTGGCCACCGCGGCCTGAACCAACAAAGCAATGTGAAAAAACATTAATTTACTAGTATTTAAACCCCTGTTATAATACTAGAGGAAAGAGGTGTTGAATCAGTGGATATATTCAGTGTTAAAGAATTGTCAGAGGTTGTACGTCATGTAGAAGTCGAAGGTCAAGGGGGTATTTTTACAGAAGAAACTGGAAAACTGCCAAAGGATTATCCAAAAGAATTTCTGAGTAGAATTGTCAACTATATATCCGATCAAGTGTTGATTAATAAGATTGATGCTTTAACCGAGGATGAAGCACTTCATATGTTTGTTAAATCCGTTTATATTGTACGAATCAAACATTTGGAAAGCCCTAATAATTTCGAGGAAAATGCACTTATAGAAAAAGTTTTTGAAGATTATATAATGGAACCTTCCGCGCTTAATTAACCTGCGCTCTTTAGATAAATGTTTTCAGGCTGTTGAGGGCATACCCAACGGCCTGAACTCTCCATATATTTAAGTCCTTATCGAGTCCGTTTGTTGCGATTTAGATTACTTACGATTATTTCCACCGTATTTTTCTTTGCAAGTAAATTCTCATATTTTCTTTGAGACATTAAGTTATATTTCCAATCTGCTTGCCATTTTTTTGTTTTCAACTCATAAGTATTCACAGGTTTCCACACCTTTCCAATCATTCTAACAAAGTTTTACCCGCCTACATCATTCTGTAAACATCTTTTTTTATTTCAAAATAATAAATATTCGCTGTCTCTTTTTCAGCTGTTGGAGTACAATAATAAACAGTGAAAATAGGAATGGAGCAGTTAAATGGAAATTAGACAATTAATGTACTTTGTTGAAGTAGTAAAGCAGAAAAGCATGACGAAAGCATCTGAAAAACTGCATGTTTCCCAGCCTGCCCTTAGTAAAGGTGTCAAAAGTTTGGAAGAAGAAATCGGCATCACGCTAATTAATCGATCAAATAAAACACATGAACTAACAGATGCTGGCCAGATCGTTTACGATTACGCGCAAAAGATAATGGCTCAAATGGATGAGATGGCAACTACCCTCCACGATATGACTAATCTTGCTCGCGGGAACATTAACATCGGTATTCCGCCAATGATCGGCAGCCTCTTTTTCCCTAAAGTTATATCTGCATTTCACAAGGCGTATCCGAATATTCAAATCAATATTAAAGAGTATGGAGCGGCTAAAGTAGTCAAGAGTGTCGAAGAAGGAGAAATTGAAATTGGTATTGCCGTATTGCCAATAATGGATGAGTCTTCGTTCCACGTCTTCCACCTTGTGAGTGAAGAAATTAAATTAATTGTCCACAAACAGCATCCTCTTTCCAATCGAAAAAAAGTCCATATGAAAGAACTTATAGATGAAGAGTTTATTTTTTACAGTGAGGATTTCGCCTTATATGAAATGATGAAACGTGGATTCATCAACGCAGGATTTGAGCCGAACATCATCTTTAAAAGCTCACAATGGGACTTCATGATTGAAATTGTTGCTGCGAATTTAGGGATTTCCATGCTTCCAGAATCGATTTGCAACCGCACAACAAACAATCAAGTAAGATTTATTGATTTAGAACCAGTAACTAATTGGCAGCTTGCTGTCATAACAAAAAAAGACCGTTATTTATCTGTCGCCGGGAGAAGATTTATTGATTTTATTCTTCAGCAATAAATGATCATCTCCCCTGCTCCTCCCCCATTTACGCATCACCTTCTGCACGCACCCATTATAACTATTGGTTATTATAATTATAATAATTATGTATTTTACGAATAGCAACATTCAGCGTATGATAACTTATATAGTTAATCTAAGGTTTAAGGGCGAGCATTTATTCCATTGATTGACAGGGAAGGTGATCGTATTGAAATTTCTAATCATTATCGGGCAAATTGCTTTTATACATCTTTTTCTTTTTCTTGGAATGGGAGTAAAAATGGTTGTGTCAGTTCCGCTGCCAGCATCCATGATTGGTCTCATTTTTTTATTTATAGGTTTACAGCTTAAGTGGATTAAACTGAAGTGGGTAGAAACTGGTGCAGCCTGGCTGCTGGCTGAACTGCTGCTGTTTTTCATTCCATCTGCTGTTGGTATCGTTAACTATGAAGAAATCCTTAATATGAAAGGAATTGAAACGGTTCTTCTCATTGCTGTCAGCACCTTTATCGTGATGGGAGCAACCGGATTTACAGCAGAAAAAATCTATAATAGAAAGAGAAGTTTAAATAAATGAACATTATAATGTTTACTGTATTAACGTATATATTTTACAGAGTGACAAAATGGAGTTATAAAAAATGGAAAAATCCATTGCTGCATCCGCTCCTGCTGTCACCACTGCTTTTAATTCTGTTTATCAGCTGTCTCCATATTCCAGCAGGAAGCTATTTAGAATCATCGCGGTTGTTGACACACCTGCTCGGCCCTGCAACAATCGCCTTTGCGGTGCCGATATATAAACATAAGCATCTGTTGAAAAAATATTTCGGTGTTATGCTAATAAGTGTCACAACCGGTACTGTAGTAGCTATCACGTCATCTTTTTTTCTATCACAATTAATTAATTTGCGAGCAGATTTCATTATAAGCATATTGCCGCGATCCATCACAACGCCAATCGCAATTGAAGTATCGCAGGAAATTGGCGGACTTCCGACATTAACAACCGTGTTTGTCATCATTACTGGAATCATCGGCGGGATAATTGGACCATATGCAATAAAACTTTTATCCTTGAAATCGCCTATTGCTAAAGGATTAGCTTTAGGAATGGGTGCACACGGTGTCGGAACAACAAAAGCGATGGAATTTGGCGAACAGGAAGCAACCTTTTCGACCTTGGCAATGATATTAGCTGCTTGGATTACGGTGATTTGGGGCAGTTCGCTCATTCCTTTGTTAATGAATATTACAAGCTAAAAAAAAACTAAAATCCAAAGGATTTTAGTTTTTATTTTGAGTAAATGCTATTATTATTGACGACTTGCAACTCTCTAGTCGTTTTTTCCATATCACTGCCGCATATTGGGCATTTTGGTGTTTCAGTGCTTTTAAAATTGTCCCGAATCCAGCATTTGCATGTTTCAGATACACAATCCCAAACTACAACTTCTTCTTTTACAATTTCCTCGTTATTCTTTCGGCCAAATCCCATTGCCAAATGAAACACCTCCATGAAGCTTTTGTTTGATTAGAGCCCACTATCAAAAAAAAAGAGCCCGTAAAACATAAAAAATCACTTGCAAACGTAAGAAATCTACAGACTAGACCTTAAAAACAAGTGACCAAACATATCTATCTTTCTTTTAACCTATCTTCCTATTATAACATACATATATAAAAAGTCAAATAATTAATATTCCATCTTATCATATTCCATTTCAATTGAAAAGCATTAGCTATCCTGTAAGCAATATGATATTATTTTCGAGTATGCAATAAATTCACCCATACTTTGAAATACTATGCAGTGATAGATATAGGAGGTCATCAATAATGAATATAACAGAGTATACAGTGGAAAAGATCGAAGATCCAACTGGCATTTTATCAGGAGAACGATATGAATTCTTTTTAACTCTGGAAGAGGATGAGGAGGACGAGCTGTTTGAGGACGGCACCATTCAATTAAAGGTATTGTTCTTCGTTGAGGAGTCAGAAATGAAAGTGTTAAATTATGACTTTTATAACAGCAGCCAAGACAAGTACTTGGATTTTGCTTTAGAAGAGGACGAGCTTCAAGAAGTATTTAATTTTTGCAGCAGTCATTACAAAGAGGCTTAAATTACATAAAAAGAGCAGGAGACATGTCTCCTGCTCTTTTTATTATACTTCGACCGACTTGCCATCTTCCACAATATGATGCATTAAATGCGCAAGATAGTGGATTGGACCAAAAGCGTCCTCTGCTTCTTCCTCTTCATCCTCATCAATTTGCAAATCATTTAAATGAAGTGCTATAAATTGGTAGAAGTCCTTTAATTCAAAGGAAAAACAAGCAGATGGTGTTTCACTTTCTTCCAGATATTGAAGAACTAAATACGATTCTTTTCCACTTTCATCAACTGCATCAAAATAGATGAAGTAGCCGATATTCGTATCCAACTCAAACAGCTGTCTAGTTCCACCGCTAGTTACTCGGTTAAAATCTTCTTCACTCAATTTTTGGACTGTAATGTTTTCCATTCCATCTTCTTTATGAAATTCAACAGTAAATTCTTTCATTATGTAGCACCTCTTTCTTTATCAGCCTTTATTGTAACAGACTTTGTCCAATTAACAAAAATATTGCTTCTAAAAAATTATGCTAAAAAGAACCCTGTCATTAGCAGGGTTCTTTATCATCAGCATATTAAAGTTTCGTTACGTTAACAGCTTGCGGGCCACGTGCGCCTTCTTCTATATCGAAGTTAACTTCTTGGCCTTCATCCAAAGTTTTGAATCCGTCTGTTTGAATAGCAGAAAAATGAACAAATACGTCATCTCCACCTTCTACTTCAATAAATCCAAAACCTTTTTCTGAGTTAAACCATTTTACTTTACCTGTTGCCATTTTATTGCCTCCTAGATTTAAATAACCAGGATATACATTTATATCCTTCATTTGTTTATATTAACCAATTGGAAGAGAAATTAAACATAAAAGAGAAATATTTTTATTAATCTCTATTTCTGTTTCTGTTTCTGCTTCTTCTTTCTCCGCCGCCGCTGCCGCCGCCACGGTTACGGTCATATCCACGTCCGCCTCTGTCATTACGACGACGTCCGCCAGAACGGTCACCTTTCGGCTTCTTAGAACGAAGCGGTTCAACTGCAGTCAATTTAACTGGCGTTGCATCTGGCTCTTTTGTAAGAAGCTTCAATGCACTTGCAAGCAATGTCACAGAATCAGTTTCTTCCAATAATGTTTCAGCAAGACGCTTATATTCTGCAAATTGATTTTCTTCAACTGTTTTTTGGATTTTGTTAATTGTTGCCTGTTGGTTTCCAGCCAATACATCTGTAGTAGAAGGTATCGGGTTTTTCACCATTTTTTTCTTCGTAACATTTTCAATGATGCGAAGATGATCCAATTCTCTTGGAGATACAAATGTTACAGCATAACCTTTTTTACCTGCACGGCCAGTACGTCCGATACGGTGTACATAGCTTTCAGGGTCTTGCGGAATATCAAAGTTGTAAACATGTGTCACACCGCTGATATCCAATCCGCGGGCAGCTACATCTGTCGCTACCATGATGTCAATTGTTTGTTCCTTAAAGCGACGGATTACTTGATCCCTTTTGCCTTGCGGAATATCACCATGAATTCCTTCTGCAGAATATCCACGCTTGATTAAGCCTTCAACCACTTCATCAACACGTTTTTTTGTTCTACCGAATACAATTGCAAGTTCTGGTGATTGGATGTCAAGAAGACTGCACAACACATCAAACTTTTGGCGCTCTTGTAATTCGATAAAGTTTTGCTCAATATTTGTAACCGTCATTTCTTTTGCTTTAATTTTAACAAGCTCTGGTTCAACCATGAAGCGTTCTGCTAATGATTGAATTCTTTTTGGCATTGTTGCAGAGAAAAGCAATGTTTGACGTGTTTTTGGTGTTTCACTTAGAATTCTTTCGATATCTTCAATGAAGCCCATGTTTAACATTTCATCTGCTTCGTCCAAGACGATCATTTTTGTATCTTGCAGACGAATTGTTTTACGTTCGATATGATCGATTAGACGACCAGGAGTCGCTGCAATAATTTCTGGTTTTTTCTTCAATCCGCGAATTTGGCGGTTAATGTCTTGCCCACCGTAAATTGGTAATGTACGGATGCCTTTCACTGCACCGATACGGTTAAGTTCTTCTGCAACCTGTACAGCCAACTCCCTAGTAGGTGCGATTACAAGACCTTGAACTGGTTTACCCACTTCAATTTTTTCTAAAAGAGGCACACCGAACGCTGTAGTTTTACCAGTACCTGTTTGTGCTTGTCCAATCATATCCTTGCCAGCAAGACCGATTGGAATCGCCTGTGCCTGGATTGGTGTTGGCTCTTCAAAGCCCATATTGGATAATGCTTTTTCTAAACTGCTGCTTAAATTAAAATCTGAAAAAGTGGTCAATACTTTTTCCTCCTTCATTATTGCTCATTGCATTTAATACTTATAAAGAATGGACGATATCTGTTATGATTGTCCATTTTGGATACCCTAGCCTATTTTACCCAAATTAGTAGGCATTTAAATAATCTTATCTTGAAAAATATTGGAGCAAGAGCGCTTTATAAATAATAATAAATATATACTCTCCACTTCCATTCACTTTTTTTCATGTTCTAAAACATTCTGGAAAAAAATATTAGGGGATTTAAATTCCTGATGAAAATGATTGGGTTTATGGAGAATGGCGAAGCACTTTTTGTACTACACTAAAAAAAGGTGATGCATTAAGGAAAGGCATCACCTTTAATCTAAAAATTATTAAGCTTTAGTAACGTTAGCTGCTTGAGGTCCACGGTTACCTTCAACGATTTCGAAAGTTACGTCTTGACCTTCTTCTAAAGTTTTGAAACCTTCTGATTGGATAGCGGAGAAGTGAACAAATACGTCTTGTCCTTCAGTAGACTCGATGAAACCGAAACCTTTTTCTGCATTAAACCATTTTACTTTACCTGTGTTCATTGTAAAACCTCCAAAATTGTGTTACACCTTTAAGAACTTATATAAATCTTTAGGAATCAGTGAAGCATCGCTACCTTTTCGGACATAAGCTATATTTGCAACTATGACCATCTATCCTTAAAAAACATATACCGAACTTACAAGCGTTAAATACATCATATATTCAATAGTGACTTTTGTCAAACATATTTTTTTCTTAATTAAATTCCTTCAGCAGAATCCACTGTGTGCTTCAGCAGCATACTTATTGTAACAGGACCTACTCCGCCTGGTACTGGAGTTATTGCAGATGCGTTTTCCAGGCATGCCTCATAATCGACATCACCGATATTGCCTTTATTATAGCCTGCGTCTAATATTACCGCGCCTGGCTTAATCCAGTCTCCTTGGATGAAGTTCGGCTTGCCGACTGCTGCCACTACGATATCAGCCTGTTTTACGTGGTCTGCTAAATTTGTTGTGCGGGAATGGCATGTAGTTACTGTTGCATCTTCATTTAACAGCAATGCAGATACCGGTTTACCTAAAATCGGGCTTCTGCCGACAACAACAGCATGTTTTCCGCTCGCTTTAATACCGTAATGCTCCATTATCTTCATAATGGCTGCAGGTGTACAAGATGGGAATTTGCCAAATCCAAGAGCCGTTTGCCCATAACCGAAGCTTGTTACCCCATCAACATCTTTTTCGATTGCAATCGTTTCAAATGCCTTTCTTTCGTCAATATGACCAGGAACAGGATGCTGCAGCAAAATTCCATGGACATTATTGTCGTCATTTAAGGCTTGTATCGTTTCAAGTAATTGTTCTGTTGTTGTCTCTTTATCAAGATGGATTCTTTTACTGTCTATTCCTAGCTTTGCACACGCATTTCCTTTCATGCGCACATATGTCTCGGAAGATGGATCGTCTCCAACGAGAATTGTCGCCAGACAAGGTGTTACGCCTTTTGTCTTTAACGCTTCAATTCGGCCTTTCAGTTCTTCCTTAACAGCATTCGCTACCACGTTTCCATCCAGTATTACTTTTTCAGACATGTATATCCCTCCAGGTATTGTGTTAGAAAGGTTAATTTACCTTTTGCCCAGACGACCGGCTATACACTTTTCACAGCTCCCATATGGTTCATTCCATTATTGTCGTCAGTCACTGCGAAACGAATCGTTTTTACTACGTAATCATAACATAGCTTTAATTTCATGAAAACATGTTTCGACAATAAAAAAGGCATCTCCGCATATTTGGGAGATGCCTGCTGTTTCGTGCTTGTGATAGATCTTTACTCATTTATTATTCGAAAATAATTAGACCTATGTAAAAACCGCACTTCTTGGCATATACTTAAGGGTCATGCACCGTGAAACGTGCCATACCTAAAACAATGAAAGCCCTGCCTCTCTTTCATCCTTACGGCTCCGAGGCCGTGCCAGTGTGAATTAGTTCTATGAATTAGAACGGTGGCAAAAATAACATTAACTAGAATAATTTTTTGGAAGGGTTAATCCGCATTTAGGAGATTATTTTAATGTGATTTTTGGAGAAGATTGTTAAAGTGGTGTTTGTTCTATATATCAACTGTTCCTTGTTGTCTTGCTTCTACATAACTTTACACAAGTTCTTTATGATCAATTCCGTTCTTACCTCAAATACATACAAGCAATATCATATCCTATTATTTACAGTTTGTCAATTCTATTTAAACCAAAAGATTAGTCACGGGATTGCCCGTGACTTAATTTTTTTACATTATATGATCCAATAGCTCTTCTGACTGTAAATCAGCTGGCACTGTAGCATGGAGGATTTCCTTTTCAAGCTGTTTTTTATAAAACAGCTGTTCTGCTTGATCCCATCCATAGTAGCTCGCCATATATGCCAATACCTCTTCCTTATATTGAACTGCTTCTTTGATGCCAAACAGCAGCAAGCCTGTTCTGCGCAGGAGCACATCGACTGGAGTCATCGCAAGCTCGTGTTCCAATGCATAATGCACTTTTGCCCATAAAAGCACAGGCATATTATTTTCAGCAGATGCTTTCTGTTCTTTAACAATGCGGTAAACAACCGGAGCATTGCTTCCATACATTCTCGCAACAGCTTCTGCATCTTCCTTCGTCAAGCCAGCATCCATTCCATCTGGAACAATTCCGGCAACATAGCTGTCAAACTTGCTCGATCCCCCCACTTTCCCGCCAGATATTGGCAAATGCTTTGTCTGACATTCTGAAAAGCTTTTATTTGCTTTTGCAAATTTCCCACTGACTAAATTGACAACTGTTTCCGCCATTTTACGGTAGCCAGTCAGCTTTCCGCCAGCAATTGTCACAAGTCCAGACTCCGATTCCCAAATCTCGTCTTTTCTTGAGATTTCAGACGGATCCTTACCGTCTTCTAAAATCAACGGTCTAACTCCAGCCCAGCTTGATTCCACATCATCCTCTGTCACATTGACAGAAGGAAACATATATTTAATTGCATTTAAGATATATGTTCTGTCCTCCACTGTCATAGCTGGGTTAACAGGGTCTTCTTTATAGAAAGTATCTGTTGTTCCTACATAAGCTTTCCCATCTCTCGGAATGGCAAAAACCATTCTGCCGTCTGGTGTATCAAAATAAATGGCTTGCTTTAAAGGAAAAACCGATTGGTCGATAACAAGATGGACTCCTTTTGTAAGCTGCAATGTTTTCCCTTTTCTGCTGCCATCTTTTTCCCGAATGCTGTCAACCCAAGGACCGGCAGCATTAACGATAACTTCTGCGAAAACAGAATACTTCTCGCCAGTTAAAACATCTGTTACCGCTACTCCATTGATTTTCCCTTCTGTATCGTAAAGGAGATTTTCTACCTTTGTATAGTTTAATGCTGCCGCCCCTTTGTCTATCGCTTCCTTCATTACTTCTATTGTTAATCTGCTGTCATCTGTTCTGTATTCCACATAATAACCGCCGCCTTTTAATCCATCCTGTTTAACTAGCGGTTCATATGCCAAGGTTTGTTCTTTCGAAAACATTTTCCGTCTTTCCTTTTTTTTCACTCCTGCAAGAAAATCATACACCCTTAATCCAATGCTTGTCGTAAACTTGCCGAAAGTGCCGCCTGTATGAAAAGGCAACAGCATCCATTCTGGTGTTGTAACATGAGGTCCATTTTCGTAAACAACAGCCCTTTCCTTTCCGACCTCTGCTACCATTTTCACTTCAAACTGTTTCAAATATCGGAGTCCGCCATGAACAAGCTTTGTAGACCGGCTAGATGTTCCTGCCGAGAAGTCCTGCATTTCAACTAAAGCAGTTTTCATGCCTCTTGTAGAAGCATCCAGGGCAATACCAGCACCAGTAATTCCCCCTCCGATTACAAGCACGTCAAATTTGTTTTCTTTAAGTTGTTTTTTCAGTAAGTTGCGGTTTGTTTTCATTTTGGAAGTCCTCCTAAGGAATAATGTCCAACAAAAAAGAGACCACAAAGCATCATTACCATTACTTGATAACGACTTTGTGGTCTCTCCTAATCTCCGGACATTTTATTAACTTGTTTTTAGTATAACATACTTTTTTATATATTCACAGTATTTTGAATTAAATGATGTAATTTTAGTTTTTGAATGCCATTGTAGCGTTGACTGCTTTTTTCCAGCCAGCATATAGCTCTTCTCGCTTTTCTTCCTCCATGGCAGGATCGAACGATTTTTCTAACTTCCATTGTTCAGCGATTTCAGCTTGGTCCTTCCAGAAGCCGACAGCCAATCCCGCTAAATAGGCCGCACCAAGAGCGGTTGTTTCATTGATGACAGGTCTTTGAACAGGTACATTTAAGATATCTCCTTGGAATTGCATCAAGAAATTGTTCTTAACTGCTCCTCCATCTGCTCGTAATGT
The DNA here is from genome assembly GCF_022049065.2 of Niallia sp. Man26. NCBI lineage: Bacteria > Bacillati > Bacillota > Bacilli > Caryophanales > Bacillaceae > Niallia > Niallia sp. Man26. The sequence continues at coordinate 2,317,284 of NZ_CP095743.1, forward strand.
TTTTACGCTAATGTTCGAATCCGCTTCCATTGCAGATAAAACATCTCTCGTCTGATATGCAAGTGATTCAAGTGTAGCTCTGACGAAATGCTCTTTTGTTGTTCCTCTTGTTACTCCGAACATAGCTCCCCGCACATCACTGTCCCAATACGGAGTTCCAAGCCCAACAAATGCTGGCACTAAGTAGACACCATCTGTTGACTCCACTTTTGTCGCATATGCTTCACTGTCTTTTGCATCCTTCAGCATTCTTAAGCCGTCACGAAGCCATTGAATAGCAGATCCTGCTACAAAGATACTACCTTCTAGGGCATACTCCACTTTTCCATTCAATCCCCATGCAATTGTTGTCAGCAAACCATGATTGGAACGGACAGCTTTTTCTCCTGTGTTCATCAACATGAAACAGCCTGTTCCATACGTATTTTTTGCCATACCTTCCTCAAAGCATGCCTGACCAAATAATGCTGCCTGCTGGTCGCCAGCCACACCAGCAATTGGAATATTCTTTCCGAAGAAATGATAGTCTACTGTATGAGCATAAACTTCAGATGACGGCTTTACTTCTGGAAGCATTGACTTTGGAACAGTTAAAATTTCAAGCAGTTCCTCATCCCATTTAAGGTCATAAATATTAAACATTAATGTGCGAGATGCATTCGTATAGTCTGTTACATGCGCCTTTCCGCCAGACAGCTTCCAAATAAGCCAAGTGTCAATCGTCCCGAACAGCAATTGACCGTTTTCCGCTTTCTCTCTTGTACCTTCGACATTATCTAGAATCCACTTAACTTTTGTGCCTGCGAAGTACGCGTCAATTAACAAACCCGTTTTATCTCTGAACAATTGGTTGTATCCTTGTGCTTTCAATTCTTCACATATTCCGTTCGTTTGTCTCGATTGCCACACAATCGCATTATAGACAGGCACACCAGTCTCTTTATCCCATACTACTGCTGTTTCCCGTTGGTTCGTAATACCGATGCCTTCAATTTGATCTGCCTTAATATCTGATTCTGATAAAACTGTTGCGATTACAGAGAGAATCGAACCCCAAATTTCACTAGCATTATGTTCCACCCAGCCTGGCTTAGGAAAAATTTGTGTAAACTCCTTTTGTGCTGTATGAACGATTTCCCCTTTTTTGTTAAAAATAATCGCTCTTGAACTTGTTGTCCCTTGATCTAAAGATAAAATATATTTCTCCACAAAAATACCCCCTAATTAGTTTTAAAAATTAATCTAGTATGTGAAAACTAGTATTATGCTGCTTTTTTCATTTTAATAGAATTGTTGCTTTTTGTGCCAAAAAATGCAAGCACTAACACCACTATACTTACGATGATAACTAGCCAAAAATAAGTAGATACTGTTCCTTTATAGAAATATTGATAAAATACAGAAGCTAATCCGCCTCCAAGAATTGGACCTACTACAGGAATCCATGCGTACTTCCAGTTTGAATCTCCCTTGCCTGCTATCGGAAGCAATGCATGAGCGATACGGGGCCCTAGATCTCTTGCCGGGTTAATGGCATAACCAGTTGTTCCGCCAAGAGACATACCGATTACAACAATTAATAGTCCAACTGCGATTGGGTTTAAACCTTCTGCAAACGAATTAGCTCCAATGTAAAGCAAGCCTAAAACTAACATGAATGTCCCAATTAATTCTCCAAGCAAGTTAGAAAATGTGTGCGGGATTGCCGGGCCTGTAGAAAATACAGCTAATTTCGCGCCTGGATCGTCTGTTGCCTTCCAGTGAGGTAAATAATGTAAGTATACGATGACTGCTCCGATAAATGCTCCAAGCATTTGAGCTATGATATATTCAGGCACTAGGCTCCATGCAAAATCACCATTAAGAGCAAGTGCTATTGTTACGGCAGGATTTAAATGGGCACCGCTGATACTGCCGACAGCAAAAGCACCCATCGCAACAGCTAATCCCCAGGCAACCGTTATCACAATCCACCCGCTATTATTAGAAAACGTTTTCTTTAAGTTGCTGCCCGCAACTACTCCTCCCCCAAAAACGATTAAGATCATTGTACCAATAATTTCACCTAAAAATGCAGACATTCAAAATCTCCCCCTTTACACCGAATGAAAAACAAAGTTAAAAAACAGCAAAAAAGGAGAGCACAACAGAAAAATATCACATCAAAATGTGAAAATCTGTGTGCATCTCCTTATCTCCGACACGTTTTATTAACTTGTAGGTTCATCATAACCTACTATGAAAACGCTGTCAACACATTTACAATATTTTCTCTAGAAAAATAGTAAGAACCTATTTATCCCATAATGTCCGTCTGGAAGTAGTTATGCCAGCTGCTCCAGCTTTAATCGCATTATTGACATCCGCTTCCGACCGTATTAGTCCGCCTGCTAATATCGGAACATCCAGCCGTTGTTTAATTTCTTCAATCATCCATGGCATCGTCCCTGGGAGAAGTTCAATATAATCAGGTCTTGTCCTTTGAACCAGTTTAATGCTTTTTTCAATGGCGTGGCTATCAAGAAGGAAGACTCGCTGTATGGCAATTACATTCTTTTGCTTAGCTTTTAGAATGACAGATGATTTTGTCGAAATCAGTCCATACGGCTTAAATTCCTGGCAAATAAATTCTGTAGCAAAGTCATCGCTCTTTAACCCTTGGATTAAATCCACATGATAAATCATTTTCTTGCCTGCACTTCTTGCAAGCTTGCTGATATTTTTCAATTGAGAAATATGTATTTCCAAGAAGACTCCTACTTCATAATCGCTTTCCAAAAAGGCTTCGAATTCCTTTAAATTTGATGATGCAGGTATTATTTTTTGGTCCATCTTTTACCCTCTAGTCATTTATTTTTTCTCTCTTCATAATAGCGGAAAACAAGGATGCATACTAGCAAAAATGCAAACCCAACTGCAAAGCCGCCAACAACATCTGTCGGGTAATGAACACCTAAATAAATCCTGCTTATGCCAATCATCAGAATGACCAAGCATGCAATAATAATCGTTGCTGCTTTTTTTCCTGCTGTCTTCCAGATATGCAAGAATACATATGCGGCACTTCCATAAAAAATTAAGGAACCCATGCTATGTCCACTCGGAAAACTGTAACCATGCTCTGTAATCAGCGGCAAAATATCCGGCCGCTCCCGTTTGAATATCCATTTCAAAAACTTATTAAGCAAGCCTCCAAGAGCCGGTGCACAAATCAGAAAAGCGGCAAGAGAAAATTTCCTGTAAAGGCATAAAAGCACTGCGCCAACCACGACTGCCACCGCGATAAACTTAATTGAGCCTAAATCGGTCAATATCACTGTCCATTCGGTTGTAGCATCACTTTCAAAAGACTGAATGTAATCAATAATAACTTGATCAAATGCGATTATTTCCGCTCCCTGTATTCTCGAGGCAACAAAAATAAACATGACGATAAACAATACGACTATGGTTAATATGGTAGTTACATATTTTAATGTCATTTGCTCTGTTTTATTCAATAATTCTCACCTTTCTTATAATGGATTGCCCATTTACATAGAACTGTAGACATAATTACCTAAAAAGGAAAATTTGTCAAACAAAAGCATGCAAAGGGGCAATCCCCCCTTGCATTATGCTTCTTTCGCGACTTTTTTTCTTGTTTTTGTTTTTGTCTTTACCTTTTTTTCTTCTGCTGCTGGCTGTTCCGGTTTAGTGTTGTCTATTGATGCTTGCAATGCTGCCATTAGGTCCATGACATTGGAAGTTTGCACCTTTTCTTTACTTGTAACAATTTCTTGGCCAGTTTTCTTGGCTTCAATCAATTCAAGGAGGGCTGTACGGTACTCATCCGTATACTTTGTCGGATCAAAAGCTGTCGTAAGCTGATCAATTAGCAGGATCGCTGTTTCCAGCTCTTTTTTGGCGATAGTTGCTTCTGCAGGGACATTAGGGACATCTTCAGCTTTCCTGACTTCATCAGGAAAATGAATAGTTTCCATTACTAGTGTATTTTCATACACCCTAATGACTGCAAGCTGCTCCTTCGAGCGAATGATTATTTTGGCGATACCGACCTTGCCTGATTCTATTAATGCCTCACGGAGTAGTCCGTAAGCTTTGTTACCTCCATCACCAGAAGACATATAATAACATTTATCATAATAAATAGGATCTATCTCTTCCATCTTAACAAAGTCGATAATTTCTACTGCCTTATCTTCATTTTCTTTTTGGAGCTTTTCCAAATCCTCTTTATCAAGAACAACATATTTACCTTTTGCATATTCATATGCTTTTACAATATCCTCAGGTGCCACTTCTTGTTCACATGCAGAGCATTTTTTTTCATATTTAATCGGCGCATGACATGTTTTATGCAATGTCCGCAGCTTTATATCTTTATCCTCTGTTGCTGTGTGCAGTTTTATCGGGATGTTAACTAATCCGAAGCTGATGCTTCCTTTCCACATTGTGTGCATACCATCTATTCTCCAATCCTAAATATTTCTTAGTTAGTGTGTTTCTTATTAATAAGTTGGCTATTCCGCATGTCTTTCATGCAATGAAATCTTGGAAATGAATGAATTAGTCTCACTAGCGTACACTATTTCGTAAATAAACATTGTTAGGAGTACTGGTTTTATGAAATATACTGCTTCCTTTACAATAACAGAGTACCGCAAAGCTGATATGCTCTTTTCAGTAGGTGTTTCTGACAATGGAAACATCAAAAATGTCGGACAATTCAGTGAAGGATTAACAGCAAAAGAGTTAACCGCCTTATCAGGCATCTTAGAAAAGAATAAACAGTCTGAAGAAAAAGGCGTAATGACAGTCACACCTGGAATTTGTGTAGATTTAGAATTTACTTCCTTTGCCAATGGGCAAATTGAAAATCCAGTATTTCTCCAATTTGTTTTTGAAAAGTCTTGGCAGGAATGCACCTATGAAAAATTACTACAACAAATTGGCATAGAGCAACAAATTACCCACCCAGATAAGCCATTATTTCCGGGTAATGAGTTGCGCAAAATCGACTTTATTGAATATTTAACAGAAGTGAAAGATGTGATGCTTCCATTTTTACATAACCGCTTGCTAACTGTTATTCGTTTCCCGCATGGATTGTTTGGCGATTCCTTTTACCAGAAGCAATGTCCAGAGTATGCGCCTCCCTTTGTCCAGACAAGCTGGAAGGAGGATATTAATTACATTGTTTGCAATAATGAGCAGACACTTATGTGGCTTGGCAACCAGCTTGCATTTGAGTTCCATATTCCATTTGAAACGATTCTGTCAGATAGCATGCCGTCTGAAATTGTATTTGATCTCGACCCGCCATCAAGAGATCATTTTTCACTTGCCATTAAAGCGGCCCAAATATTAAAGACCATTCTGGACGGCTTAAAATTAATCGCCTTTATAAAGATATCTGGCAATAAAGGTATCCAAGTTTATATCCCGCTTCCAGAAAAAACGTACACATATGAAGAGGCGAGAGTCTTTACTGAATTTATCGCTAATTATATGGTAACTATGGAACCAAAGTTATTTACGATTGAGCGCTTGAAAAAAAATCGCCATAACCGCCTGTATATTGATTATATCCAGCATAGTGAAGGAAAAACGATTGTTGCTCCGTATTCTATAAGAGGAAATGAAGGCGGATATGTTGCCTGCCCAATTCATTGGGAAGAGCTGACAGACAGCTTGACACCGCAGTCATACTCAATGAAATCCGTACAAAAGCGGATAAAAAACAACATAAACCCGTTTGCAGATTATTTTGAGGCGAAAAAAAAGCAGTCCTTAAAAGCTGTACTGCAGTTCATTCAGTCAAATAACTCATGAAATGAAACGGCATACAAAGAAAAGAGAACCAGCGAGTTCTCCTTTTTTTGTTTATATAATAATTTTACATAAGCGTTTCATTAAATGGATAAATCATTTCCTTTGTAATTCCTAAATTCTCAAAAAAATGCTGCTCAATAAAGTAACTTATTTCTCTCAATTCAGAAGAAGTCGGAAAAGATGAAATATTGATTTTGGGTATATGCTCAATACATGTATTTACAGGATTTAATTCACCGGCCGATATAAGTAAATCAAACTCCTCATACATATACAGCAGATTTAAACTGGAAGGGTCCAAGCTGGATATTTTTAGCTTACTGTCAAAATGATAGGCTAATATTTCACGAATATAATCTTTTTCACTGTATGTTCTACACACAACAGCTACTTGGATTTTGTGATGGTTCCATCTCCTTATTACAGCTGCTTGTACTAAGGAGAAAATCTCAAGTGTATCAAGCTTTTTAAATAGGAGTGAGTATGGAGTCAGGCATTCCTCAGCAAGCTTTTCTATTGCTTGAAAAAGCTCGTTCTCTTCAAAAAAATCTAAGTATTGCAGAGCAGAATTTTTCACTGTTTCTGTCTCAAATTCCGTTTCAACAGATATTCGCTTTAGTGACTGATACAAGTGGAACAAGAAAATATCATCCTGTGAAATCGGAAAACCAATAAACCGATCAAGCTTTGCCAAATATTGAGCCATTGGATAGCCTCTTTCCGTTTTCATCGAGCTATGAATATATTTTAGATGCTTTGTTCGGTTAAGTGGCCTTTCCTCGCTCATTATAAATATGGAAAAATAAAGGATTTCCTGGAGCTGAACCTCTCTGCGCGGACATTTGACCATATATGGCGACAGCAGTTTAGTTAATTCGAAGTATTTGCTTCCAGCATGTGTATTCAACACTTTATCAGGATAAGAAATATAATGACCCATTGAAGCCCGATGATTGGCTATAAACAGAATAATAGTCAGTCTGTGCAGCGCCCCGGTTCTGTATGACATGGAAAAGTTGGAAAACAGCCTGACTAAATGCTCTTGGAACTTAACGGCATCAAGCCCTTCCTTCACAATATTTGTTTCAAAGGACATGAAGTCCAAATATTGCATAATGAAACGACGAATCTTCTTCTCGTCCCCGACCAAACGGAAGGGACTCGCAGTCAGCATTACTTCTGCCTGTTCGACAACTTCCTGCAGCTTTTCAAGATGCCTATAAGCGGTTGATCTGCTGATATGGACTTCCTGACATATTTGCGAAACATCAACTCCATCATTTAATAAAATGATCTTCAATGTGTGCAAATACGTGTTTTTTTCTCTGATTTGTCCCAATAGATTTTCCAGCGTTCCATTCTCCGGCTTGATAAGCCTTACTCCAAATGTTTCATTCTTTTCAAAAACCCAATCCTCCGGCAGGATACTTTCCAAAAACTCTAAATCACGCCAAATGGTCGTTTTTGAAAAACCTGTTTTATCCGAAAGAACCGCGAGGCTGTTCCACTTATCTTCACTAAGCAGCTGAAAAATTAAGTCAGAATAACGTTTATAAAATCGATTCATCCACATCACCTTTATGCCAAAGATATATTCTATTTTGTTTAATTTAATGAAATTAATGCAGAATAGACCAGTTTTTGAATGTAGTTACTAAGATTTTTTATTAAACGCCTTATCAAAGATTGACCCATCTGTACTTAATTGCTTTGACAACAGCCCTAGTCCGGCTTTTTGTCCTAGACTTTTTTAATATACTGCTAATATGGTTTTTAACCGTCTTATCACTGATTTGAAGATCGTCCGCTATATCAAAATTGCTTTTTCCCTTTGCGAGAAGCTGAAGAACAGTAAGCTCTCGTTTTGAAAAGATATGAAGACCAGCCGAATTATTATCATTCCGCTGTGTTATATGACGGTATTGCTGCAGCACCTTGCTTGTAATAAACGGGTCCATATAGTTTTTCTCAGCTAGCAGACTTCTAACTGCCTCCTTCAGCCAAATCTCTATTTTCTCCATTTTGACAAACCCCATTACACCAATTCTTAATGAGGCATTAAAGTCTTTTTCCTCATCTTCCTGAAACAGCATAATAATCTTCGCTGCTGGATCTTCATCCAATAGCTCTTTCGCTGCTTCTATGCCATCAACATTAGGCATTAAGCTTGAAATAATAAAGACATCCGGGTTATGAGCCTTCTTAATTGGCAGAGCAAATCTGCCATCTTGTCCTTCTGCAATAATTTGAAAGGACTGGTCTTCTCTCAGCATTTGTCGCATTTTCTCTCTTGCACGCGGATTATTGTCTAAAAGTGCTATTGTAGCCATCAATTATTGACTCCCCTTTGAAATACTTGTTGCTTATTTCCAAACACAGCCAAAAATTCGTAACCAAATCCCAACTTTTTGAACAATAAGCAAATGTTGAAAAAGCTAGAAATTTTGATGAAAGAGGGTGCTTATTGATTAAAAAATAAGGAATTGAATGTGAATGAAATTAATAACAATCTACATTTTACAATGAGGATTAAGTTAGCTTCATCCCAATAATGAAATGCAGCTTTTCATTATCTATCATTAATTCTTTAATACTTGTTTTTATCGTATAAAAATTGAAAAATTTCTGTTAAAGCAATACATTCTTAGATTTTTATATATTAAAAATAAATCCCGGCAAAGAATTATCTCAAATGTAAAACGATTCGTTCCGTTTGAGAGCATCAACTTATGCCATTTACATGCTATTCTTGCATAGAAGACTTGTTAACCTTTCTTATGAAGGAGGAATCATGCTTTGAATAACCATATTCAGGATTTAACATGCAAATTATTGAAACATTGCCGCAGGACATTAGGACACTCCATGCGCGTTGCTGACGAACTGCATCAGTTTAGTGCTTTTATTGGTATGGGTTCATCTGCGAAGATTTTTTATATGGGGGCTTTACATGACATAGGGAAGCTGAAAATCGACCCTTCCTTGCTTAACAAGAAGGAAAAGCTGACTGAAATGGAAATGCGGGAGCTTAAGCGTCACACTCTGTATGGTAGACAGCTGTTGGAGGACAGACAAATCTTTTCCGATGAATTTTTAAATACTATTTTATATCATCATGAGAATATAGATGGGAGCGGTTATTACGGATTAAAAGGCAAAGAAATACCTCTTTTTGCGAGGATGATTCGCATCATTGACACATATGATGCTATGGCTTACGGACGAGTCTATCAAGATCCGTTATGTGAAGACCAGGTAAAACTAAAAATGGAAAAGCTTATAAGAACTGTATTTGATGATATGCTTCTTTACTCTTATTTTAGTTATCTGGAAACAAAAAAGCTTCGCTTGCTCAAGGGCGCATTGCAACACTCCTAATAAAGCGTTGCATGAGACTCGCAACGCTTTAAAAAAACTAATTTTCCATTCTGCACTCCAGGGGATCTGCTGTTACGAATGCTTCAATTATAGGATGTCTTAATGTATGATTCTCAATCCATTCTAGAAAACTGACCTTCACTGTAAGCAGCGGCTTTAACCAAACCATATTGCTTTTGTTTGTCATACTCGCAAAAGGGCAGTTGCCAGTTTCAATGGTTTTAAGAATTTTTGTGAGTTCTGCCCAATCCTTATTTGTTAATTTGCCATTGCCGACACTGCCGATATAAACCAAATGATCTGTTTGATCATAAAGACCAAGATGCAGGGAATTGGCTACACCATTTTTATATGTTACTCCGCCTATAACAGCAATCAAGTCATGTTGTTTTTTTCTTTTCAGCCAGCGCTTATCCTTGCCTCCAATGGAGTAGCTGCTTGTCAAATCCTTAAAAACTACCCCTTCTAAATCATTGCTAAGGCAGGCTTGCAGCAGCCCCTCCTTGTCGTGAAAGCTTTCGACAAGCTGCACATGCTCATTCGGTATAAAGTACTTCTTTAAAAGCTCCTGCCTTTCTGCAAGACTATGACCTGTCAGCAACTCGCCATCTAGCTGTATTATGTCAAATACCATATAGGTTATTGGCACTTGTTCTAGCATTCCTCCATTAACGCCGACACTTTTTAGCCGATCCCGTCTCATTACTTCGTAAAAAGATGGCTTCCCTTCCTTTAAAGCAATCAATTCTCCGTCCAAAATAAAAGAAGCTGCTGAAAAGTAAGCAGTTGTATCGATCAGTTCTGGATACTGTTTAGTCCGCTCATTTAATTTACGATTAAAGAGCTTTGTTTCACCAAATTCATGGTATGTTAGTATTCTTGTGCCATCCCATTTCACTTGGGCGATCCAGTTATCACCTGTAGGTATAGTTTCCGTTACGATTGGTTCGAAAGGGACAATTGGTTTCATTGTTTCAGTCCTTTTTTTCTTTAAGATTCCTCAAATCGCCTGTTTTTATGCTTTGGCGAACCAAGAAATCACCAGGACTAATTAAAGTATGAATATGTAAGTAAATGAACTAGGAAGCCCTTTCAAATCTAAACAACTTATATATACTTTACACTTAACCCAAAATACACGACAACAGAGGATAGTAAAATAACAGCAAAAAACAAAATTTTTCCTTTGCTAGACCATTTATCCATCCAGCCCCATCTTTTACGATTTCTATCCAATAAGAAGAAATCCCCTGCAACTGCTAATATGATAATAAGGTACACAAAAAAAGAATTCAAAGCTGTTTACCTCCTTCATTTTCCTAGCTGTTTATTACAAATTATACCATAAAAAAAGAGCTGCATTAAAATGCAGCTCCATTAAATTAAAAAGTTTTTGCCAGATCCTTTGCTCGTGCTATGCCGTTTTCCTTGATTTCCTGCGCCTTATCCGGCATTGCTGCATGGCCTTCAATAAACAGACCTTCAAATGTCGGCACCCCAAAGAAGTGCTTAATAATAGCGTTTAAATAGCGGTGACCCATTTCTAAATCGGCTGTTGGACCTTCTGAATAGATGCCTCCGCGAGCTTGAATATGAAGGGCCTTTTTGTCTGTCAGCAATCCGACAGAACCTTGATCTGTATACTTAAAGGTCTTCCCTGCAACAGCAACAGAATCAATATATGCTTTCATAACAGGTGGGAAAGAAAAGTTCCACATCGGTGTGACGAAAACATATTTATCGCCGCCCACAAATTGATCACTTAATTCAGCCAGTCTGCTTACTTTAGACTTTTCTTCATTAGAAAGCTCATCAAACCCTTTTCCTGATTGAAGCTTGCCCCATCCACTGAACACATCACTGTCGATTTCAGGAATGTTTTCCTTATACAAATCGATATGAACAATTTCATCATTTGGATTCTGCTCTTTGTATGATTCAATAAATGCCTGTCCTGCAGCCATGCTGAAGGATTGGGAATGGTCGTGCGGATGTGCTGTAATATATAGTAATTTTGCCATTGTTTATTGCCTTCTTTCCATTAGTTTAGGCACTTATTTTTTGATGAAAGGAAGAAAAAAATACTGCTGTTGCTGTTTTAGATTCTTCCAATCGATAAACATTATTACCAATTAAAAAACCCGGAAGGCAAGTCCTTCCAGGCAAAATTTTATACAAGCTTTTCTTTTAAGTATGTTTGTGCTGCTTCCTGCAGTTTACTGTACTGAGACTCTTCCTGTTCATTGACAACTTTATCATGAAGAATAAAATCACTTAGATTGTTAAGATCCGCTTCCACACCTGCTTCATAAACATATGTTGCATTGCCGATAAGATCAATACGATACTTGCCATCATTTTCATGAACGTAACAGCGGACTTTTCCGCCATTATTGTAGACCTCGATAAATTCACCTGTGTTATTGAAGCCGTTTAAGATGGACACAAGTGATGATGCTGACATAGCTGTTCCGCATGCATTTGTAAATCCAACGCCACGCTCATATGTGCGAACATAAATATTGCCTTTGTCTAATATAGAAACGAAGCTGACATTCACTCCATCAGGGAAAAGTTCATTAGGTCCATTTACATAGCTGCTTATCTCTTCTTGCACCGAAGATTCGATTGTCTCTTTGTCGACAATTGCAATCAGATGAGGATTTGGCACAGCTAAGGCAGTAAATGTAAGCTCCGGATGAAGGCTTTCAATCTTTTCATTTAAAAGCGTCTTCTGCTCGATACGTAATGGCAAATCTGTTGTTTGGAAGGAAACGGGGGAAATCTCCACCAAATATGTTGGAATCTCTGGGAAAATGTCTGCTTCGTTGTTCACTTCAAGATTCGCTTTCATTGTTTCTATAACCGCTTCTTTCACATCAAGAAGTTCACAAACATAGCGGGCAACACAGCGTATCCCATTGCCGCACATAGATGCTTCTGACCCATCTGCATTAAAAACTCTCATGCGGGCATCTGCTTTATCACTCGGCATCACATACAATATTCCGTCTGCTCCTAATTGGGAGCTGCGGTCGCAAAAGGCAATGGCCAAATTTGCGCGGTCTTCTTCTGAGAAGGAATAGCTAGGATTGGAAATCTCGTCGATTATCAAGAAATCATTCCCGCTTCCGTGGCATTTAGTAAGTTTAATATTCATCTGTAATTTCCTCCAACGTTAACTTATATGTTACATTGTACTTCTGCAGTTGCCATTATTGCAATCATAAAACCATTGTTTTATGGACATTCGCTAAATAAATAAGCCTATGTCCTTTTGTTTAGCTTTAGGACACAGGCTCTTCATTACATTTTTTTGTCTTCCATTAATTCTTTTGCCCAATTAAGGGATTCTGCATATACTTTGAACAAGTCTTTTTCCTCAATCCCAAGCTTTCTGCAGCCTTTGCTAATTTGAACCCAGTCTGCTTTTTCGACTGCAAGCACTAGATCAAGCACATCCCTTTGTGTATTGCTTTTTCCAGAGAGCGCATCCATGATTGCTTCATCAAGGGGAACTTGAACTAATATCTCTTCCATATCAAGATTCAAGATTGAATCCATTAATGAAAACATTCCTGTCAAGAAATGTCCGGAGGTATTGATTTTCCCTGGTATGAGTTTTGCAACAGACTCACACATTCTCGCCCTTATAAGACAGTTAGACATAATCTCATACGAAATTCCATTATTCCAGTCTTTTTCTCTTACAGCCAGAACGTACAGCCATTTTTGCAGTTCCATCAGCCCGATAAGAACAATCGCTTGCCTGATGCTTGTAACCTTATGCTTAAGGCCAAAACCTAGTGTATTAATTAATTTAAGGAGCTTGTACGATAAAGAAATATCCTGTTCAATCAAATTAGAAATCATATCAATGTCTGGATCAATGGAACGAATATGTTTGGAGATACCATAATATGTATGAATATAAGCAGGTACATCATGTGTAGACATGATAGAAGGCTTTGAGAAATAATAACCTTGAAAATAATGATAGCCGGCAGTCCTTGCTGTCTCATAATCTTCCCTAGTCTCAAGCTTTTCAGCAACCATCTCTTTGCCAAGCTGTTTGGCGAGGGTCTCAATTTCAATCCTTGCAGCTTCATCCGTATTCATGAAATCAACTTTAATGATATCTGCCCGTGATAAGCAATTCATAGGCATATGGATTTGTATTGTCAAAAATATAATCATCCAGCGCAATTTTATATCCTAACGCCTTTAACTCTTTGCATATATTGATTATTTTTCTGCTTGGCTCGACAGTTTCTAATATCTCTATCACGATTTCTCTCGGTTGAAAATATGTAGGCAGCCCTAGATCCAAAAGATTTTCTGTAAAGTTAATAAAACAAGGTTTTCCATCCGATAACTTTTCTATGCCTATATTTAAAAAACTATTTATGATAACATCTGCTGTCGCATGGTCTCCGTCAATATTTGGAAACATATTAACTTCGTTATTTCGATATAACAATTCATAACCGTACACTTCTTCCATTCTGTTGAACAGCGGCTGCCTAGCCACAAAAACTTCCATTGAAATACCTCCGAACTTCTTTTCTACTCATTTCAAAATATTTAGTATTATTCTAATAAACAAGGCCTTCAAAGGCTGTCGAACTCTGTAGCATTTCTAAAAAGTGACTATATGCTCTATTATAATGGGTAATTTAGCTCAGCCCAAATTTATGTGGCAGATTTTCCCCAATATCTTCAATAAAAACTGGCCGCCATAGGCATAAAACCTATAGAAGCCAGTTATTATCAGTGTGTATATTGAAGGACAAAATTTATTAGGAACAAGGAAGAAATGAAGTATAAAGGTAAAGATACTTCTTTTGCTTTTCCGAGCGCTATTTTCAAGATTGGATATAAAATAAATCCAATTGCCATTCCATCTGCAATGCTGTAAGTGAAAGGAATCATCGCAATGATAAAAAAGCTTGGAAAACTTTCACTTAAATCCTTAAGATCTAGATTACGAATATTTTGCAGCATCAGCCCGCCGATAATAATAAGAATCGGTGCAACAGCACTATTCGGAATCAGCTTTATCACAGGGATAAAGAAAGCAGAGCAAATGAAAAGCACCGCTGTCGTAACAGATGTCAGGCCTGTTTTCCCACCTGCAGCCATGCTAGCAGTGCTTTCAACCGTAGATACAGTTGGGCTGCTGCCGAAAAAGCCGGACAGAAAAACAGATACAGCATTTGCTTGAAAAGCTCGTTTAAAACGTTCCGGTTTTCCGATATATTGAACATGATTGGAAACGAGTCCAATATTTTCGAAAACTAATACCATTGATAAAGAGAACACCGCTACCCAAAATGGTATCGTAATAATCTTATCAAAGGACATATGACCAAATACACTCCAATAATCCTTTAACTGTACTGAATCGCCAGCAGCTCCTGTGTCTATCAAACCGAACATCCATGAAATCAATGTTCCAACTAAGATAGTAATCAGGAAGTTTCCTTTTACATTTCTTAAAAATAAGATAATGCTGATGATTAATGTAATGACTGTTGCCAATACATGCAAATCACTAAAGGAACCAAGTGCAATAATAGAATTACTGCCTTTTTGGACAATTCCGCCCTTTTCGAGGCCAATTAGCATCAAAAATAAGCCAAGTCCAACTGTAAGCGATTCTTTAAGGGAAGATGGTATGGACTGACTAACAATGCTTGCCAGCTTTGTAAACGCAATCAGCATGAACAAAAGCCCTGAAACAAACACGACAGCAAGCGCTTCCTGCCAGCTCAATCCCATTGACTGAACGATTGTATACGAGAAAAGCGCATTAATGCCCATTCCTGGTACAAGCAATACCGGTACATTCCCTAGAAACCCCATCAACAAACAGCCGAAAACAGATGTCAAGATGGTCGCGATAATAGCAGCTTCAAGTGGAATTCCAGCCTCTGATAAAATAAGCGAGTTGACAGCGACAATATAGACAACTGTAAAAAACCCAATCAGACCTGCAAAAAATTCCCCTTTGAAAGTAGCTTCGCTTTCTTTCATTTTAAAGAATTCTGTTATATAGTTTTTCATTTATTAAACCTGTTTAAATATAGCCCTCTCCCTACCCGCATCACTCTATAGAAGTTTTACTTCTTTGAACATAAATTTCAGTCCAAAAACTACTTACCACTTTAGGTGAGCCACAATTGAATATGATAGCAGATTTCCATTACTTTGCCAATCCTTTTACAATAAAATTGGCCAAATCCCTTTCCGCTTCCAGAAAAGAATTTGGCCAATAACTAAGATTATATCCTTTATATGTTAAACCATTTCTTTATATAGATTCGCCATTTCAATAGCGTTAGTTGCAGCTTCCCAGCCTTTGTTTCCAGCCTTTGTACCTGCGCGCTCAATCGCTTGTTCAATCGATTCCGTTGTTAATACGCCAAAGATAATTGGTACTCCTGTTGCAAGAGACGTGCTTGCAACCCCTTTAGCTACTTCATTGCTGACAAAATCGAAATGTGGAGTCGCTCCGCGAATAACTGTACCTAAAGTTATAATTGCATCGTATTTATTTGTTTCAGCTAGCTTTTTCGCAGCAAGAGGAATCTCAAATACTCCTGGCACCCATGCAACATTAATATTCTCTGCTTCCACACCATGACGCTTCAAAGCATCTTCAGCACCTGATAATAGTCGTGTTGTGATGAACTCATTAAATCTTGAAACGATGATTCCTACCTTTAAGCCGCTTCCAATTAAATTACCTTCGAATATTCTAGTCATTTTACTGTCTCCTTTTCATCTTCTCTTTTTTGTCTGTATTCTGCTAAGTCTTTTATTGTAATCATTTTCAAATCGAACTTTTGAGCTATTAATTTTAAGTCATCTACTCTAGCCATCGTCCCATCCTCTTTTAAAATCTCACAGATAATACCAGACGGGAAACTGCCAGCCAATTTTGCCAAGTCAACCGCTGCTTCTGTATGGCCATTTCTTGAAAGAACTCCACCGCTGTGTGCAATTAGAGGAAAGATATGACCTGGTCTAGTAAAATCAGCAGCTTTGGCATCTTTTTCTACCATTTTTTCAATTGTCAGTGCCCGTTCAAAAGCGCTGATTCCTGTCGTTGTGTCTTTATGGTCTATACTGATTGTGAAAGCTGTCCCACGAGGATCATTGTTGTTGCTTACCATCGGCGACAGTTCAAGATGGTCTGCAAGCTCCTTTTCTATCGGAACACAGATAAGCCCTCTGCCTTCTTTTGCCATAAAGTTAATCATATCAGGTGTCACTAACTCCGACAGACCGACTAAATCCCCTTCGTTTTCCCGGTCTTCATCATCTGTTACGATGATCAGTTTACCTGCTTTTAAATCTTCTAACGCTTCTTCAATGGAATGAAACATATTATTTCCCCCTTTTTTTGAGTTTAAATGTTTTGCCTTAATAGAAGCCGTTTTCCTTCAAAAAGTCAGGGGTAATGTTGCTGGCACGGCTGCTGTTTGCCTTGTCTCTGTTCATAAACGAATAAAAATATTTTGCCATCATATCAAATTCAAGATTTACGATATCTCCGACCTGCTTCTTACCGACAACCGACTCGGAAGAAGTATGGGGAATGATGCTTACACCTACAGAATGGTCTTTCGTCTCGAAAATGGTCAGGCTCGTTCCGTCCACTGCAATAGATCCCTTCTCTAAAATAAGATGAGAGAATTGTTCTGGGACTTCTATTTCCACGCTGATGCTGTTTTCGATAGTTTTTCTCTCCAATATTCTGCCAACACAATCTATATGGCCTGTTACAAAATGACCACCAAACCTGCCATTTGCTGCCATAGCCCTTTCTAGGTTGACAAACGAACCATTTGTCAGGCGGGATAGAGATGTATCCTTAAAGGTTTCGGGCATTACATCTGCTGTGAATTCATGTTGTTTGAAGCTAGTAACAGTAAGGCAAACTCCGTTTACAGAAATACTGTCCCCTAATTTCATATCTTCCATGATGACTTTCGCTTGTATGGCAAGGACAAGGGTTTTGCCAGTTTTTGAAATATTTTTTACCACACCCGTTTCCTCGACAATACCAGTAAACAATAAGCTTCCTCCTCTAGTTAATATTGCAGGATTTTTATTAAATAGCTGCCTTAACACCATAATTGGGGCGTTTAAAAGCAAATCTAGTTTAGTTATTAATGAGAACAAAATATAAACCGCTGCTGTATGTAATCCAGTTTTTTTCATTTTGACCATTCCTTCATAAAATCATGCAATGCCTGCCTACAGTTGATAAATCAAATAAAAATAAAAAATCCCGTATAAATATTTATACGGGAGATTGTACAACAAATAAGCGGCTTCATATTTTAAAGGTTACGCCAAAAAAGAGCAGCTTTTTTTGATTTTTAACTAAAAAGTCATCGTCAAAAAAGCGTACCTGAAAATACACCTGTTCATACTAAACACACTTTCATTCCATTTTAGAATGATAGCAGCTTCTGTTTGCCTTCTCCCATCCAGACTATACTGTCGGCTTTGGTTTCTCACCAAATCCACCGTCTTATTATTCATAAGCCGGGTCACGGGCTTAGAGTATTTATACACTCATCACCGCCGGTTGGGAATTTCACCCTACCCCGAAGGCGACCACAACGTCGTGGTCCTTTACTATTTAATTGTTGCTAGTTTACACTAGATATACGCATAATGCAACTACTCTGCTTCAATTTTTTTAGTGCATTTATTTGAGAAAATAAATGTAACTTATTGATAGTATTAGACGTATTAACAATAAACAAACGAAAAATATTTAGTAAGAATGGAGCTAATGTATGACAGAAAATGAAGCTTTTTTATTAAAAGAATTGGATGAAGTGAAGAAATGGGAGAAGGATCAAAGCGGTCTTTGGTTTTGGGAAAAGCTAAGCCGGCTGCCCTTCAAGTTGATTGATAAATTAACACCTGCTTTCATTCAAAATAAAATCGGCCAATTGCTTGATGAAATGGGAAATTACATTCAAAGCGGCGGAAAATTGCTGAGCGACATCTCTTCTTCCAAAAAATATTATAAGCATCTTAACGTTGAAAATTTTGAAGAAGTAAAGGATCTCCCCCTCGTTGAAATGAAAGCAGCCGTCGGAAAGCTCACAAAAAGCCGAAAAACAATAGCAACATTACAAGGTGCAAGTACAGGGATTGGCGGCTTATTTACTTTAGGCATCGATATTCCCTTGCTGCTGTCGATGCAAATAAAAATTCTTCAAGACATCGCCATTTGTTATGGCTATAATCCAAATGAAAAAAAAGAAAGAATCTTTATTATTAAATGCCTACAATATGTTTCTGCAGACGTTATGGGCAAAAACACCATTCTGGACCAGCTATCCCATTTTGATGATAATTCTGAGAAGGTTCAAAGAGAGGTTGTCCTTGAAATGCAAGGCTGGAAAGAGGTTGTATTCGCCTATCGGGATGCTTTCGGCTGGAAAAAGCTATTTCAGATGGTGCCGGTCTTCGGGATTGTATTCGGCGCCTTTTCCAACCGCTCGATGATTCACGACATAGCCGAAACAGGCGAGATGTTTTACAGAAAACGTAAAGTTATCGAGAGGCTAAGCAAGCCAACAAATAATGTTGCCGGTGATTAAAAGAGCTGCATACAAAAAAAGAAACGGATCAAGAAGCTTGATCCGTTTTTTCTAGTTTTGCAGGATATAATATCGGGAGCCGAATTACAAATTTAGTGCCGTTTCCTTTTTCACTTTCAACTTGAATGCTCCCTCCCATTTCTTTTATACAATTGTATACAAACATCATACCAAGACCAGTGCCATTTTTTCCTTTTGTAGAATAATATGGTTCTCCCAATCTTGACACTTCCTCCTTACTCATGCCAATACCTGTATCACTTATGGATATCACGGCTTCTTGTTTTTGTTTTATTGTTTTTATCACAAGAATGCCGCTGGAGTGCTCCTCCATTGCCTCGATTGCATTTTTGCATATGTTCACAAGGCATTGGCTGAAATATTGCTGGTTGCCCATAATATGTATGGTGCTTGTCTCCACTTCCATACGTATGGAGCTCTTATTCGCCAGAGGATGAAGCACCTGAGTGATTCGCTGTATTTCTTCTTCCACGTTTAATGCTTCTATTCCATCCATTGGGTTGGGATTAGCAAATGCCAGATAGTCCTCAATTACCTTAACTGCCTTGTCAAGCTCACTTAACGATATGTCTAAATAATTTTTTTGATTATCATTTAAAGCCGTTTCCTGCAAAAGCTGCATAAAACCCTTTACAGATGTCAACGGATTTCGTACTTCATGGGAAATGGAAGCTGCCAGTTGACTGACTGTTTCCATCTTTTGAGCTTGAAATATTTTATTTTGAACGTTCCACAGTTTTTGAATGACCTCTACTACATAAATAATTAAGCATAATACGATAGATTGGATTAGCGCATATTGCAATGCGAGCTTAATAGGAATACCAATACCAGACACCCATCTGACTGCCGCTAAAGTAATTATCGTAGAAAAAATCCCGATTAAAAAGCTGTAAAAGACTTTCTGCTTAATAGATCTCTGCAAGAACCACCTTCGCACAAATAACAGTCCAATCAAATGAATGGGAGCAACAACAAGAGTATTGATTACACCTATTCCATCAAACAAGCTTCTGTATAATATATTTACTAAAGCTAAAACGAGAGCAGCAATGGGACCTCCATACAAGGAACCAAAAATCTGAGCGACCAATCGCAAATCAAAAAGAATACCATTACCAACCTTAATAGGAAAACTTATGCATGCTATAATTGCAGCAGAAGATGATAAGATGAGGAGTGATTTCTTATTTTCCATTTGGCCATTCCTTAAAACAAATAACAGCGGAATAAAGCAGCAAAATAAAAAAAGAAAGAAACCGTTTACTAAAAAGTCGTCAAGCATGATGTATTCACCTTTCTTATCCTTTTTCTTTCATTTTATATGAAGGGAAATTGTTTCACAATGGCTATTTGCTCTCCCTTTTAAGCAGCTGCTTCAGCTTTTCCTCTGTTCCTGATCCATCTACTGGTGTGTAGATGCTGCATCTTAAATCATTCATCCCATGAACCTGAAGCGAAGTGAGATTGTACAGCATTTTCCCAGCCTTTGAATGGCGAAATTCAATCATCACCTCTGGAGCTGAGCTGACTTCACTTTCATTCCACATCACTTCAAAATCAGGGTATTTATCAATCATTGTTTCGATAAACTCAGAGTACCAATCATCTGCCATATACTGCCCTAAGTACGTGCGAAAAATAGAGAGAAAACCTTTAGCGAAATGTTCCCAATTTACAGCTAGGGCTCTTAATTCTTTTCTAGCAAATAACAGCTCAATTAAGTTTCTATTTTCAAGGGAAAGCATATTAAAATCCAAAAAAACTTGTGCAGCTGCTTCGTTCCAGCCGACGATATAGCTTCGCCTGTCTGTAATGATGGTCGGACAGTAGTGAAGTTCGCTCAATATTCTCCTTATAGAAGGTGTAATCAGTTCCCCTTCCTCCATTGGAATACCAGCATTTTTTGTCTCCTCCAATGCCAGTCCAAATAAATACCGCTTTTCATCCTTGTTCAATCGTAATGCATCTGAAACGGCTTCTAATACAGAAATGGACACTTTTATGTCTCTGCCCTGCTCAAGCCATGTATACCATGTGGTGCTTACACCGGCAAGCTGGGCTACTTCTTCCCTGCGAAGCCCTGTTGTTCTTCGCCTCCCGCCTAAAGGCAGTCCGACCATCGCCGGCTGAAGCTTTGCCCGTTTCATCTTTAGAAACTCAGATAATGCTCGCAATCGAATCTCGTCATTCATTCTTTTCACTCCTTTTTAAGATAGTACTATTTATACTAGGATAAACTACAACTTGTAATAGGATAAGTAAACGATAAAATAAAGAAAAAAACAAGCTTTTGGAGGAATGTATAATGAAAAGAGTCGTTGTGACTGGAATGGGTGTTATCTCACCAATCGGAAATAATGTAGAGCAGTTTTGGGAAAATCTCTCTAAAGGAATATCTGGCATTCGCAAAATTGACCAGTTTGATGTATCTAATTCCAAAACAACTATTGCAGGAATGATTGCAGATTTTGATGCAGTCGGCAGATGGGGAGCAAAGGAAGCAAAAAAACTGGACCGCTTCGCACAATTTGCATTAGCGGCAGCAGAAGAAGCTTTAAATAGTTCAGAACTTGATTTGGAAGTAGTCGACAAAGAAAGGCTTGGAGTATACGTCGGTTCAGGAATCGGCGGCTTGAACACACTCATTGATAATGTAAATATATTAAATGACAGAGGTCCAAACAGGGTTAGTCCAAATCTAGTTCCGATGATGATTTCTAATGCAGCTGCGGCGCAAATCAGCATAAGGCTAGGCGCATTAGGTCCTTCCCTCTCCCCTGTTACGGCATGTTCCATTGGAAATACGTCAATAGGTGAAGCTTTTAACGCGATTCGCAATGATGATGCAGATATTATGTTTGCTGGTGGTGCAGAAGCTGCCATATCCCCATTATCTCTCGCAAGTTTCGGAAATGCACGAGCTCTATCGACACGAAACGAGGAACCTGAGCTCGCAAGCCGTCCATTTGAGGAAGAACGAGATGGGTTTGTGATGAGTGAAGGTGCAGGGATTTTAGTGCTAGAATCATTAGAACATGCAGTTAAACGAAATGCGCCTATCCTCTGTGAAGTAATTGGATACGGAGCAAGCTCTGATGCTTATCATATGGTTGCTTCCCACCCTGAAGGCACAGGTGCTTATTCAGCCATGCGAAATGCATTGAGAAAAGCCAACATTTCACCTGCAGATGTTGACGTAATCAGTGCCCATGCAACAAGCACAAAGGTTGGTGATTTATCAGAAACGCTTGCGATCAAAAAACTGTTTGGCCAAGATGCCTATCGCATACCTGTAACAGCAAATAAATCAATGCTTGGCCATATGTTGGGCGCAGCAGGCGGTGCAGAAGCAGTCGCTCTTATTAAAAGTCTTTTGCATCAGCTTATTCCGCCAACTATCAACTTGAAAAAGAATGACGCTGACTGTGATTTGGACTATGTGCCAAACGAAGCGAGAAAAGCGCCAATAACAATTGGATTATCTAATTCCTTCGGTTTTGGCGGCCATAACTCGGCAATTGTATTGAAAAGCTATCAATAAAGTTAAGGCTGGCAATCACTTTGCCAGCCTTAACTTTATTCCATATGTGTTTGAAAGGAGCAATTCACCAATCAAGTATTTTTATTAATGATCCTTATAAGCAAATATTTTTGCCAATATGGCATAAATATGAATAATATCCTTATTAGAAGCAGAATGATGGATGGAAACAACAGGATGGTTCGGATCTAGAAATCGCTTTTGCCAATCTTTTGGCATCCATCCCTTTTTGACATTTACAATGGCAATGCCTCGTTCATCTTCTAAACAATAATCGGTAAAAGCAAGCGATCTTTTCAAGCACAGCTCTTTTTTTTCATATTTATAAACAGTTTTCGTTGCTTTGTCTGTCCGCTTCTCTTCCAACTTGCTGATAAGCTGTTTTTTTCTGTTTCTAATTTCAACACATTGTTTTTTGACTGTAAACTGATATTGCAGCATGTTTTCCCCATTATAGAACCCATACGTTTTTGCTGTGAATATATCGAAAAACGGCGGCAAATACCATCGAAATAACGTAAATTTGTCATCCCTAATCTCGCCGAGCACTGTGCCCTCACTATCAAAGATAAGCATTCTTAAAGAAGGTGCAGGTAAAAAGGATAACAAGACCGTCTTCGATTGGAGAATAGAGGTAACCTTCTGCGCCTCCAATGTATCTGTAAGCCTCTCACAGCGCCTTCTTTGAATTAAATAAGAGGCAAACGCTGTAATGCTGTATAAGCAAAATGGTATGATTAGAAGAAGAAATAGACGATTCAGCTTAACGCTAATGAACAGTGCAATAAAGAAGATGACTGGAATACAGCTAATAAGGCTCGCGTTTAAGAAGGCAGTGGCTGATTGTCTGTAGTACTTTTCTATATTCATCACAAACATGGCTCCTTACTGATATTTTCCGTTATAATCTAGTATTCTATATTCTATTAACAGCCTCTATCATCTATGATTGATTGGAGTGATATTTTTGAAAAAAATGAAATTCGTTATTATTTTTTGTGCTGTTCTATTGCTTGCTTCTACGTCTTATTATTATGTGAAGATGAAAAGAACTGCTTCTGCTGTTCCCCCTGAAGGTATTCCTTATATTATTATTCTCGGAGCAAAGGTGGATGGTGACGAGTTGTCCAAAGTATTAAAAAACCGGGCTGATGCTGCTATTTCCTACTGGAATAATAATAAACAGGCAAAAATCGTTGTTACAGGAGGCAAAGGAAATGGCGAAAATATAACAGAGGCTGCGGCTCTCAAAAACTATCTGCTCGCAAATAATATTGCAGAAGATAAAATCCTTTTAGAAGATCAGTCTACATCGACGTATGAAAACCTGCAAAACAGCATGGATTTATATAATATTACAGAAGCGGTTATCGCAAGCAGCGACTTCCACCTATACAGGGCTGTCACTATAGCCGAGAAAAAAGGGATGAAGGCCTATCCTCTTGCAGCTAAAACACCCGCTTCTGTTATTATCCCGCTTACTATTCGTGAATTTTTGGCAATTGGCAAAATGAAGATACTAGGTTTTTGACTCTTCTACTAATCGAAAAACCCCAATGGGAATATTACCATTGGGGTTTCTAACTTTAAATAAATTGTTGCTCTTTCCATTTTCCCAGAGCTGCCTTGGCATCGCGATAGCCTTGCATGTATAGATTTTCCAGCTTTTGCGGATTTCTCTCCATGCGTCCAACGACCAGCTTTTCCTGCGGTCTTACTACCATGATATTTCCTTTTTTCTCTTCCTGTTCCACATATTCCAGTGTTTCATTATATAATTTGTATCTTGCTTCCATTGCTTGCTGCAATCCTTTGAATTGGGGATACTTTCGTCTCACAAAAAAAGCAAAACGTGATTTAGATTTACGATAACCGAGATTCCTTGTTAAAATGACAACATTTCTTTTAAAGCCATCCTCTTGCGCCCTTTTTAAGGGAATCGGATCGGAAATGCCGCCATCTAGCAGTTTCCTCCCTTTGAAATCAACAACGGGTGCTAAAAATGGCAGAGAGCTAGAGGCTTCCAAAGCTTTTAGGAGCTCCTCTTTATAATCTTGTTTGCCATAAAATACACTTTCGCCTGTTTGAATATCTGTTGCACCAATTTTAAATTCTGCTTCATTGCCATAAAACGCTTCATAATCAAACGGAACCATCGTGTTAGGAATCTGATTGTAAATGAAGTCCATCCCGAAGAATTGACCTGTTTGTCGAAAATTTCGCCATGACATATATCTTGGATCTGTAACATAATCCAAGCTTACCTTTTTGTTTCTGCCAGCTTGCTGAGACATATAAGAGGCCCCATAGCTTGCCCCTGCTGAAACTCCGATTACATATGGGAAATAGACATTATGCTCCAGAAAGCACTCAAGCGCACCGGCAGTATAAACCCCGCGCATGCCTCCCCCTTCCAGCACTAAACCGATATTTTCCTTCATTTCTATCCTTCTTTCTCTTACCTTCATTCTTAACTATCATAATCGATTAAGCTCATGAAAGGAAAAAAAAAAGACTTTCTTCGTTAAGAAGAAGTCTTAAAAACGCATCAGAATATATAGTTGCTCCCAAACCGAGCATTTTTAACGGCAACTAATCTTAAAAGAAAATTCCTTAGTTAAAAAATTGTCTCTTTTTCTCCAGTTACCTAATAAAACGAATGGTAAGAGGTATACGATAATCAGAACCTTCATATGACTTAATAGCAGCTATAATCGTAAAGATGAAGCCAAGAAGTGCAACGATTGGCATTAGAACAAAGCCGACAAGCACAAAAATCAGCAACCAGCTAATAAAACTGTAAATGGCGTACGAGATAAGGAAATTAAAATACTCTTTACCATGATATTTTACAAATTCTGAATCACTTTTTATTAAATAAATAACTAATGGACCAAGAAATGCTGTAAAAAAACTGGAAACATAAATAAGCATGGCAAATATTCTTTCATCATGAGTTACTTCTTTGTGGAAATTCATTTTGTCCTCCCTTTTGGGTTTCAATAATATGTTGTCTTATTATATACGAGCATAGTGTTAATATGTTTCAGTTTTTTTGCCCTTTTTTCTTAATTGGGATGTTAAGATAATTTTAAGGTAAATGGACTATTATTCCTTTAGGTATTCACCTATTAATCTTTCATCCTAAATTCTTATTTCATTTTTTCTTACACGTCATGTATACTAATGATTGTCTATTCTACAAATAAAATACAAATATTTTCAATAAGCGGGAGAGATGTAAGTGTCTGAACTAGTACATACAATCTTTGACTTTTTATCATCCTTAGGCTATATGGGTATAGCTTTAGGTTTAATGGTCGAAGTAATACCAAGTGAAATTGTTTTAAGCTATGGAGGCTATTTAATCCATTCTGGCCATATTAATTTTTTCGGTGCTCTCATTGCCGGTGTTATCGGCGGAACGATTGCCCAACTGTTTTTATATTGGATTGCGCTGTATGGCGGAAGACCATTTATCGACAGATACGGGAAGTATATTTTAATCAAAAGCTCTCATGTGGATGCTTCTGAAAAATGGTTTCTTAAATATGGGACGGGCATGATTTTTCTGGCTCGGTTTATCCCTGTTGTCAGACATGCTATTTCGATTCCAGCCGGGCTTGCAAGAATGCCAATTGGCCAATTCACCCTTTATACGACTGCAGCGATTATTCCATGGACCGTCTTATTTCTGTTGCTGGGAATGCGTTTAGGTGATCATTGGGAAAATATTGAAACATATGCAAAACCTTATATTACACCAATTATTATTGGAGCTGTTGTGCTGCTGGCTGCATACGTACTTCTGCAATTCCGCAAGAAAAAAAATAAATAAAGTATTTACAAAAACATTACAATTACCTATATTATTTTCAAGACTTTTTTTGTAAAATAGAAGCAGTACGATATTATTGCAGGAAAACAATAAATAAAATATAGGGAAGGCAAATGGTGCGCCACCTAATTAGGTTCTAGTGGGTTCGATTCCCACCCCGAAATTTTTTACAAGCTACAAGTT
Source organism: Niallia sp. Man26 (assembly GCF_022049065.2). Classification (NCBI taxonomy): domain Bacteria; kingdom Bacillati; phylum Bacillota; class Bacilli; order Caryophanales; family Bacillaceae; genus Niallia; species Niallia sp. Man26. The sequence continues at coordinate 2,343,715 of NZ_CP095743.1, forward strand.
GATAAAAAATTTCGAGGGCGGAGGCACTTTTTGTTTTTCCTTTGCACACACTGCCCTCATGTATAAGGAGGGTATTTTTATGCTGAAAAAACGTGAATTGGAAGATTGCGCTGTCCTATTTGAAATGATGAAGCATCCGGATGTATTTCCCTTTGTCCGCCAAAAAGCGGCATCTTATGAAGAATATTTATTTATCACAAAACAGACGATAGAAGCAGAAGAAAAAGGTGAACTGATCTCTCGTACCATTCTTGATGAATGGCATAATCCGATAGGAACCATTAATCTTTATGATATTCAAGACGGCATCGGGTTTTTAGGAACTTGGATAGGCAAACCTTATCATGGAAAAGGATATAATAAAATAGCCAAGGAACTGTTTTTTTCAGAAGCCTTCTTTGAGCTGAATATTAACAGTATTTTAATGCGCATAAGAGAGCATAATCTCCGTTCCGTTAAAGCAGCAGAAAAACTCCCTTATGCCGTACATGCTAATGAGACAAGAAAATCGATTGTAGAAAAACTCAAGGAAGAAACAGGAGTAAGCTACGAATTATTTGAAGTCCCTAAAGATGTTTTTACACTATATACAATGCGCTCCAACCAGGAACAGACAGACGATCTGATGGAGGCATAATTATAAAGGTCAAAAAAATGCTCAGGATTTATTCCTGGGCATTTACTCGTTTGGTACAGTCAATATTTCCTTCCCATCACTTTCACCTGAACTTCCAGTACATTCGCTTAGTATGTACTTTTTTTCCGTTTCTTCCACTTTCATAAAAATATCCTTACACATGTATTCCTCAAGAGAATCACCATCAACACTTGCAGAAATATTGATTTGCTTTCCGTTAAAGATTAATCTTTCAACCATACGCTGTCCTTCTATCCCGTATGAAACAAAGTTCACTTTTGCTTCTTTTCCCTTCTTTACCTTATCTATAAATCTATTTAATCCATCTAAATTTTCAATTTGATTATGATTGTCAACAACCTGTTCTACACCTATATTTTTTATCCCATATTGCTGACAACCAGACATCATGTAAAGAAGCAACAGCAGACCGATAGTAGCTCGTCTCATAAACCTATCTCCTTGTAATTTTATACAGATAATACCATAAATAGTTATTACTTACACTTATTTAGCATACAAGCTTACTTCGTGAGTCATACTTACCTTCCCTTCCTAATATAGTACACATAGGACAACTTTCTATATAGGAGTGTATTTTTTTATGATTGAATTTTTGAATACTCATATTTGGGCAAGTATATTGCTTGCAGCAATCGTATTTGGAGCAAGCCTCCTGCTGCGCAAATGGTTTACTAACTATTTTTTCAAGTTAATTCTCAGCTACACAAAAAAGAAAAAAATTCATGCTGCAAGCACTGTTCTTGTTGCTTTTGAAAAGCCTGTACGCTGGGTGTTCGTTGTCATTGGCATACAGTTAGCCTTCCTGTTCCTCCCTATTCAGACTGTAAGTTTTGAATCTAGTCTCGTCCGCTCCTGTTTTATCGGGCTGTTAACGTGGGGATTGTTTAACTTGAGCAGTGTGACCACCCTATTGTTTCCTAAGCTTATGACAAAGCTGGATATTAATGTAGATAAGATTATCGTGCCTTTTATAACAAAAATGTTAAAAACACTTGTTCTTATGCTCGGTTTTAGCATTATTGCTCAGGAATGGGGTTTTAATATAAATGGATTTATCGCAGGACTTGGGCTTGGGGGACTTGCGATTGCTCTTGCAGCAAAGGAAACGGTCAGCAACCTTTTTGGCGGAGTAGTCCTGGTGACAGAAAAGCCATTTACGATTGGGGACTGGATTAAAACGCCGAGTGTAGAAGGTACAATTGAAGATATTACGTTTAGAAGCACCAAAGTACGGACTTTCGCACAAGCACTTGTAACGGTTCCAAATTCAACGCTTGCCAATGAACCAATTATTAATTGGTCTAAAATGGGAAAACGGCAAGTTTCGTTTTACTTAAAGGTTGATATTCACACGAAAAAAGAAAGATTACAAGCTACCATTGCCAATATGAAAGCAGTGCTCGAGCGTCATCCTGGTGTTCACCCTGAAACCATTCTTGTTTCTCTTGAGTCCTTAAATGACAGCAGTGCTGATATATTAATTTACTTTTTCACAAAAGCTACCGATTATAATGGGTATTTACAAACAAAAGAAGATATTAATTTTCAAATTATCGAAATTATCGAGAAAAAAGATGTAGCATTTGCTGTTCCGAAAAGCACTGTCCATGTAGAGATGCCAGCTGAATTAAACACCGCAGACAGATTATTCTCTCATGGCTAAATTAACAACAGAAAAGTCATGCTGTTTTGCCATATTTTCCTTTTATCTGTGATATAATCGAAACGTTATTGAACAAAAGTGAGGAAATATGATGAATCAAACCTTTACAACAAAGCAAAAACTCAAGCAAATGTTAGTTATTTTACTGCCTGTTCTAGTCACACAGGTGGGCATGTTCGGTCTTACTTTTTTTGATACAACGATGGCTGGTCATTACAGTCCGATTGATCTTGCTGGAGTTGCTGTCGGAAGTTCTTTATGGACCCCTATTTATACTGGCTTAAGCGGTATATTGCTTGCTGTCCCTCCGATTGTCGCTCAAGCAGTCGGCAGAAAAGAGGAATCGAAGGTCAGTTTCTCCGTCGTTCAAGCAATCTATCTGTCATTATCAATGGCAGTTCTATTAATCATTCTAGGAGCCGTTTTCCTAAAACCTATCTTGCAGAGTATGGGTCTTGAACAAGAGGTTCAAGACATTGCCTTCCATTACTTAGCTGCATTGAGCACAGGCATTATTCCGATTTTCTTTTATTTTGTGCTGCGGTCCTTCATCGATGCCCTTGGCCAAACACAAGTAACAATGTTTATTACGCTTTCTGCACTGCCGGTCAATATTGGGCTGAATTACGTATTCATTAACGGTATTTGGATATTCCCAGAGATGGGCGGTGTCGGCACAGGCTACGCTACAAGTATTACATATTGGTACATGCTGTTAACTGCACTCCATATTGTTTATCATAATCAGCCATTTGCTGGATTTAAATTGCTTAGTAAATTCCATGCTGTCTCTTGGGAAAAATGGAAGGAAATCTTGAAGATTGGTGTGCCAATCGGATTCTCGATCTTTTTTGAAACAAGCATTTTCAGTGCGGTGACATTGTTAATGAGCAATTATGACACGAATACCATTGCTGCTCATCAATCAGCTATTAATTTCGCTTCCCTTCTGTATATGGTTCCGCTGAGCATTTCAACGGCGCTGACAATATTGGTTGGTTTCGAAGTTGGTGCAGGCAGGCTGAAGGATGCAAAACAATACAGCTGGATGGGTGTTTTCACTGCCATCAGCATTGCTTTTGTGAGCGGCATCATCCTGATGGCTTTCAGAGGTCCGATAGCAGGCATTTATACAAATGATGCTGAGGTGTTAAAGCTGACAGCAAGCTTCCTTATATATGCGATATTCTTCCAGCTTTCAGATGCCATCCAGGCACCTGTTCAAGGAGCATTACGAGGTTATAAGGATGTTAATATTACCTTGATTATGACACTTGTCAGCTATTGGGTGATTGGACTTCCTTGCGGTTATCTGCTTGCCAATTATTCAAGTCTCGGTCCTTTCGGCTATTGGATCGGCTTAATTGCCGGTTTGGCAACAGGTGCTGTTTTTTTAAGCAGCAGACTGTATTCCGTTCAGAAAAAACAGGCCTTGGCACATAAATAAAGGAGGAATCAAGACGATTCCTCCTTTTTTCTTTCACACTATTTATTTTATTGGCTCATTTTTAGCCATCATTTCAATAAATGCATCCACCATTGTGTGCCTCTGCCTTCATGCAAGATGGACAGGGCCTTAGAAACTGGCATCCCCTTTCTGTATGTCCTGTCTGACGTCATTGCATCAAACGCATCAGCCACTGCCAAAGAAGGATATTTCTTCGCCTTTTAGTCCGTCAGGATAGCCTTTTCCATCAAATCTTTCATGATGACTTCGCACATCTTCAAGAATGGTGGCCATTTCTTTTTGCGGCTGTACTTGTTTAAGGATGTTTTCACCAATGACTGGATGTGTTTTATGTGCATGAATCTTCCTCTGTCAGCTTCCCTTCCTTTAACAAAACATTATCAGGAATACCTATTTTGCCAATATCATGCAATATCGCTGATTTATACAATAACTCCAACTCACTTGTAGGCAGCTTTAAGTTTTGCCCAATTAACTGGGTATAGCCGGCAACCCTATTTGAATGGCCTGCGGTGTATTGATCTCGGCATTAAGGGTGGTACTGAGCACCATCATAAAACTGTCTAAGAGCTGTTTATTAATCTTTTCACGCTGAATGATTGTTTCATTCATTTCATGAAAGCCTTTGAACAATTCAGCAAACTCGTCTGTATATACCATGCTGTTTGGCTCGGAATACTTGCTTGTGCCAACACTCTCCATTAAATTTTTCAGCTGATAGATAGGTGTGATTATACCCTTAGAGAGGAATCTTGCCGTTAAAACGGATTAAACAATCGTTATAAAAAGGATTACAATGGCCCAATTCCAAAACGGAAAATCTTGAATATCACCACTGTCAATCATCTTGACTCTTGTGGACAGCAAGATAATTACTAATGGAAGAACACTGATGCTGACTACCGTAGTTAAAAACTTCTGAAATAACCATAATAAAACAGAGTATTCGCATATCTTTGTCCTAATATTTAAACTGGTGAACATAAAGGCACCGCCAACCCCAAAAACGGCTAAAAAAAATCCAATCATGTAGTTATATAACAAACTGTTCATCAGTTTTTATAAGTATCCAAATCCATGCACCTAATTTTCGTAAAATAATATTATTATCTTATCATCAATAGGATAAAAACAACTGTTCCTTTTACCCGTCAACAGAGTGGAAAATTAATACAAGCGATAATAACACGAATTGGGTGCAAATGAATATGATATAAAAAAATCGAGCACTTCTGAAAGAAAGGATGAATTTCCAATGTTCCCATGGAATTTATTCCCTTTTAATAAAGACACGAAAAACAAAATGCAGCAAATGAGACCTGCCGAGATTCAAAAGTATGTACATGATATGATGGATAAGCTGATGCCAGAATCTCTGCAGAAAATGAACACTGATGAAATGTTCCAAAACATGTCACAAATGACGAATCGACAAACAGGAGCTGAGCCGAACAAATTTGATTATCTAGTATTTGAAACACACCATCACGTCTATGTACGAATTCCTATTAAGGAAGAAATTTGGCTGGAAAGAGTAAAGGTATACTACACCTCCAGTCAATTGATTATTCAACATATACCAGATGAAGAAAGCAAACATACAATTAATCTTCCTTCCCTTGTCAGAAGAAAGGGATCAACAGCCAATTATAAAGATGGTGTATTAGAAATCATGATTCAAAAAAACACACAGGTGCAATATTCTGAGATCGAAGTGTCGGATCTACATTAATCTTCCGAGAAAGGGTGTGCCGAAAATTATGTCGTTTGAAAACCTGGAAAAAATTTATCAGTTTCATGAAAATCCAACTAATGATATGCTCTGGAATAACTTATTTCAAGACTCGCCAAGCCAGCAGCATTTTTTTAATGGTAGGAATGCCATTAAAAGCAATAATCAGTTTCCCCCTTGTGATTTTTATACAAAGAATGGAGTTTGTTATATTGAAGTAGAGCTTCCGGGCATGACCCCGGAAAATGTTGCCGTTAAGTGTGAAGATCATACGCTTCATATTGCTGGGCATTTTAAGACACTTTGTGAAGAGTATGCCTATTATTTAAAAGAAAGGCAAAACCGGAGTTTCCATAAAGTGATTACATTGCCATATGCCATTAGGAAGGAAGAGCTTTCTTTCCAATTTAAAAACGGAATACTAATCATCCAAATACCGCCTGCATCGAAATAAAAAATCAACTCGGTTGCTTTGAGTTGATTTTTCTTGTTTGTTACCCATTATTTAAAGCTTTTATCGAAGCAGTAGAAAGGTCGTTCTTTTCCAGGAAAATGTAATTCTCCTACTTTGTTAAAGCCATTTTTCAGAAACAGATTTTGTGCTTTTTCATTGATGGCATATGTGTCTGTTTTTAAATAGAATGTGTCATTTTCAATAGCAAAAATTTCAGCGAAAGCAAGGAGCTTGCTTGCTATTCCCCCGCCGCGTATTTCAGGATCAACCATTAGCCTGTGAATAACATAAAAGTTTTTTTCCGTTAATGTCCATTCAATTAAATCATAGTTTTTACCGCCGATACGGTCAATCGCAATAGAGCCGACTACTTCTTCATCCATGATTGCAACAAATGCAGAACTGTTTTCAATATCTGTTTTAAAATCCTTTTCAGCAGGATATTTATCAGACCATTGGTCATTTCCTTCTTCATTCATTATTTTTATTGTTTTTGCTGCTATATTCATAATTGCATCTAAGTCATTTATCGTTGCTAGTCTAATTTCCACGCTCAATTCTCCTATTATAGTATTTCTTTATTATTCCCCGTTTACTTGAGACTATTTCATTTTTTCTAAAATGAACTATATGAAAAACCATTATATAAATTTCTCATCAAAAAAACCACTAAAGTACACAGCTACAGAAAATAAAATAAAATTCAAAAACGCGGAAATTTTCACATAAAGAAAAAAACCAAAGGAACTATTCCTTTGGTTTTTTCAACAACTATTATTTACCTATAAATTGCTGTGTCCAGTAATTCCCGTCAGCTACATAGCCTACCCCAATATGAGTGAAATTGCTGCTTAAAATATTAGCGCGATGGCCTTCACTGTTCATCCATGCTTTCACCACTTGCTCTGGTGTTGTTTGACCTTTAGCAATGTTTTCGCCAGCTGCTTTATAGGAAACACCAAATTGCTTCATCATATCAAATGGGCTGCCATATGTCGGGCTTGTATGATCAAAATAATTGTTCTTGCTCATATCCTCAGACTTAGCTCTTGCAACTTTGCTTAACTCTGTATCTAGAGTTAAAGCAGGAAGACCTTGTTTAGCTCTCTCTGCATTTGTCAATTCAACAACCTCTTTTTCAAATGCACTCACACTTGAAGAAGTTTGTGTGGCTTCCGTCTTCTGTTGGTTTGCCGTTGTATCCTGTGCATTAGCAGTGTTTGCTGTTGTAGTTGTTTTATTGTCAGTTGCTGTTGTGTTTGTAGGTGCTTTTGTTGTTGCTGTCTCCTTGTTTACAGTGTTGCTTGTGCTGCCATAATAGTTTTTAAGCAACTTATTTATATCAATATTACCTGAAAACTGCTTCATTAAGGCATTGATTTGCTCTTCATTAAGATTATATGATTGATACGTTACTTTCACCGCTTCTCTCTCTTGATTAGAAGCTGCATCTGCCTGATGCATAACCGGATTTGACATGAATAGAGCTGCAGCTGCTGCTGTTGAAAAGATTAACTTTTTCTTCATCTAAAAAATCCTCCTAAAATATGAATTTCTTAATATCGTATTAAAGGCTTGCTTACAGAAAAATCATATCATACGATTTTTGTCATATTTGTGGATAAAATATCCAACAAGTAAAAGCTAATTAGCTGCAGCAGCTTTTATTTCGCTTAAACCACTTATCGCCCAAAGCATGGTGAAAACTTTTCTAATTCATTAGAAGTTCAAATTATTTTACTTAATTATCCAGCAGATACATATTAAGTATGAAATTAAGTATTGACAAGTTTTGAAGCACAGTCTGTTCATAACAAATATGACAATAACTTGACTTACATAACAGGAAATCAATAATTGTTACTACTGAAAAAAGGGCTGTATATATCCAAAAAAAGGTGGAATAGTAAAAAGGAAGAAGAAGATATAAAGATGGAAGGAAGTATAGTTATGAGTACACCTTATGCTTGCCCAAATTGCCGGACAAATAGAAGCAGATTCAATATTATCCGCCAAGTGCCCCAATCTGTAAAGTTAGACCCTCAAACTGGAAATATTGTAGAAGAGTATACAGCAGATAATCTTTCCCCATTTCATATTGGCTATAACGGTCCTGACAATCGTATCCAATGTGCAGCTTGCGGACTGGTAGATGAAGAAAGAACTTTTGCTAAATTTGGAGAGATGCGCTAATAAACAAACAAGATAAGCCGTATGCATCTGCATACGGCTTTTGTTTCTATAATGGAAAAAACTCGTCATCAATTAAAACTTTCCACGGCTCAATAGGTGAAGTTCTGACTAACGTCAGCCTTTTCATTTCACTTTTTCTTTTCTCATTTTGAATATAAAGCTGCCACTCCAAGTTTATGTGTAAAACAGTTTCAAATTGATAGTCCTTTGTCTCCTCCACTTTAAACAGCTTTACATTTTCCAGTTCTTCCAAAGCAGCTCGCCAATCCAGTTTTTCTGTACTTAAGTGGTTTAAGATTGTATTATCCTGCTCTTTCATTCCTGCAACAAAGGAGCGCACAGTATCATTTGGATCTTGCTTGTCTAGCTCCATTTTTAAAATACCAGCTGCTTTATATACCATGAGCTTATGTGATAAATCCATATTGTCGGTCTTATGGGTAGTGCTTCCTAAAAAATGAATACAAAAATGGCCTGGAAACTTATTCTGTAATGCTCCTGCTCCATGTGGCATCCCATGCATCGATGCAGCTAGCACTTGGTCATCCTTCAAAACAAGAATCGATCTTCTTTTCCAGCTCCATTTTCCGCCGTAGATTTCTTTCATAATCTTTGTATCAGCTGTTGTAAGTGGCTGGACATCAGCATGCTGTGACCCTGCTCTCCGCTGTGCATGAAATAACTTGCCTGTTTCCATATCATAAATGGAAAACTTGCTGTAACGTGGAATGACCTTATCTGCTTCCTTCCATTCGAGCAGCTGAATGCCGTATGTGATTGGAGCATTCTCCTTTGTTTCAGCATGGACGTTTGACACCATAAAAAGACTTGCGGCAACAGCAACAAAAAGAATGAACTTTCGCTTTTTGAACAAAATTACCCTCCTCTACACTTTAGCTAAAGAAAGTTTGCCCGTTTTATTGATAGTTCATTCTAAGTTATTGCGGCAACTTGTCAGATTACAGATTGTCTAACTGTTCTTTGATATGCTGCCAATCAATATTTTCACCGATAAAGACTAGATTTAATGGCATCTTCATATCTTCTCTCATCATTAAGGGCATTCCGTAGGAATACTGAAATAAATCAGGGTAGTTATTTTGATGGAATTGCACATAGCCTTTAATGCGATATATAGTGTCAGGAAGCTCCTTAAGAAATGCTTCAAATTTATCTGAAGCAATTGTATGTTTAAAATGATAGACAAACGAACTAAGCTGTAACGTTTGAATTGTTGTTTTGACTGTTTCTTTCGCGAATTGCATCGTCATATCTTTCAATTTTTGTACTGGAAGCTTTGAATAACTTGTTAATATAGCGAATGCTTTCGGATTGATGCTTTGAAGCTCAAACGTGACTTTTGATTTTTCCGCCTCTGTTAACTGGTCCTGTTTATTTATTAATATCATGTTGGCATGACGTATTTGCTCAATTAGAAGCTGCCCAACTGCTGGACTCATTTTGGAACGCTCTAGCCAGAGCTTCCCATCCATAACCGTTATAATTCCTTTAAGCAATAGTTTATCAGCAAAAATGGGCGAAAGGATGCTGTCCATCGTTTCAACAGGATGTGCCGCACCAGTAGTCTCTAGGTAAATTACATCTGGCTTTTCCTCTATCAGCAGTGATTGCAGCTGGCCTTCAAGCTTATCTTGAATCGTGCAGCACACACATCCTCCTAACAGCTCCTTAAGCGGTACATCTGCTTCGACTTCATTTGAATCAATCGATATATCACCAAATTCATTCATTAAGACTGCAACTTTTCTGCCTTCTTCCTTTTCATGAGTGAGCAGTCGCTTCAACAAAGTTGTTTTCCCGCTCCCTAAAAACCCTGATAATATAAATACTTCCGTTTTTTTCATCGTTATCCTCCTTAACTATAAAAGCATAACAATGGAAAAAGGAGGGCAAGTAGAAAATGCCGCTCCTTTCCATATTACTTTTTCAGTTCTTTATTTAGTATTTCGATTGCTTTTTTCATTTGCGTATCATTCTTTTGGATTTTTTCACTTAACTTTTCCATGAGCTTAAGCGTTGTATCTCCAGTAATGACGCCATCTACCTTTAATTTTTCTTTTTCTTGGAATTCCTTCACTGCTTCCTCTGTACTTTCATCGAAATAGCCGTTCGCATTTTCAACTTTATAGCCAAGTGCATTCAGCATTTCCTGTGCAGTTTTCACTTCATTGGAATTCGAATCCAGTTTTAACTTCGTATCTGGATTAATAATCGTCAATTTTGCATAGCTTGGAAGTTCTACTTTATAGGTCGGTTCAATTCCTTTTTCATGAATCCAGCTGCCATCTGGTGTCAACCATTTATCAGTGGTGAATTTAATATTGCTTCCATCTGATAATTCAATAGCACTTTGAACAGTACCCTTACCGAAAGACTTCACTCCGACTAACGGAACGTCTGCAGACTGATTTACAGCAGCAGCAAGGATTTCAGAAGCGCTGGCGCTTCCCTCATCAATCAATACTACTAATGGCAGCTTGTTTGCATTCGTGTTTTCTGAAGCAACTTGTTCAATTTTACCATTTTTATGCTCCACTTGGAAAATAAGCTCTCCTTCAGGAATAAACAGGTTGGCTATTTCTTGAACTTGTGTCAGCAATCCGCCTGGATTTTGTCTTAAATCAAGAACAATCCCCTTCATGCCTTTCTCTTTGAACTCATTCAGTTTATCAACAAGTTCTTGGGCTGTGTCTGACGAGAAGCTTGTGATTTGAATTTCAGCTATGCCGTCATCACGAAGTTCTCCATAAACCGTCTCAATTGGAATGGTGTCCCTGACAATATCAATTTTTAACGTATCTTCACTGCCAGCTCTCTCTATTTCAAGGCTTACAGTTGTCCCTTTTTTGCCTCTTATGAGTGTGACAGCTTCAGATGAGCTCATGCCTTGCAGGCTTTTGCCATCTACAGTCAAAATATTGTCATTCGGTTTCACTCCGGCTTTTTCTGCAGGAGACCCTTTTATTGGAGACACAACAATAATGCTGTCATCCTTTTCTTGTATTTCGGCTCCAATTCCTTCAAATGAAGAAGAAATACTTTCATTAAAGCTAGATGCCTCCTCCTGGTTCATATAATCAGAATAAGGATCATCTAATGCTGTGAACATGCCGTCAATGGCTCCATTCACCAAGTCTTCTGTGTCGACATCTTGATAAAATTTATCCTTTATCGTATCGTACGCAGAGTAAAGCTTAGAAAATTCGCTTCTGTCTGTACCAACCGTAACAGCTGGCTCTTCGCCAAACGCGAGTGCAACGGTTGTAATCCCTGCAGCTAATATAACCGTAAAGAAAATAAGCATGACAAAGTGAAATTTCTTTATGCGGATAAAACTGTGATCTTTATCTCCCGCTTCGTTTTCCTCATTTATGTTCTTTTCATTCTCCAAATAATTCACCACTTTCATTTGCCCTTTTGGCACCGCGATACATGCCTTTTATAATCAACAGTATCAAAAAAATTGGGTTAATTTATGACATAATTATGAATAAATTTTGAACAAAATATCTTTTCTTTAGATTTTTCTAACTTGTTCAAAATATTCCTCTAATGTCCAATTGTTTTCAAAGATATCTTTTGCTGATTTTTTGCCGACATACCGGTAATGCCATGGCTCAAATTTATATTTGGTGATATCCTCTTTTCCTTTCGGATAGCGAAGAATAAACCCGTAAAGATGGGCTTTATCATGGAGCCATTTTCCTTCTTTCGTGTCTTCAAACTCTTCGGTGAGCAGGAAATCGGCACTTTCAGCAGAGATATCCATTGCAAGCCCTGTCTGATGCTCACTGTTTCCTGGATATGCGACTGCTTCTTCTGCTTTTTTCTCTCCGACCTTATCAACTTCTGCCTTAAACAGAACGGACTGACGGTCGTAGGATCGGTAACCTGACACTGCATACAGGATGACACCGTCTTTTTTTGCAGCATTGAACATTTCTTCCAAGGCAGATGCTGCTTCTTTTCTCAAATAGCTTTTTTCGATGTCTTGATCTCCAAAGGAAAACAGCACATCAGGCCTTACCATATCTTCCGGTGCATAACCATCAGGTAAACCGAAATCCTTGTTGACAAGAGAGACAGTATTCGTCGGATTTTGAATAATGTTCCGGCCGTCCACCACTTTAATGTCATTGAAAAATGCTGCTTCAAGAGTCCAAGGGATTTCCTCCTCAGAACCTTCGCTTTCTGAGTCATTTTCCTGTGTGCTGTCTGCAGTTCCTTCTTCATTTGATTGCTCTGTGTCTTTATCTCCATTCCCCGTTGTTTCTTCTGAAGCCTTATCCTTATTTAAAAAGGGAATGTGTTCTGTAATGCCATCCAGTTTACTGCACCCTGTCAAAAGGGCAGTAAGCAACAGCAGCAGCGCTAGTTTTTTCATTCTCCACCCCATATTACACTTGTACAAAAGTACGCTTATTCTTTAATTGCAGCTTCGAGTGACACCTCAATCATTTCATTGAAAGTTGTCTGTCTTTCTGAAGCTGTCGTTTCCTCTCCTGTCAAAACATGGTCACTTACAGTTAATACAGACAACGCTTTGCGGTTAAATTTAGCTGCTAATGTATAAAGTGCTGCTGATTCCATTTCAATCGCTAGAATTTGGTATTTAGCCCATTTTTCCAGCTCAGAATTATCGTTATAGAACATATCTGCCGTAAATACATTCCCGACTTTAAGAGAAAGGCCCTTTTCAATGCCTGCATCATATGCCTTTTTAAGCAGATCAAAGTTTGCTGTCGGTGCATAGTCTACGCCACCGAAAGTAATGCGGTTCATTTGCGAGTCAGTTGAAGCGCTCATTGCTAAAATGACATCGCGAACTTTAACATCCTGCTGGATAGCACCGCAAGTTCCGACTCTGATTAGATTTTGAACGTTATAGCTTGTCATTAATTCATTCACGTAAATTGCGATTGAAGGAGCTCCCATGCCTGTTCCTTGAACAGAAATTCTTTTTCCTTTATATGTACCTGTATATCCAAACATATTTCTCACTTCGTTATAGCATACCGCATTCTCCAAAAAATTCTCCGCGATATACTTTGCTCTCAAAGGATCTCCAGGAAGGAGTACCGTTTCTGCAATTTCGTTTTCTTTTGCGCCAATATGTACACTCATTTTTAAGTACCTCCATTGATAAGAACATTTCAATAAAAAAATATATTAGGAATCATTTCCATATCCTAAACATTCACTATTTGTACTATATCATATTCTAGATTTGGGATAAATACAATTAATAGCAGGATAACAAAACTTTAATCGGCAATACTAATTTTAGCTTTTCCTTTGGGTTAGGAAAACATGCTAATACACACAAGTAACTTTTAAAATTTAAATGTTGAAGGAGATATTATTATGGGAAAAAAGCATCGCAATCGAATTAACTCTCCTAAAAAAAATAATCATATACCGAAAGAAGCCATTATTGCTGAACACGAAGCACATGGCAAAGAAATGTCTGCTAGAGAAAGAAAGAACTAAAAAAAGCAGGTGTGACCAAAAACAGTCACACCTGCTTTTTTAACCTGCATATTTGTTGATTAAATGATAGAGATTCCCCTTTAAGTCTGCCAGCTCCTGCTTATGAATACGCAAGGAGACATAGCTTTCATCCATATCAAGAGCCTCTGCGAATAATCCAGACAGCCCCCTTTGTTTTCTGTCAATCTGAAGCATAACATCGAGCTCATTTTCTGTAGCTGTTAGAATGACTAATTCAACCTCATCCAGCTTACCCCTAAAAGAACCGGAGACCGGAACGAATTCAAACTCCTGCACGAATGGAAGTCGCATTCGATGTGCCCGGCCTGCCTCTTTACAGCCGCCGCTTTTCATATGAAAACCCAGCTCCTCAAAAGCGTGGAACACTCCTCTAGTGAATGGAGATGGAACGATATTAATATGGTCCACATCATTCGGGTCAATAGCTTGTTTAATATCAAGGCCTGTTGAGATCCATACTTTTGTTCTGCCTATCGTAAAGGGAATATCATATGGAAGCACACTCGAAAATGGGATAACCTTTTTCTCTTTTGCCTCAATAGTAAAGGCTCCTGCAGCAAGGAATTCTCCAATCAAGGCCGTTTGTGATTCCTTTTTGTCGTCTCTTTCTATTTCGTATTGTGTATACAGTCTGACATATATGGCGTCAATATTTTGAGCAACATTGCCTCCTGTAATATTTATTTCTCCCTCTATCTGTTCACCTGGTAAATAATCGGATTTTTTCAGCACCGTATCAAGTTTTGCTGCGCCGACGCCTACACTTGCCAAGGCTTTTTTAAATATAGACATAATAATTTTTTCCTCCCGCTATTTGCAAAATGATTTTGTTGTAATCATTTACGGAAGGGATGTTATAAAAGTTTCAATTAAACTAAAAAAAAACAATAAAAAATGGCAAGAGCATTCTCCTGCCATATGAACGAAATAACCTGCTTTTATATTAAACTGTTTTTTCCAAACTTACATTCACTATTCATCCAATTCCTCATCAATAATGCATTTCTCAAGAAGATATTCAAAAGTTATGTCAGCTAATTCTTCCATTTCATCTTCTGTGGGAACGTATCCCCTTTTTAATAGCTCACGAAAGAAAAACTCAGCAATTTCCTCCGTATCTATTATTACGTCAATCTCTTTCAAGCATATCGCCCCCTTTTGTAAGAATATATGTGACATAAGGTAAAACATGCAAAGCTTTTGTACAAATTATCGGATAAATTAAAATATTTTTCAAGAAAAAAGAGACATGTTTAGAGGGCCAGGTTCATATTTATTACTATTGACACTGCAAAACCTAAAATATCGTGAATAATGGGGGAAAATACTGTGAATAAGTTCCAGCATTTAGTCGAAGCTTTTAAAGAAGATGTGAATGAAGATAACAGCAGTATTTTAGGAATATTTGACAAAGGACTCAAAGCATTGTTTTCATTAGTATTGTTCGGCTGTATTCCTTACTTCCTATACCTTATTCTCTAATCTAGTGTAGGACAAGCTTAGAGCTTTTGCTTATCATCCTTGCTGCTTAACTGTTTTAGCTTTCTAATGGTCAGTCTCATTGCATGCTCATACTCTAAATCTTCGAACATCTCATACAATAATTGATAGTCATTATATATATCAAGCAAACCATCAATCAATTCTTGCTTTTCCTTCGTGCTTTCAAGCAGCTCTTTTTCCGACTTACGGTAAGAGCTGTTAGTTTTTTGCAAGTTTACCGGTTTCTTTTTCTTATCCATTATATATAAGAGACCCAGCTTTTGAATAAAGCTGTCAGCATTTTCTGCATCTGCCACTAAAGTGAGTTCTTCTTCCCCTGCCTCAAGCCATTCTCCATCACTAACTCTTGACAGTTCATAAATAATATCTTCCCATGCATCTGATTTGTAACGCCAAATTTCTGTGCGGAAACCCATGATTTTAAAAAGATTGGATCCATAGCCTTTTACTTTGACAAGGTCACCTATAAAATAGCGATATTCAATGTCTATTTTTTCCGTATCCATCAGCTCTCCTTCGAATTCTGACAGCATCTGCAGACTGGATTCCAAATATAATCCTTCACTTTTATTCACTTCGTAGACATGCATGTCATCAAGCCACTTCACGTCTGTGATTTTGCCAACGGTTCCATAGATAGTGATGACAACAGTATCGCCAATTTTAAACTTCGGTTTTTTTCGGTTTCCCATAGTAAAAAGTCCTCTCTAAACAGATTGTGCGATATTCGGTCCGCAAAAAGCAGCACCCTTGCCCCCACAGTCATGCTTAAAGACTTAACAACTAAAGTGGGGGATTTTAATAAGAAACTACCCTTTCATAAATCCACATCTCATCTTCATCCTTTTTTTGTTCGCTGTTTTTCTTATCTGAGATAATATATGCATCATCCTTGCTAATCGCCAATACTCATGTTCTATTTCATTTCGTTTTTTTCTAAATCAGCCATTATACAGGGAATGGACGTTTTGTTAATCCAATATATGTAGCTGACAAACTATTTTAGAATACACTTTAACCAAAACACGGGTTTCATTAAAAAATGGGCAAATAAAAAAGCATTTCGCAAAAAATGCAAAATGCTAATAACGGATTTCCTTTTCTTCTTGAAACAGATACGTTTCCCAAGCTTCATCAAAGATTCTCATACTATCCAAATAATGACCATTTAGCTCTAAATAATTGCTTATTTCATCATAATCAAAGCTGTTTTTTGGGAAGCTGTGATCTAAATAAGCATGATTGGCAAAGTGACTTATGTTATCTTTTGGCTGGGGATGGCGGAATTTCATTAAAAAATGATAAAAAGATTTAGTCATCGTTCCTCTTCCTTATCCGAAATAATATACCGTATACTATACATAACAAGAAATAATGGTGCAAGCATTATTCACTTTTTATAAGACTTCCAATCTATGCCTATTTAACGCTCCTCTTGGTTCCTATTATGTTTAATTCAGAAAAGGCAGGATATAATATAGCATGGCAATATTTAAGAAAGCGGGGAAATACAGTAACTTCTATGAAAAACAAAACTTTTATTCTAGTAATTACCAGTGTATTTGGGATAGCCTTATTTTTGCTGTATTGCCTCTATCATCCCGGCAAAACAAGCTCCAGTACTAAAAACGTCTACGACAAAATAAAGGCAAGTGAACCAGTATCCTATCTTGTAATCGGAGACAGTATCGGAAGAGGTTCTGGTGCGAGCAAGGATCAGACTAAATGGTTTTATTTGCTTGAAGATAAATTATATGACAATTATGGTTCTCCATTAAAACGGAACATGATTGTTCAAAGTGGAGCCACAGCTTTTGAAGGCTTATATAAATTCAAGAATTCCAGTATCCAGAATATTGATCTAATCTTTATCGTCTTTGGAGAAAATGACCGTAAATACATGAATAATGACGTTTTTTATTATTTATACAGCCAGCTTCTTCTCCAAGTAAAAGAAAAATATCCTGCAGCTGAAATCATTACCCTTACAGAAAGCAGTTTAGATAATGAAAATTTTGCAGACGTCATCTCTAAAGTGTCTGGGGAATACCAGGCAACAAATCTTGACATGAGAATTCCATTTCGTAAATCAGGAAAAAGAGCAGAAGAATTAACGAAGGATTTGGTTCATCCAAATGATAATGGCTATCAGCTTTATGCTGAATATATTTACAAGCATTTCAACAAACAGATACAGAACAAGGAAAAGAGTACAGAACTGCCCTTGAATGACTATGCGGCTAAAGCAATCAATATGGTAACCAACAACGATTATACATTTAAAGACAGCTCTTATGTGAAAAAGCAAGGATATTATACTACTGATGATAAGGGTGCCGAACTTGGCTTTACCTTTAAGGGCACCTATCTTGGCGCAAATGTAATAAGAGGTCCGCTGGGCGGCTTAGTTGATGTCTATATCGACGATGAATTTGTAACAAGTATTTCGACATGGTGGCCATTTGAAAAACCAAGGTCTGAGTTTATTGCCGGCGGACTGCCAGATGAAACACATAAGGTAATCTTTCGCTCAGCAGGTAAAGCTTCCTCCCATAACACTTCAGGGTATCACAGAGTGCAGATTTCGTCTGTGATTGTTCAAGACAAATAGTTAACATAAAAAAGGCAATCCTCTAAAACGGATTGCCCTTTTCTTTGTATTGATTAATCTTCAATCAAACAACACTTTGTATTTGCCGTAGCCTTCTTGCTCCAGATCTTCCTTTCTGATGAAACGAAGAGAGGCTGAGTTCATGCAGTATCTTAAGCCTGTTGGATCAGGGCCATCATTGAATACATGGCCAAGATGGGAATCAGATTCTTTCGTCCTAACCTCTGTCCTAACCATAAAGTGACTAGTATCTGTTTTTTCTACAAGATCTTCCTCACTAATAGGCTTAGTAAAACTCGGCCAGCCGCAGCCTGCATCATATTTGTCATTTGAACTGAACAAAGGCTTGCCAGAAATGATGTCGACATAAATACCATCAGCAAATTCGTTCCAATATTCATTATGGAAAGGAGGCTCTGTTCCATTGTTTTGAGTTACTTCATATTGAATTGGTGTCAGTTTGTCTTTTAATTCTTTTTTATTCATGCTTTTCCCCCCAGTTGTTTTTAATAAAAGCAGCTCTTCCTGAGCCTACATGATAGGCGTTATAATGCAGCGAATTTTTTTTGTAGTAATCTTGGTGATAATCCTCTGCGTCATAAAAAACAGATGCCGGAAGTATCTTCGTTGCAATCGGCTTGTTAAATTTGCCGCTTTCTCCTAATGCTTTCTTTGAAAGTTCAGCAAGTCGTTTCTGTTCTTGATTATGATAAAAAATAGCTGTTTGGTAGGATTGTCCTCGATCAAAAAACTGGCCGCCTGGGTCTGTCGGGTCAATCTGCTGCCAATATATATCAAGCAGTTTTTCGTAAGGGAACAATTCGGGATCGAATGTAATCTGGACTGCCTCATAATGACCTGTCGTTTCAGAGCAGACTTCCTTATAAGTAGGATTTTCCTTATGGCCGCCCGTATAGCCGGAAACAACAGAAATAATTCCAGGCTCCTGATCAAACGGCTTCACCATACACCAGAAACAGCCGCCGGCAAATGTTGCTTTTTCATATTGTTTTTCCATACGATACACCTCTATTCCATTTAGTATGTATACTATCTTTTCCCTATAGGGAGTGTAACAACACTTCTTTTATTAGCTTAAACAAAATCGCCTGAGAAAGCAAAAAAGAGGCTTGCTGAATAATAAGAAGGAGTGCATGCCTGCACTCCCCATTCTCATTATTATTTTCGCTTTGCTTTTATCGTTTTTTTGATACTCTTCCATTTCTTCTTCTCATCTGACTGAGCTTTTTTATTCTGCTTTCTGTCAAGATAAGCAAGTTCTCGCTTCATTTTGAAATAGCTGTTCAGGCGGCCTGACTCCAGCTCTCCGTCCTCTATTGCCTGTTTGACAGCACAATTAGCTTCCCCCATATGACCGCAGTCTCTAAACCGGCAATTTTCAGCCAATTCCTCGATATCAGTGAAACTCTCTAAGATACCGGCACTGCTGTTCCACAGCTGCAATTCTCTCATCCCTGGTGTATCAATTAAAACACAGCCATTAGGCAGCACGAGCATCTCCCGGTAAGTTGTCGTATGACGGCCTTTGTCATCGTCTTCCCTAATTGTTTGCACCGCTTGCTTCTCATAACCTAATAAATAGTTCGTTAATGTAGATTTGCCTACACCGGAAGATCCTAAGAGGGCAATTGTTTTTTGCGGCTGCAAGTAGTCGTTCAAAAGATCAAGCCCCCGATTCTCATGGACACTTACCGCGATTACCGGCACACCGAATGCGACTGCTTCAACTAAAGCGACTGAATCCTCTACATTGTTAGAAAGCTCTGATTTAGTAAGGAGAATCACTGGATTAGCGCCGCTTTCCCATGTCAGTGTCAAATATCTTTCGATTCTGCGCAAGTTTAAATCCTCATTCAGAGAATTAACTAAGAATATCGTATCCACATTTGCTGCTACGATTTGCTCTTCTGTAGTCTGGCCAGCTGTTTTTCTTGAAAATTTACTTTTTCTCGGAAGAACTGCCATTATTGTGCCTTTTCCTTCATTAAGCCGCGGCAGCACAGCGACCCAATCTCCTACTGCAGGATAGTCCTCTCTTCCGACAGCTTCAAAGGAAAGTTTTCCTGACACCTCACACAATAGCTCGCCGAATTCCGTAAAAATCCGGTAAATCCTCTTATGCTCTAATGCAACCCGACCTGCAATAATACCCTCTTTATTTAAGTGCGCTAATGCGCTTTTTAGCTCTTCATTGAACCCGATTTTATTTAAATCCATTTTAATCCTCCATTTTTATGCATAATAAAAAACCATAAGCACGTACAGCCCATGGTTTTCACATGCATTCAAATGCAGAATGTAATTCACTTACTTCATAAAGTAAGCGTAGGGCTGTACGATATATGCAATTGCCTTATTTACACAGATTAACTTTTTCATCGTACATCACCCTTTCCGTTATAATTAGTTATAGTATATACCATTTTTTTCTTTTTGTACATATAATTTCCGATTAGAAGATTATTTTTTAGATAGGCACTGTATCATTCGCTTTGCATAAGATGAAGCAAATTGAGCAAATAGGAGTGATACTATGAATAAACAAGGAGACAGCTTTCCCATTCATGAAGCGGGCATGTACAATCTGTTAAGCGATTATTATAAGTATACAAATCCAGAACTTCATATTTACTATTACCAAAAACATCTTCAAAGCCTGAAAATGGCACTTCCGCAAAACATAACAGCAGATACGGAAAGGCAAGCAGAATACGGCAAAATCCGCTTTATCCATGCATCTGTTCAAAAGCCAGCTGTCGATATTTTCATCAATGGAGTAAAAATATTTAAAGAGGTACCCTTTAAAAGCACTACAAATGATATGACCCTGCCAGTAGGCCGCTATCAAATAGACATTTATGAAACAGGGAAGATGGTTGATTCGCTCTGCAGCCAAAAAATCCTTGTAGAAAGTAACATCTATCATACTATTACCTTTTTAGAATCTGCCAATCAATATTTAAAGCTTTACTCCTACCGGGAAGATCCTTTTGTGCATGCAGCTGAAACAAAACTGCGTTTCATTCATCTTCATCCAAAATTACCAGCATTAAATATTGCTGTCCAAAAAGGAGATGTTGTTTTTCCTGGTTTACACTTGAAGGCATCTACTTCTTACTTAGGGCTATACCCGATGACTGTCTATTTAGAAGCGCGAGATGCAGACACAAATAGACAAATTGCAACTCTTCCTCCTTTAACATTAAAGGAAAACAAAGCGTATTCTGCTTTGATTCTTGAAGGTTCCTCAGAGGAAGCTCCCACAGATATCTTGCTTATATCTATATAAAAAAGGCAGAATATCCATTCTGCCTTTTTACAATTGATTATTCCGTTGGCAGGAGCAAGTTGAAGCGAATTCGATTGTTTTCCAAATCAAATTCCTCTACTTCCGCCGCCATACCGTCGCCGATTTTCATATTAGTAAGATGCACATCAATAGTCTCATCATCGGGATTAATATTAACCCATGATGGAAGCTTATACTGATTCTCAATAAATTTCATTACATAGGAAACGGGAAGAGACAGCTGTCCGATACTGATCGATTTCTGTCTTAATGTAAGGTCCCCATTGTCCAATGGAATTGGTTCAAATGTAAGCTTCATTTCTATATCACTGCTAAAGATCGGCAAATAGCCAAAAAGCTCTACTTCGTCATTAAGATTTACTTCATAATGAACAGGCCCATTTAAGCCTTCTTTTTCCAAATAATTGTTGATAAGCAAAGTTAAGTCTTCTTTATTTGTTGTCACTTGAAACGGAATAACATCTTCGTTCTGTGAATCCACCCTGTCTGCCGATTTGTCAGCAGGTAAAAACACAAGGGTGACAAGGACTAACAGGATAATTATATTGATGGTTGCTAATATTAAAAAAGCTGTTTTCCATTTTTTCTTAAACAAACTCATTCTCCTCTGTTTTCTCTATTCAAGCGCTTCATTGCTAATATTTCCCCAATCGCCTCTTCTTTTACTGTCTGATAAATTTCGTCAGCAATCAATTTATAGCCTTTATCGTTCGGATGAAAATAGTCTGTATAAAGAAGGTTTTCAGATGAATCAGCAAAAATGTGTTCAATGGGCACAAAATAAGTATTGTTATATAGAGTAAGAATATTTTCTCCCGACATATTCCATTCTGTCACAATATCATTCATTTCATCCACGTCAGAAAACCATTTTGTAAAGGGATTATAAACACCAACGAGGACTATCGCAGCTTCTTGATTATCTTTGCGAATTTCCTTCAGTATATTATAAAGATTCGTCTCAAATGTCTTCATTTGCCCTGTAAAATCATCGAGCTGCAAATTTGAGATATGATCGCGAACAACTTTCATAATATCATTGCCGCCTATTGTTAAAACAACCATATCTGCATCTCTGATGGAATTCTTGACTTCATCAGATTTAATTTTTTTGAGCAGCTGGTCTGTCCGATTGCCTTTAACACCAAAGTTGCTGATAGTGACGTTCCCTACTCCCTCTTCCTGCTTAAATAGTTGCTGCAGATAAGGGACATAGCCGCCTTTGCCAGTACTGTCACCAACACCCTGTGTCAAGGAATCACCGGCTGCGACAACATTCAAGTCCTCCGATATAAAGCTTTCTGGGACTTCCTGCTTCATGGCTACAACCGTTTCTTTCGAATCATTCCTATGAAAGGAAGTGTTGGTTGTACAAGAAGTAAGCAAAAAAAGCGTTATAATTGAAATCAGTAAGGTAAATGGTCTCATTGGCTAACACCTACCTTTATTGCATTTTTAATCATTATAACATATGGATAAAAGAATGGTTTTTACATTTTTATCCTTCTACCATTAGGCCAAAACTATGCAAATACTTTTTGCCTTTATTGAAAAAAGACCTATTCATTAGGCCTTATATTGTTTTACAGAATGAATGATAGGTAAAAAATAGCTAAAACATTTAGTATGTATGATTGAATAGGCATTTGAAAACAAGCACTTAACTATATAGTGGGATATAAACCTTAAAAGTTGTACCCTTGCCTTTTTCACTTTCGACTTCAATCTTGCCTTTCATTTGTTCAATCATTTGATAGCTGACCATCAATCCCATGCCAGTACCCTTTTCTTTTAAGGAATAAAAAGCTGTTCCTAGTCTGCCTAATTCCTCTTCTGTCATTCCAATACCCGTGTCCTTAATTTCAAAAACCCCAAAACCAGCTTTTTTGTATAAACACACGCTTAACACACCTCCGTTAAGCATGGATTCTATTCCATTTTTAAGAATATTGATCAGCACTTGCTTCAATTCACTGCTGTTTGCGCGTATATAAACCTGCTGGATGTCACGTTCAAAAGTAATGCTTTTCGACATCAATGCATAAGAATGCATTAAGTCAATTACCTTCATGATTAAATCTTCTCCATCGACTTTTTCACTTTGTTCAATTCCAGGCTTCGCTAAAGATAAGTAATCATTAATAATTGTCTCTGCTCTGTTCATTTCTTCAATCATAAGCTTTATGTACATTCGTTCCTCTTCACTAATATGTTCTTTAGCAAGAAATATCTGCAGGAAACCTTTAACAACAGTCATTGGATTTCTTATTTCATGGGCTACAGAGGCTGCTAATTGGCCAATCGCATTCATTTTTTCCGCACGCTGCAGCTCCCGGTGGATTTTCGTGTAGTTCATAATATTGTCCATCTCGTTTAAAGCTTCTTCTACTGAATTCAGCTCAATATCCCGAGACAATGTCCCTAATTCTTTCGAGGTTTTAGAAAGTCTTGTAAAAAGCATAGCAAGCTTTCTAACCATTTCGTTAAGACTGTCGCTGATTGCCCTTATATCGGATGCATGATGGCTGTTTAGCTCCACTTCCAAATTGCCGCTGCTAATCTCCTTAAGTCCCCATATTACCTCTTTTAAAGGCAATAGAAGCTTGCTGATTGCTCTTTTCGTATAGATAAACAGAAGTGCAGCCAAAAACAAGAATAGAACCACAAGCCACAATGACAGCTTGTGAATGCTGCTAAACAAACTATCTGCTGAAATATCCATTCCTATCGCGCCGATAACATTCATGCGCTCGTCTGTTATAGGTATGAATGCAGTATAAATATGGCTGCCATTCTCCTTGCGGAAGCCGCTGTAATCCGGAATTTTTATTAGAGGAATTTTGCTCGTTAACGCTGCACTGCTTGATGTGAAATAGGCTCCATCTTGTTGAAGGACTGACCATTCCTTGCAGGAGGAAGCTTCGTCATATATACAAATATATGTTTGAAGCACTTTTTCTTGTTGGAATGTATAGCTCGATAAGAGGTGTTCCTTATCATCATCACTCATAGAGCCGCTGGCGTAAAACTCCCCATCCGTTAAATGGTGCGCTGCAAAGTTTAACAGACTGTCCGTGTGTTCAGAGACTGCTTTCTTCCACTCATGAGAAGTGATGACATAGATGGATATTATTGCAGCAATTAACAGGAAAAAAGGCATACAAAAAGAGAATAATTGAATTTTATTTAAAAGAGGAAATTGCTTCACTTTTTTCATCATGTTACCCACCAAATCCTTTTAATTCCTTTTTCTAGAAATATAACTAAAAGAATTCGACAGAATTAAACGAAATTCCTCTTATTCCGCTAACTTTTTTTATGAAAGAAGGAGACGTTTAATTGTCCCCTTTCATTTTAGCGAGTTGCTCCTCATATAAATTTCTTAATATATAGACTTTATATAACTCTAATTTTCTTTGTTCTTGTGGATGCCGGTTCAACCCTAACTCTTTTAATCGGGCAACATACCAGCCTTTTGAACCATAATATGCCATTATTCTCTCCCCCTAAAAAAAAGATCCCCTTTACACTATATGTTAATAGGTTATTTCCTATGACCTAAAGCTGTGTACAAAAAAAAGAGATTGATTAATATCAATCTCTAAAAAAAGCTATTCCGCATAATAGCTAAAACCTAAAGCTCCTTGACCTGTGTGTGTGCTAATAACAGGTGTTGTGAAATCAATTTCTATTTTATTAAACCCTGAAACTTTTTCGATTGCATCTGAAAGCATTTTCGCATAATCAAGGCTGTCGGCATGAGTTATGCCTACTCTTTTAATCGTTTTCCCAAAGCATTCCTCCGCGAACGCATTTGCTAAGAACTTTACTGCCTGTGCTCTGCTTCGCACTTTTGTAACGGGTGTGTATACTCCGTCTTCCAAGGAGGCGATCGGCTTAATGTTTAAGAGTGAACCTATAAAGGCTTTTCCTTTACCAATCCTTCCACCTTTAATTAGGTTTTCAAGGGTATCGACGACAACAAATAATTTAGTATGCTTTTTGACATGCTGAATTTTTGCTAATATGTCCTCTTTATCGACACCGTTTTGTGCCATCATAGCAGCCTCAATAACTTGGAAGGATAAGGCTTTAGAAATATACTCAGAATCAATTACGGTAACATCTGCCTCTGTTAGTGCTGCAGCGCTTCTTGCAGAGTCAACTGTTCCGCTCATTCCTCCAGTCATATGGATGGAAATAACCGTATATCCTTCGTCTGCCAATTTATTATACGTTTCAAGAAAAACTCCCACTGGAGGTTGGGATGTTTTCGGAAGGTTTTCTGCTTCCTTCATTTTTTGAATAAATTCTGCTGGGTTTATATCTACTCTATCTAAAAAGGTTTCTCCGTTTATTGATATTGATAACGGGATTACTTCAATGTCATATTTTTCAATTAATTCTGATGCCAAATCTGCCGTTGAGTCTGTAACAATTTTAATCTTTTTCATTTCACACTTCCCTTAGTAAAAATCTTGCCTTTTGTAAAGCGTTTTCTTAAACTAAAATTATACATCATTAGTCCTATAAATGGCAAGCAGAATCCTAAACTGGCAATCTGGCAATAAAACACCGTCTACAACTATATAAAAAACCCCTAATGGAATCAGGGGTTTCTCTAAAAACTGTTAACGCCTTTATACAAGCAAGTTAAACAGGTTTGAATCCTTATTCAGCTCTGTATACGGAAAGCCTTTCAGATCCATTCTTTCAATAAGTCCTTTATAGTCTTCTCTGTGCTTCAGCTCCAAGCCGACTAATGCTGGACCATTTTCTTTATTGTTCTTTTTGATATATTCAAATCTTGTTATATCATCATCAGGACCGAGAACCTCATCAAGAAATTCCCTAAGTGCTCCTGCTCTTTGCGGGAAGTTAACGATGAAATGGTACAACAGCCCTTCATATAATAATGATCTTTCCTTAATGTCCTGCATTCTGTCAATATCATTATTTCCGCCGCTTATAACAACAACAACATTCTTGCCTTTAATCTTGTCCTTATATAAGTCCAACGCTGCGACAGGAAGCGCTCCGGCTGGCTCTGCTACGATTGCGTGCTCATTATAAAGAGAAAGAATCGAAGTACATACCTTTCCTTCCGGAACGAGCAGGATATCCTCGAGCAGCTGTTTACATACATCATAGCTTTTCTCCCCAACACGCTTAACAGCAGCACCGTCAACAAACTTATTAATTTTATCTAGTGTAATAACTTTGCGCTGCAGAACCGATTCTTTCATCGAAGGTGCTCCGGCAGGTTCGACACCGATCATTTTTGTCCCAGGTGAAACACCTTTAATATAAGTGCTTAACCCTGCCATCAGCCCGCCACCGCCGATGCTTGCAAACACATAATCGACAGGCTCCTCGATGTCATTCATGATTTCAATGCCTACCGTTCCTTGACCTGCAATGACATGCTCATCATTGAACGGATGGATGAACGCTCTTTCTTCCTGTGTTGCACATGCGACTGCTTCTTCATAGGAGTCATCAAACGTATCACCTACAAGAACGACCTCTACATTACTTTTCCCGAACATCTTCACCTGCGTTACTTTTTGTTTCGGTGTTGTTGCAGGCATAAAGATTTTCCCGTGCACACCTAAATATCTGCAGGCATATGCCACTCCTTGTGCATGGTTGCCAGCACTCGCACAGACTACTCCATTTTTCATCTTTTCTTTTTCCTGCATGACCATAGAATAAAAGGCCCCTCTTAATTTAAAGGAACGCACATGTTGTAAGTCTTCTCTTTTCAGATAGATATTACAATCATATTTTTCTGACAATCTATGATTTTTTTGTAAAGGAGTATGGGCCACTATGTCTTTAATTCGCTGGTACGCAATCAGAATATCCTCCAACTGCACCGTTTTTTTCATTACATTTTGTTCCATATCCACACCCTCATTTCACAGCTTTTAATTTGTACATTATAACATGACAGAGAAGGAAATCCATCATAATAATTCTAAATTTTTTGTTTTTTCTCTACAAATCAATCGTTGGAATCAGAAAATTTTTATGATTTAAAATACATGTCAAATAGCAATAATGCTAAAATATAGACATCCTGATCGTCATTAACCGTTATTGTATGAACACCACTGACTAGATTGTTTCTTTTGATGCTGCCGACAACTTTATTGTCACACATCATTTTAGCTTCTCCATTGATTGTTCTTGAAGTGATGGTGAATCCTTCCTCACCTAACGTTCCTCTCATGGATTCCTTCAGATGAACAGCATTTTTCAAGTTAAAAACAGTCGCTGCTTTTCCGAACAATTCTCCATTTTTAAGCCAGCTTTCATTGTTTGCCAGTAATTTCTCCCGCTCCCATTCTACGCTATACACATTGTCACCAATCGAAAGTCTAAAGGATAAATACCATGGCGCTTTTCCTTCTATACAGCTGTCTACTACTCTGTGCCAGCGCTTTGTAAATAGGCGCTGATAGACACCCTTTTGCTCTTTTCCTTTAAATAGAGGTTTTGGTGTGTGCAGAAATTTTTGCAGCACATAAATAGACCAGTTCTCTGTGTTAGCCGGTATATAAGCCTGTTCCTTTTTGGAAAGAATGTTCGCAACGATATACAGCACAACAGCAGCAACTAAGGAGAGCGATGCTATCATAATTGTTGTCACATCAATCTGTCCGATGATAAAATACCTGACGACAGTACCAGAGAGTATTAGGAAAAACAGAATATATAAATGCAGCAAAGCATTTCCCCTCCTTTTCTCTTCTTTATGTACGAGTCAAGTAAGCTTTTAGTTTCCATTTTATTGCTTCATTTGTTTTAATTGCTTCAATCCAGTAAAATAAACAAGAAGGAGGGATCGAATGAAATTCTCTGTAAAAGAAGAAATTGCTAACAGCATCACCCATGGAATCGGCTTACTATTAAGTATTCCAGCGCTTGTTTTTTTAATTGTTAATGCAGCTGAAACAGAAAATCCGTGGAGGATTGTCAGCTTTTCGATTTTCGGTACGACCATGCTGCTCCTGTATCTATGCTCGACTCTTCTTCACAGCACAACATATGAAAAACTGAAGGATTTTTTTGAAATCCTGGACCATTCTGCCATCTATTTGCTCATCGCAGGGACATACACACCCTTTTTGCTTGTAGCTATTAGAGGACCCCTTGGCTGGACATTGTTCGGAATTGTTTGGGGACTTGCTGTTGCCGGAATTGTCTTTAAATGTTACTTTGTGAAAAAGTTTATTGTCGCATCCACCATCTTGTATGTTATTATGGGCTGGCTGATTGTTTCAGCGATAGTTCCTTTATTTCAGGCTATCGGAACACAAGGTGCGGTGCTGCTCGTAATTGGCGGTATCCTTTACACAATCGGCAGCATCTTTTATGTACTGCAAAAGACACCTTACTTCCATGCGATCTGGCATGTTTTCGTCTTAGCTGGAAGCTCGTTCATGTATTTTTGTATCTTATTTTATGTATAAAAAAACCAAATCAGCAGCTGATTTGGTTTTTTTCTTAGCTTTTTCGTTCATAAACAAGGAAGCGGTAATCATAATCATTCTGTTCATTTCTAATCCCTTTTTCTTCACTGATAACACGCCATTCATTCCAGTCAATTTCGGGGAAATAAGTATCTGCCTCAAATTCACCACTGATTTCCGTTATGTACATTCTGTCTGTAATTTCAAGCGTTTCTTTAAATATTTCTGAGCCGCCAATAATAAAGATTTCCTCATCCTTCGTTGCCTGCCAACTATTGAATTCAGCAATGGAATACAGAACGGTACAGCCTTCACAAGAATAGTGCCTGTCTCTTGTCAGTATAACGTTTTCGCGATTAGGCAGATTCCGCCCGATAGAATCCCGCGTTTTTCTACCCATGACTATAGGATGTCCTGTTGTTACTTTCTTGAAGTACTTTAAATCTTCCGGCAGATGCCAAGGCAATTGGTTATTAAACCCTATTGCCTGCTTGTCATCCATCGCTACGATCATGGAAATCATACACTTACCACTCCTTTAATATGAGGATGTGCTTCATAGTTAACTATTTCAAAATCTTCATATTTGAATGAGAATATATCTTTCACATCTTTATTCATCACAAGCTGCGGCAGCGGCTTTGGTTCTCTAGTAAGCTGAAGCTCAACTTGCTCGATATGATTATTGTAAATATGAACATCACCGAACGTATGAATAAACTCTCCAACCTCAAGGTCACATACTTGGGCAATCATATAAGTCAAAAGTGCATAGGACGCAATATTAAACGGCACCCCTAAAAAGACGTCAGCAGAACGCTGATACAGCTGACATGAAAGCTTTCCGTCAGCTACATAAAATTGAAACAGACAATGACATGGCGGCAATGCCATATCAGGTATGTCGCCGACATTCCATGCACTGACTATCATCCTGCGAGAATCAGGATTGTTCTTAATTGTGTGAATTAATTCAGCTATCTGATCTATTGTGCTGCCGTCGCGTGCGGTCCATGATCTCCACTGATGTCCATACACAGGGCCAAGATTTCCGTTCTCATCTGCCCACTCATTCCAAATTCGCACATTATTGTCCTGTAAATATTTAATATTTGTATCTCCATTTAAGAACCACAACAGCTCATGAATAATCGAACGCAAGTGGAGCTTCTTTGTCGTAATCAGCGGAAATCCTTCTGCCAAATCGAAACGCATTTGATATCCAAATGTACTGACTGTGCCAGTTCCCGTGCGGTCCTCTTTCTTTGTTCCCGTCGTCAAGACATGCCTGCATAGATCTAAATATTGCTTCATTTATTCAACATCCTTTTCCTGCTAAAATTTCTTAGTTAATGCTGGCAATCTGTTTGTAAGTTAAAGGTGCCAGCTCCTTTAATGTTTCCTTCGTTGAACCCCCAAATAATACATGGCAAAGGTTTCGGCAAAATATTCCTCTGGATAGTTCAAAAAATATTGGCTGTACGGAAACAGCGTTGCTTTCTCCTTATTCCAAGCAGCGGTAAAAGCTTCCGTTTTACTATAATAATTCAAAACCTTATAGTCAATGGAATGGGCAAGCTCATGAAACTCCAAATTAACGGAGCCATGCCCGCTGCCCTTTGGGCTCGCTCCAATTTTTACAAGCACTGTTTGGCCGCCGCCGATTCCTGGGACATCATCCCACGTTTTTTCGGACCGATAGCCTCTTGGTACAATTCCGGCAAACTGTTGTGCAGTTGGATTATCTGTCAGCTTCCCCGTAAACAGCTTCACTTTTATGCCTTTTTTCTCGATTTTCTGCAGAAGTGACTGCGGCAGTCTATTTATACGTTTCGCAATTGCTGCTGCTTCTTTCTGGTCAAAGGCTGGTTTTGGCAGCAAAATAATATTTTGCAGGTTCGTTTGTTCAGATTGAGTCAGCTCTCCCTTAATAATGGACTGAACTGGAAAATCCTTTAGAAATATGCCATCTATGTCTTGTTGAGAATTCCCCATAAGGAAGGAGACTATGCCAATCATAAAAAACGGCATAAATCTTCTTATATGCTTCATCCTTTTCTCCCCATCTTTCTTGCGATGTCTATACATTATGTTTGAGGTTCAAGCAGATTCCTAAATTAATAATCTACTAGATTATAGCATATATTAAATCGTAAGAGAGCAGTAAAGGATATTGGAAATACCTTCAAAAAAAACCTTTCAAACAGAACCAATGAAGGCTTCTATTCTGAAAGGCTAACTTGTCGTTATTAACTTACCATAACTTTTCTTTAAACGTCGAGTCCATAGTTGCGGCATAATGCAGCAAGTCCGCCTGAGAAGCCGCTTCCGATAGCATTAAACTTCCAGTCACCATTATGTTTGTACAATTCACAAATAACGACTGCTGTTTCCACAGAGAAATCCTCTCCCAAGTCAAAGCGAAGAATTTCCACATTTGTTTCTTCATTAACGACTCTGACAAACGCATTGGAAACTTGGCCGAAATTTTGGTTTCTTGAATCGGCATCATGAATTGTTACAGCAATGCCTACTTTTTCTACATGTGCAGGCATCTTAGAAAAATCGATGACAATTTGCTCATCATCTCCGTCTCCTGCGCCTGTCCGGTTGTCGCCTGTATGCTCGACACCACCGCTCGGATGTGCAAGGTTATTATAGAAAATGAAGTCCACATCATTTACTACCTTGCCGTTTGCATCTGCCAAAAAAGCAGATGCATCTAAGTCAAAATCAACTCCGCCGTCATAGCGGTTCGTATCCCAGCCTAATCCGATTACCGCTCTAGTTAAGCCCGGGTTTGTTTTTGTTAAGTCGATTCTTTGTCCTTTAGATAGATTAATGGACATCCTTTTCTCCTCCTTTTTTCTTCTGGTTAAAGCTACTATTCCTTAAGAATAAGATTTTACGACTTCACCAAGACTGCCAGCAGATGTGCCAGATCCGATAGCGCCAAACTTCCATTCTTGGCCGTGTCTGTAAAGTTCACCAACAATCAAGCTTGTCATCCCATTATAATTATCTGTCAAGTTATAGTGAAGCATAGTATCGTTTGAGCTTGGATTAACAATGCGGATAAAGGCATTTTGAATCATGCCGAAATGCTGTTTTCGTTTGATTGCATCATAAATATTAACAACAAATACAAGCCTATGAACAGATGCAGGCACTCGGCTCAACTCTACGAAAACTTGCTCGTCATCCCCTGCACCGTCTCCAGTCAAGTTGTCGCCGGAGTGCTGCACACTGCCATCTCTGCTCTTTAAGTTGCCAAAGTAAATAACATCACTGTTGCCCTTTACTTTCCCGTTCTCATCAAGCATAAGCACAGATGCATCACAGTCGACATTTCCGCCAGAACCGCCGCCGCCGAACAAGGAGCCAAATAAGCCGCCGCCACCCTTTTGCTGAACAGGATCCCAGCCTAGTCCTACCATAATTTTTGATAAACCTGGATTGCCTTTAGTCAAATCAACTTTTTGTCCTTTTTGCAGATTGATTGCCATATTGTCCACCCCTATGTATTTGTTTTTTTTATATAGTAGGGCAGAAATGTTCTGCCCTTATATTTAGCCTTTTAATTTCATTTGCTTGAAATTGTTTTGCAGCTGCTCGAGTTTTTTTGTGCCTTCTTCACGAAGTCGCTTATTCTCTTCCTCGATAGACTTTGTCTCCTGCATACCCTTCATTATGATATTCCAAGACTCTTCGATTGTCTCAATCTTAATGCTCGGCGCACCTGCCAGCCTTGCGATATCAACACTTTGCTGAGATATGTTCTGCGCATTTCGGACAAGCATCTCATTTGTACGGCGGTCAAGCTCGCTCATACTGTCTGCTACAAGCTTCTGTCTTTTAGCGGCAACAGCTTGAATCAAACCATTTTTGAAGATTGGAATTGTCGTTACAAATGCAGAGTTTATTTTACCTATCAGCTTCGTATTTCCCCGCTGCAGCAATCTGATTTGCGGTGCTGTCTGCAGGGCAACCATTTTAGCCATTTCCAAGTCATACACGCGTTGGTCGATAAGCTCGATTGCATTGCGCAATGTATCGAGCTGCATGGCTGCAAGCTGATCGCCTTGAATTGCTTTTGCTTCAATTGGAGGTAGCACTTCCTCTTTCAGCTGGTCAGATTTCATAGCACCTGCAACAGCATACTTCTCGAGTGTTAAGTAATACTGATAGTTTTGCTCATACATATTATCGAGCATATTTGTCGACTCGACCATCTCATTTTGGTACTTAGAGATTTCGACATATACTTTATCAATTTCCTGCCCCATAGACTGGTACTTGCCGAATAGCTTCTCCATTAATTTTTCGCTTTTCTTAAATAGCTTCCCGAAAAGTCCTTTTGAGGATTGTTCAAAATCCTTCTTATCAAATTTATCCATGATTCTGCCGAGCTGTTTCAAAAGTTCACCCGAGTCTTCAACTTTTGTCATTCTCATATTCCCTAATATTTGATCAGAGAATTTCGAAATTTGGACAGCAGGCTCTTTTCCAAACTCCAATATTTGAATTTGGTCTCTTTCGTCAATCGATCTTGCCAATTGCTGCACTTCAGGCTCATTTCTTAACGAAAGCTTGATTTCAGAAACCTTATTTTCCGTTAACACATCTATCACTTGATGTTCATTACTTGAAGAATTAGATGATTGCATATTCACTGCTAATCTCCCCTTCTATTTTTTTTGAAGCCGTTTAGAATCATTTTCTTAAAGAATGATTCTTCCTTATATTCCATATCGAAAACAACATCCTCCAGCCAGTGAGCATCATAGGAGCCTTCTTGAATGAATGTCTCCATATCTGAATGACCTGGCGGATTATAAACGATAATATCTACACCGAATGAATTCAGTAAAAGCAATATAGCCGCATCTTCCCTTGTGAACAGACCGTTAAGCTCTGTTTTGTAGAGAATGACACTCGGCACATCCTGTGAATAGTCAAACTTCTGAAGCAGCTTCAGGATATCTGCAGGAATAATCAGCCCTTGTGTAAACAGAAATATAGCTGCTTCCTCTTCTGTCTCATTCGGCAAAAGCTTCAGCTGCGGCTTATCGCATATTGTGCGTATGCTTGAGGCAATTCCCTTTTGCAGCCCTAGCGGCAAGCGGCTATAGTTCCAGTAATTGGCTGTCATCATTTTGTTAATATCTAATTTCCCTTCTCTGTCGAGGGCACTTCGGTAGTGGAAACGGTAATCGCTGACAACAGCTCTTGTAAACGGGAAATTCTTGATTAAAAGAGCATGGTCGACATTTACAAGACTATGCATCCGATCCCAGTATTCCTTTCTATTGCTGCTTACACCAAATACTTTAGCAAAAATAGTTGGAATTTTCACTACTCCATTGCTGACTTCAAAGTTAGGGCGAATCATTGCTTTTTCTTTCTCCAACAAAAAAAGCTCATCATATGTCGTTTTTAAGGTGACAGAAGTAGGAGTATAATCCCTTAGTTGCCATGGTTTATATAGGCCAGAACCTTCATGATTAAGAATGCTTTCAATTTCTTTGGACGCTCTGTACGCAACCGTTGCCGTTCTCCGCCGTTTTTCAGTTGGAAACTCTTCTGCCTCTTTTGCTTGCGGATATATATGTGTAAAAGCCGGCTGTCCTTCACCGGATATTTGTGTGAGGATGTCATCACCATTTGGACTGACGACCACTAAATCACAGCCTATTGTAGCCAAGTATGTCAAAAAATAAGCCTGGCTTTTGCTGCCTGTCCCGTACCACAAAAATTGCGGCAGCCGATCTTCCTCTCTGCACGCTTCAAGACTCGGTTCAAGATGATTGATGGACCATTTAATGACATCGACAAGAATTCTTCGCAATTCGCTGCTTTTTAAGCCACTCGGCTCTGCTTCTGCAAATCGCTCCAAAACCTTAATCATCCCTTCCCTTAATTTCCTATGAATGGACGGGACTTGAGATTTCAACAGCAAATTCTCTCCATCTAAAAAAGCGACAAAGCGATTGACCGAAAGATTTTGTTCTTGCAGCAAATTCAGCACTCTTTGAATCGCCTGAAAATGCTTGTTGTCAAGCACCCTATTCAAGTGATGGTTGCTGATAAGCACAAGCCTGCTGTCATCTTGACTGACCCAATCATACAGCTGGTTGTAGTATTCGTCTTCATCCATCGGAACGCCAAGCAGCTTTACAAGCACTTGTCCGAATGTGATGACACCATTTTCTTCTTTATAGAGCGGCCTGCTTTTTGGCGGCTGCTGCAATGTTGTATACCAGTTTTCCATTGATACAGGAAGTATCTGCCCATTCAGCGTGTGTAAATTAACATTCATTTTCCCACTTCCCTAAACGAACTGCTCTGTTAAATATGGCCTTGTGATTTGAAAAGGCTTTATATGTATCATAGCAAAAGTATATAGATATTGCTAAATATTTACCGTATATAAATTAGTACGTTTACTAGTCTAAAAAGTTTCATATTTTTTAAGCACTGCTTAACTTTCTAGCCTTCCAAGCAATATCTTTTGGGCTTTATATACCTATGTTCAATCCTTTTTAACGTCTCACCATTTTGAAGCAATTGCATATTATACAGTAAATCTAGGCTAAGCAGGTGTTATAATATGAGATCATTATATCGAAAAAAGTCTTATCATGAACTCGAGTCAGAACTGGAACAATTGGAGCAAGTTATAAGTTCCAAAACCTATCTTTTCTTTGATTTGTTTTTTATCAGTTTAATAATCAGTTTTGCCATAAGTGTGACCTTCAAGTCTCTTTTGCTAGGAATATTCACCTTTTTTATTTTTTATTCTGTTTTTATTGGCATCTATCGCTTGCTTTCCAAATGGTTTAAAGATTCTCCAACAGAGGAGTAGCATTCCTCTTATAAAGCCGGTGCACCGTTTCGATGATTTCTTCACCAGCATCAGCACCAGAGAAATTAGTAAGATTATAACGATTAGCATCTCGCACTTCGTCTGCTAATTCACCATGCTTTGGCATCCAAGCATGAGTACAAGCATCCAGTAAAGGAAAATCAAGGAGAGAGTCTCCTGCCCCTGCTGTAATTTTGATGCCTTCTCTTTTTTGGATAAATTTTACGGCTTCTCCTTTACACACAGGTGCTGGCATAAAATACAGCTTTCGCCCTTGCAGGGAAACCTTCCAGCCATTTTCTGATGCTATCCTTCCAATCAGTTTTTTCGTCTCAGAAGTTATTTGCTGTTCTAATATATAATAAAAGAAGAGATCATCTGCTATTTTCATAGAACCAGGTAAGGCTTGCCCGTTGACTAATTCCATCAGTTTTTCTTTTTCAATACATTGCTCTGCAAGCTTTACCTGAACTTCTTTCGTCCAATCTGACAATATTTCTCCTTTATAATGGATATTCGCACCATTGGAGGTCACACTGTAGGTGATTGGAATGTTCTCTTCGAAAATAAAGATACGCTTATATTGCTCATACGTTCTTGTCGTCACAGGCACAAATTGCAGCTGAGATGCAAGCTCCTTTAATTTTCTTAGTGCATCTGTCTTCATATAGGAGATATAGTTTCCCTTTAATCTTTCAACAGGTACCATGCTTTCATTTAATGGAGTTCCCATTTCAGACAGAGCGCGTTCTGAATAAATCAAGGTTCTGTCTAAGTCTGACGCGAACATCATCATCATTTAGCACCAACCTTTTTAATAAGACCGCAGCATGTATAGCTCATTTGAGGATATGGAATGATTTCCACATTTCGTTCTTTTGCAAGCAAAACAATATGGCGCACATATGGGCTACTTGGGTCTTTCATGAGAATTTTCCACGGAACTCTCCTTAAAAGCACCCTAGTCGTCTCTCCGACTCCTGGCTTTACGTAATTAACTGTTTCAATTCCGAAAGATTCTTTCATTTCGAGGACTTCCTTCATTCCCTTGAAAGAAACTTCCTCTTCTTTTATAACATCCGAAATTGCCTGCTCCAATTTTTCTGTATCAATATGATGAAACTCAGAAGTGATTTCTTCCAAATACTTCTCTGAGACGTCATATTCTGTTAGTTCTTCGTAAAATTTTGCACCATGGAAATCTGACTCACCTATATAGGCATCATTCAGCACGGTTCTGCTGATAAGACCAGAGACTGTTGAATTTAAACATGCGCTTGGAATTAGAAAGTCCTCTCTTGTTCCATATAAATTTGTGCAATGCCCAGGGTCTGCCACTACAGCGAGTGCATCATCAAGCTCATATCCGTTGCTGTCTTTGAATTCAGCTAGAGATTTAGTTAATTCGATGGAAATGGCTCCTTTGCCTGTCCAGCCATCGATAAATTGAATATTGCCCTCAGGATGTGTTTTTAGGATGTACAGAAGAGCATTTTCGTCAATCCCTCTGTCTCTGATGATGGAAATGCTATAATGCGGGAAGCTCATGCTGTATTTCTGCTCTAAGTAACGTTTAATCAATATACCGATCGGTGTTCCTGCCCTAGCTAAAGAGACAAGCACCGTATTATTGCCCTTTTTTCTGTAAATCTGCTCAGCAACAACAGCAGTGCAAAAGGCAACCTTCTCCTTATATTCATCCAGAGTTTCCCAAAAAACTTGGAGATATTTTTCTGGAGGATTATATTCCTTCGGCAGCGTTTCACTGTAATGCTGTCCACCCTGAATGCGGCGCTCCCGCTCCTCTGTATCGCCTTCTAAATTTAAGCTGCTTAAATCCTTTAACAGAAAAACAACATCTTCCTCTTTATAAGAGCCAAACTTTTTTAGATCGGTCTTTTCCATCATATACACTACCTCCCACTGCAATGCACCACATTTATTTTTTTTACTCCCGTTTCTTTAAGCTTTGCAAGCAAGAGCTGAAGCTTATCTTCTTCCACTTTTCTCTCAAAGAATATAAAAATATCATCGTATGCATAAGACGGAATATTGTATAAATAATGGTCTATATGCTCATCTTCAGGGTTTAGAAAATGGATGGCTGTTTTGGCTCCATAATGGTTTTCATTATGAGGATAAATCGGGCTTCTCGTGCTGGATTGGTAGGAAACACCCTGTCCCATTAGACTTGCAATTTTCATTGGAATATACATAAACTCGCCAGTTCCAATACAGAGTGTTTGGGTGCCAAGTCTCTTTTTAGCCAAGTAATCAGCTGCTTTATCCATCCAGTGATTTTCACTTGAAAGAAGTCCGAATCTTCCAGTATCCCCTAAGTAATAGCCAGGATTTTCCTTGCCTGCTAATGTTCGTGAGTAATAAGGAAGCTGGCTGTTTTTCGTAAAATCATCAAGCGAAATAAACTCCGTCTCCACATTATCCGTGATTAAAGGATTTGTTTCCTGTTGAATATCTTCGATTTGCAGCGCTCCTTCAAGACTGAATTCTCCCTTTAATAGACTCACAATGCGAATATTAATCTTGAGCTCCTGCTCTAACTGTTTTAGCTTTTGGTCATTTTCTTTGCTGCGCCAATCCAGAATGGAGACAATTGTATACTCTTTCCGCGGGAATTTCCCCTGAATATCCTTAATAATATTAATGGCAGTCTTTCCTGTCGTCAGTTCATCATCAACAAGAATGACTTCGCGAGTATTATCAAGCATGGAAACATCTATATAGCAGCGATGAGACGTAGCATGGGAGTGCTCCTCCTCAAAAGAAATTATCGATTCCATGCCTTCTACTAACTCCCGAGTCGTGTGAAAAAAGGACGCATGTTGAAATGCTTTATAGAAACTGTGGCCCAGTGCAGTTGCTGTTTCGGCAAACCCGATAATAACAGGATCAGCCGTCTCCTTCCTGATGAAAGGGGCATCCTGAAAATTCGCAATGGAATGATGATAGCAGTCAAGCAATTCCTCTCTTTTTGCAGATAGACTATCTATCTTTAATTCTTCATATCTGGCAGCAAGCGCGAAACCCGTCCATAATCCAAGCTGTGGCTTAATCGGAATATGTTTTCCTAATAGCCTGCTGACAAACAAAAACGACCTTTTTTTATTGATTCTTGCCGCCATTTGAAATAGTTCTTCTGCATGCAGCTCAAATGGATTTTCCTTTATTTCAATATGCATCTTTAAATCATTTAGAATTGGCAATAAAATTTTCTTGTTTGAGTAAGTCAATGTATGTAAATTCTTCATGGAACACCCCATAAACTCTAGATTTTAGCATGATTTTCTGAGCCCAATAGAAATGGGGCTTTATTTCATTCATTTTATTGGAGAAGGAGCTTTTCATTACTCCAATCTCTCCATTACTGCTTGCAATTATATTTGCCGCGTCCAAATATTCCTCATAGCTGACAACATTTAACGCTTGTACAGGCTTAATATGGGTTGGGTGAATGATTGTTTTTCCTGTCAGGCCATTCGTAATGTCCATCAGTACTTCTCTAATCAAGCCATCCATATGCTTATCAATAAGCTGTGTTCTCATCTGCATGCCTGCCTTGCCGTATCTTTTTCTAAATGGCGTTTCCCGCAGCTGTGGTATCAGCATTCTCTCTTTGGAAGAAAAGTACTCCCAAACTGGTCCTGAAACAACATATGGACTGTCAGCGCGTAAAAATACATTGATGATATCTGTGATGCAATCGCGGATAATGGCCACATCATACACCGTTGTATCACTGTTTCTCCGAATGCCATAAAGACCGCAAAAATCAGTCGCTCCAATGCGGACATTTAAAATAAGATGTTTATATGTATCAAGAACTTTTTTAATCGATAACAGTTCTTCGAGCCTAGTCTCTTTTTCTATTATTTTCTTCGTTTCTAGTATCGGCATTGCATACAGCAAAATCCCCTTCGTATTATAGGAATCCAATTCTTGTAAAATGATGCTGCCAATTTGGGCATCAAACTTAGGAATCACAATACCTGTCAGCAAATGCATACAATCTTTAAGAGCGTTCATCAGCCGTAAAAACTGGTCAACAGAGCGAATTCTAATAAAAATCATTGGCATTTTGCTTTTCACTAATATTCCCTGCTCTATACTTGCCTTTATGTTAAGCAGCTCTTCTTTTAATTTCGCTTCTGCAAGCTCTACTTCATGATCACCGATAGAATCTTCTAAGCATATAACCATTGATGTTAAGCCGGGATGCTTGTTTATCAGAAGATCATGATAAATATTTGGTCTAGTTGCAGGCATATACAGGGTGGAGGCAAGGGCATAGGATAAAATCTCCTTATCAGAAGTTATCGACAATTCCTCAGGCTCCTTATAAAAAAGCTTTTCAACAAGCTGATTATTTAAATCGGAAAATAATTTCATTTCAGTAACTCCATTCCACTATAAAGCCTTTTGTGATTAGACTATTCTGATAATTATTATATAAAAAAAATTAGAAATTACCTTTTATTTTAATATAATATCGGTTTTCTTGCATTAATATTTTCTTGTTATGGGTAAATTTGTAATAACATGAGGATTATGTCTTTAGATGGAAAAAAGAAGGGATGACAACTTGTCATACCCCTTCTCTCTCGTTACTTTATTAAGCTT
Source organism: Niallia sp. Man26 (assembly GCF_022049065.2). Taxonomy (NCBI): domain Bacteria; kingdom Bacillati; phylum Bacillota; class Bacilli; order Caryophanales; family Bacillaceae; genus Niallia; species Niallia sp. Man26. The sequence continues at coordinate 2,383,844 of NZ_CP095743.1, forward strand.
CGCCTTGCTCTGCTTTTTTCTTATTACGATTATGAACAACAAATGTTGCTGCGAAAGCGATAATTAATATGCCAAAGAATACAATATGGTGTACATGAACACCAAACACACCTAAGAACATCTTTACAGAAATAATTAAAATCAAAATATATGCTGTGCTTTCCAATTCTGGCACACGGTCAATCAATTTCAGGAATACACCTGCAACTCCGCGCATCATCAGAACGCCGAGCATACCGCCGACAAGCAGCACCCATACTTCGTTGCTGACACCGAAAGCGGCAAGAACGCTGTCTACTGAAAAGGCAATATCCATTAGCTCAACAGCGACAACTGTTCCCCAAAATGTACCGAACAAGCGGATTAACAAACCATTTTGGTTAATGCCATGCGATTCTTCTTCGTTTTCTGCTGCTTCCTTCTCTTTTCGTTTATCGATAAAGTACTTGATTGCTAAATACGCCAAGTACGCTGCACCGAGTACCTTTACCCACCACAATTTAATTAGTAATACACCGACTCCAATTGCGATGAAGCGGAATATGTATGCTCCAAGCAAACCGTAGAAAAGAGCTTTTTTACGTTTTTCAGGCGGAAGATGCTTAACCATAACAGCAAGCACAAGTGCGTTATCAGCTGATAGCAGTCCTTCCAAAATTATAAGTGTTCCAATATATCCCCAGCTCACTGGGTCTGACAGTACTCTTCCCCACGCTTCCCAATCAAAAAACATAGAATATGTTTCGATAAAGGATTGAATAATAGCATCCATTCGTGTAAGTTCCTCCTCATTGATCGCTGTATCAGTTTTGTATTTTTTTATCTGCAATCAAATGGAAAGGCAATTGAAAAGGTTATCCCCTCTAAAAGCAACTAACAGATTAGCCGACTTGCAGTCCGAAATCTGTTGCTAATGCTGCCAAGCCGCCTTGGTAGCCGCTTCCGATTGCACTGAATTTCCATTCGTTGTTATGGCGATAAAGTTCTCCGACAACAAGCGCTGTCTCAATAGAGAAATCTTCTCCTAAGTCATAGCGGATAAGCTCTTCATTATTTTGTTCATTCAGAATACGCGCATATGAGTTAGAAACTTGTCCGAAGTTTTGGTTTCGTGCGTCACCGTCATGAATTGTAATAGTAAAAGCAATCTTTTGAACACTTGCAGGCACTGCTTGAAGGTCAATAATAATTTGCTCATCATCACCGTCTCCTGCTCCAGTTCGGTTGTCACCAGAGTGAACGACAGATCCGTTTCCGCCAGATGTGTTGTTGTAGAATACAAAATCAGCTTCAGATGTTACTTTACCGTTGTCACCAAGCAAAAATACAGAAGTATCCAAGTCGAAGTCATTTCCGCCGTCATACTTGTTTACATCCCAGCCAAGTCCTACGATAACTTTCGTTAATCCTGGGTTTCCTTTTGTTAAGTCTACTTTTTGTCCTTTTGATAAACTGATTGCCATGATTAATTCCTCCATTTTTTTCATTTTTATTATCTACGTTTCAAATGCTTCAATAGTTTCGCATTTTTATTATTTGTCGGGATTTTTTTTTAACTCATCCATTTAGGCGGAGTATTTTTATCCCAGTAGATATTGCCTAGTGCATAATGATTTTGGAAATTATCCTGAAACGTGTGATAATGAAAATTGAACCAATAGCCATCTTGCGGGGGGCGATCCCTTCTTACATGAAAGCGAATCACGTCTTGATTTTCTTTCACTATGTGGAAAATCCGCTCGCTCGTCCCAGGGCTCGGCATTTCTGTAACCGTAAGCTGGCTCAAATCTTCATCAGGGAAGCTTGAAGTCACATTGTTAATCGCTTTTTCAATATTCGGTAAAATCGCAATTCTGAATTCATCCTCAATCACCGGTTTAATCTTGCTCCCGAATTTCGTATAGCTTTGCACTTCTGCTTCTTCCATCAGCTTGCCCACGACCTTATCCCTTTCCGAACGCTCATCCAGAATCCCCGTATCAAGGGTTAATTCTTCTGAAGAGACTGGCAGCTTGCTTTCATCAGCAGGCTTTTTTTCATCACCATTGCTGGTATTGTAAAAAGCGGAAGGGGACGGAGTTACCAGTCCAAATGTTAAGATCGACACAAAGACAACAAGACTTTTTCGAATCCAATTAGGCATTGTAAACACCTCACTTTCAAAAATCCTGTTAATCCTATGTAAAGCCAGTTTTTTTCTTTGTTTAATGGTGCTCTAATATATATACAGTACTATTCAAGTATATAATAAAGTACAATTATTCAGCCACTATTTATACAGTATTATTTAAAAATTATAGCCTGTTATCCTTAATTTTTCCTATAATTCAATGATGCCATAGTGAAATTTGGCTGTTTTCCGCTGTATTCGCTGAAAACCAAAGGCTTCAAAGCGCGTGCTTTTATAATGGTCCTTCAGTACAACCCTTTCTTTGGCGACACGGCGTGCTTCTTCTATCATCGTGGTTGTCCAGTCTTCATAAACAGCTAAATGCTTTAATGGTTTAATTCCATCTGAATCAATGCTTTCCTCAAACATTGGATCTAAATACACACAATCGATACTGTTTGTCTCTTTTTTTCTCAGCTCATCAAGTGCATGTCCGCTCGTCACCTTCACCCTTCGCATAGCTTCATCCATTTGCTCATCATGGGACTGCCAGACAGCAAGACCTTCTTTGACAATAAAGGCAATGACCGGACTTGCTTCCACTCCTTCAACTGCTCCTGATTTTCCGACTGCAAAGCTTGCGATAATGCTGTCAGATGCTAAGCCGAGCGTACAGTCAAAAAGAGACTTTCCCTCTGTTAGATTGCAAGCATCAACGAAAGGATCATGCTCCTCCTTTTGCAGTCTTTTAATTCGGAACATTGCAGAGCTAGGATGAAAGAAAAAAGGCTCGCTCGCATTTGCTGCAAACAGTTCATATCTTTCCTTGCCCGCCACTAACACATCTTCTTGATACTTAGTGATCAGAGATTTGACTGTCCTTTTATTTCTGTCCACATAGCTGCACTGCAGCAAGGCTGCTGCCGTTTTCGCTTTGTCTATCATTTCTTGATTTGTTCTTCCTGCAGTTGTAACTATCATTTTCATTCACCTTTCTTAACACTTAAAAGGAATTGCCTTTATAAGAAAAAAAGAGGGGCTGCTAGTGTGCCCCTCTTTGCTTGTTCTATTGCTTTTATTATTAGCAGTTTTGTTCGAAAGCAGACATCAAATTTTCCATAATCGCTTCCATGGAGTTGCCTTCTATATCATAACGAGGGATAAAATGGACAACATGATTGTCTTTAATTAAAGCCATAGAAGGAGATGATGGCTCGATATCTCCAAAGAACTCCCTCATTCTTGCAGTCGCTTCTTTATCTTGACCTGCAAATACTGTAATAAGATTATCCGGTTTTTTCTTTGCTTGTAATACGGCCTGTGTTGCAGCAGGTCTTGCAAGACCTGCAGCACACCCACATACAGAATTAACAACAACCAGTGAAGTTCCTTTATTGCTGCTGATAAACTCCTCTACCTCTTCTTCTGTTGTTAATTCCTGAAAACCTGCGTGCACAAGCTCTGCTCGCATCGGCTTTACCATTTGTCTCATATATTCTTCATATGCCATCGACATTACTATTTTCCTCCTTTATTTATGCATGTGCTATAAGCATACAATAATGAAATGCATACATGCAACGAAATGAATCTGATTAGGCGTGTTTCTTTCTTTTTTCTTTTCCCACTCTTTTTACCTGTAAAAGATGACATGTTCGGATAACTGGACGAATAAGAAGCAAGACACTTCCTGAGATATAAAGAACGGCACCTGTTATCTTCCAGCTCAACAGCATGTTGAAAATCGTTCCTAACAGGAATAACAGTCCAATCAGGATATCATTGATTGTATATATCGCCTGATATTTATCCTTTAAAATGATAGCTAAAGAACCGATAGAGATAACATGATTTTCTTCTTCTTCTGACTGTTTATTCATGTTTTTTAACACCTCGCTAAAAGAAATACTAGTGAATGTATTCCTTTTAACGGGGAGTCTAAACACAATTAGTCCAACAAGAAATATTTTCTAAAGTCAATCCTGCTTGCGTGCTTCAGTCATCTGTTTCCAGACAGAACCTTTCGCCTCTTCTCCAAGCTCAATTCTTTCGATAGCCATTTTAATTTGCAGACTTACTTCAAATTCAGGATCATCTTCATGAGCCTTTAATGATGGCAAAGCCCTTTCATCTCCCACTTCATACAAGAACATTGCAGCACGCCATCTTACAAGCTTGCTTTTGTCATCTAAAGCTTTCATCATTTCTTCCATTGCTTCAGAGAAGCCTAAATCTGACAAGCAGTCACCTGCAGTACGTCTTACTGTTACCGTTTTATCTTGAAGTGCTTTATAAAGGGACGGCAGCACGATTACATCTTCAATCATTCCGAGATATACTGTTGCCAACCTGCGAATGGACGGCTTTTCATCATCAAGTGCTGCCGTTAACACTGGTATATCATCAACCGTCGGATCCTCACTTTGTTCTAATCTCTGATATCTAATCTTCCAATCTTCATGCTCTAAATCTTGAAAGGTCAGTTTGATTTTTTCCCGCTTGTTCAAAGTTGCTTCTGCTGTTTCTGGGTTCTTTGCAGCTTCTGCTAGGCTTGCAATTCTTTCATCAGGATATGCAGCCATCAATTCCTCTTGGACAGCTTGACCAATTTCGTCAAACTCACCGTAGCGCACTCCGAATTCCTGCCATTTTCTGCTTGCTACAACATTATCTTGCGGCATTCTTACCTCTGAAACGGCCTTCATGAATTGCTCTGGCAAGCCGTAACGCTTTTCTTCCGTTCCATCCGTCAGCTTTATTTGCATAGGTATCCCTTTGTACATTTGCACAAGCACTTTTATTTCACCGAAATGCTCGTTCACTTCCGGCTCTTTTTCTAAACTTTCTGCTTCTTCCCCAAAAGCATTTCGTACTTGGGCAAGAAGTTCCTTCCAGTCATATTTGGCATTTCGTTCAACTGCCAAGAAATCAGCAACATGGTAAACCCCTCTAATACCTTCAATTGACAGAATGTCCTGGATTACCTTCGGTGCTTCTTCGGCATTGTCCTTTTTATAGTTATTGCTTGTTCCCATCGGCAGCTCTTCATTTAAATTGATTTTCATCGTATTCGGGCTAGGAGTAGGTTCAATCGCCATAATTTTCATCAAAAAATCCCCCTCAAAATCATTTTTTAACGGTTAACTTTCAGCAATCTCAGACAGATAGCTCCACCGTCCTATTAAAAATTCCAATTTCTCATTTAATTCTTCTTGTTCTTTAAGCAGAGCGTTGGCTTTTTCAAAGTCACTTCCTGTGTTTTCCATCTCTGTTTCAATCGCTTCAAGGCGGCTTTCGCAGTTTTCTATATCACTGTCGATTGTCGCCCATTCTCGTTGTTCATTATAGCTTAGTTTAACCTTCTTCTGTTTCGGCTGTTCTTGCTGCTTCGGCTTTTCCTTCACCGCTTTTTCTGCCTGCTCTTTTTGTTTTTCGGATTGGAGATATTCGGTGTAATTGCCGTAGTAGCTCTCTATATTACCGCCGCCTCTGAGCACTAACAGCTCTTGCGCTACTTTATCTAGGAAATAGCGGTCATGGGATACTGTTATAACAACACCTTTGAACTCATCTAAATAATCCTCCAACACCATCAGTGTTTGTGTATCAAGATCATTTGTCGGCTCGTCTAAAAGCAGGACGTTCGGCTCGCCCATTAGTATTTTCAGCAAGTATAATCTTCGTCTTTCCCCGCCAGACAGCTTGCCGATAATGGTTCCATGCGTATGGGGCGGAAACAAGAATCTTTCGAGCATTTGTGCAGCAGAGATCGTTTTCCCGTCTGTTGTCTCAATGATTTCAGCCGTCTCCTTTAAATACTCAATCATGCGCTTTGATTGGTCCATTTCTTCGTTTTCCTGCGTATAGTAAGCAATTTTCACTGTTTGTCCAATAATATAGTCACCATGGTCTAGCGGAATCTTGCCAGCAAGAATGTTAAGCAGCGTTGATTTTCCTGTACCATTATGTCCGATAATGCCAATTCTGTCTCCAGGCTTTACAAGGAGATTAAAGTCCTTCAGAATCGTTTTGTTTTCAAAAGATTTGGAAGCAGACACAAGCTCAAAAACCTGTTTACCTAGCCTGCTGCCTTTTAAGGAAATATCAAGCTTGCCTTTATCCTGAACGGATGCAAGTTTGTCATCTAATTCTTCAAAGCGCTGAATTCTTGCTTTTTGTTTAGTTGAACGGGCTTTAGCACCTCTGCGAATCCATTCCAGCTCTCGTCTGAACAAATTCTTTTGTTTATCAATAGTTGCTGCCTCGTTTTCTTCTCTGATTGCCTTTGCTTGCAGAAACTCTGCATAATTGCCTTTATAGCTGTATAAATTGCCTCCCTCTAGCTCAAACATCCGGTTGGTAACCTTGTCTAAGAAGTAACGGTCATGTGTGACAAGCAGCAGGGCACCATTAAATTTACCTAAATAGTCTTCCAGCCATTTAACCGCATCAAAGTCAAGATGGTTTGTAGGCTCATCCAAAATGAGCAAATCCGGCTCTTGAATAAGGACTTGCGCAAGAGAAACACGCTTTTTCTGGCCGCCTGACAGCTCACCAATCTTTTTGTCATAAAAGCTGACGCCAAGCTTTGTTAATACAGTCTTCGTATTCGTATGAACATCCCAGCCGTTTTGGGCATCCATTCTTTTTTGGATCTCGAACAGCTCGCCGTGCAGCTTATTATTTTCCGGGTCCTTTTCTAACTTAAGCAATATTTCCTCATAATTCCGGACCACTTTCCATACTGGTGCATCACCTGTATACACATAATCTAAAACAGTCATTTCGGGATGGATTTCCGGACTTTGGGAGGAGTATGCGATTCGGTAATCTTTCGGGGCGATAATCTCGCCTTCATCAGGCAAATCGATACCTGCCACTATCTTCAGCAGCGATGACTTGCCTGTGCCATTAATACCAATCAGTCCAACTCTTTCTTTTTCACTTATAGAAAAGGAAATGGAATGAAATAATTCTTTTTCCCCGTAAGTTTTTGTTAAATTTTCAATTGAAATACTCTTCATAACTACCATTCCATTCTTTATAGAATTCTTTTAAGTAATTTTCCATCAATTGATGCCTTTTTGCTGCAATCGTTCTGGCTGTATTCGTATGAAGCAAGTCCTTTAATTTCAGGAGTTTTTCATAGAAATGCTGGATGGTGCTAGACTGGCCGCTCCGATATACTTCTTCTGTCATGTTTTCTCTAGCACCGACAGAAGGATCGTATATGACATGTCCCTTTTTTCCGCCATATGCAAAGGTTCTAGCGATACCGATTGCGCCAATCGCATCCAGTCTGTCCGCATCTTGAACAATTTTCGCTTCAATCGACTCTGGCTCCGCGTTGTTTCCGCCGCTGTATGAAACCGTTGCAATTGCCCTCACTATATGATTTCGATCATTCTGTTCAAGCGGGAGACTTTCTAAAAACTGCTCAAGCAGCCGAGTACCTTCCTCTTTAGATTCGTTCAGTTTTGCATCTGCCACATCATGTAAAATAGCGGCAAGCTCTATAATAAATGGATTTCCGCTTGATTCTTTTTCACAGATGAAAAGCGCAGTATTTCGCACTCTGTCAATATGATGCCAATCATGGCCTGTCACATCATCTTTTAATTTATCTTTCACAAAATTCTCTGTTAGTTGAATGATATCCATTATTTGAATGAACTCCTATCTATATCCTACCGAAATATTGTAACACGAATGAAAAAAATCAACTACAAAACCGTTTGAAGCACCGATACTCTTTTCCTATCCCGTTTAAAGTTTGCAAAAGAGGAAAAAGATAACTAAACAATAGGAAGCGGAAGATAAAAAGATGTCTAACTCAATGCCAAAAGAAGCAGGAATAGATCACAGCTTAGACGTGCTATAGGAAGGCTATCAATTTGTATCAAACAGATGTCAAGCTTATCAGTCTGATATATTTGAAACACATCTTTTAGGGGAACGGGCCATTTGTATGAGAGGGAGTGATGCGGCAGAGCTTTTTTACGACAACAGTAAATTCAGCATTATAAATGGCAGCAAGAAAGAATATGTAAAGAAAGGAATCTACCATTTAAACAATATTAATAGTTACCATTCCCGTTTAAAGAAATGGATACGTCGGGTTTAATGGAGTTTCTACAAATTTACTATTATATTTCGTATGGTTTCAGTTCCTTGTCAATAGGAATACAGAGAGTGAATTAAGTAAGAAAAAACAAATGCTTATCCTAGCAAGTGTTAACGGAACTTGGGAAACAGCAGAAACTTTACGACTTAGAGATACGGCATTTTAGGAAGAGAAAAAAACTTGGTAACTGCATTTCCAAGTTCTAAGTAGGTATAGGGAGCATAGACTCCTAACTTTATTTGATTATTGTTTCAGCTGGTGTAACTCCTTCATATTGTTTATACAATGTAACGATTTTCGTGATATACCAAGTTCTTTTGCTTGTAACCGGATTTTTCTCTAAAGTAATTAACTTATGTCCTGTTCCAAAGCTCTTGTAAGAACTTTTTAAATCATAAGCAATGCTATATATTACATTTTCATCGTTAATTTTTTCATCCTTCTAAACTATTCTATTCTTATACTTTAGACATACGAACGTGATTATATGAGCATATGTGTATACTTTAACATAGCCAATCTAAATAACAATTTCTTCTTAGTATTTTTTTAATAACAATATTCGAAAAAGAGCATTAATCGTAATTGGGTTAATGCTCTCGTTAATAGAGGCATAAGTTATTTATTTTCTTTTGTAAGTCCTAAGTATTCGCCGGTTTTAGGATTAAATAAAACCTCTGCATTTAGACCATTTATTTTTCCATCTACACCAAGAAAAATGTAATTTTCATCTCGCATTAATCTAAAATGATATCCGTGTGAGAAAGGGGCATCTTTTGGGCTTGGTTGCAAATGATATTTTTCAACGGCAATTTTAATAATTTGACTACTATCAATATTAATTTCTAAATGTGGAATAGTTAGTTCATCGGAATTGCCAATTATTCTGTGACTTTTATGTTTGCCTTTTTCAATAACAAATACCATCTGGCGTTTAACTGATGGTAAAGCAAACACGCCTTGCCAATTTCCTTTTTTTCCATTATAGCCACTTAAAGTTTCATCATCAACACTGTTCATAAATAAAAGAATTGCTTCTTTATCGAATTTTCCCCCTAGTTCTAATCCTAAATTATACGCTTCTTTAAGAGTTAATTCTTTCTCTGGTAAATCTACTTCATAACTCCCATAGTCTATTGTTTCTTTAGCAAAACAGGAGATAGAACCCATGAGTATTAAGATAAAAAAACAAGCTAAAATAGTTTTCATTTTATACACCTGCTACCTATTGTGTAGGTAGTAGTTTTTCCATTTTCCAAATTAATAATGCTTATAGGACTATCTTTTTAAGATAGTCCCTAATGTTTTTTTAAAAATCAACCATAAAGAAACTTCTTGATTTTTGGAAAAACCTTCAAGGCTGTGTTATAAAACACATCTTCATGATACTCACTCGGAATAAGGTTTTGAATAAATTCAATATATGGTTGGAATGGAGCTAACGGCCAATCTGTCCCGAACAAAAGCTTATCATAGGAGTTGGCATATACGAGCGCATGCCTTAAATGCTGTAAAAATATTCCTTCTTGCGCCTTCTCTAACTCCGCTCTTGCCCCAACAACCAGCCCGGAAAGGTCAGCATAAACATTTCGGTTTTTATATAAAATCTCTGCACCAGTCAATGTCCATGGATCGCCAAAATGGGCCATCATAAAACGAATATTGCGATATTTCACCGCAACTTCATCAATTGCAAGCGGATGGGAATATTTCAACAACCCTCTTTCGGAGTATGTATCTCCAGTATGAAACACAACTGGCAAGTTATACTTTTCCGCTAGTTCATACACAGGATTGTATACTTTATCATAGGCATAGAACGGATAATAGCCTAAATAAATCTTTATGCCGACTACATGATCCTTGTGGATTTCCCGTTCCAGTTCTCTGATAGAAAAAGAATCTAGCTTGTATGGATTAACTCCGGCACAATAGACGATATTAGGCGGCAGTATATCTCCAAGATCAAGCCCCATCGGTGTTTGGGCCTTATAGTCGGGAAAGCCCATATGCGGCGTTTCTGTCACTCCCATGCCAATTGCTAAGACAATATTCGCATCTTTCATTTCTGATTGAACTCCGTCCGTGCTGTAATCAACTTTAGACAATGATTTTGCTGTTTCTTTAAATGATTCGATATTAGACAAATGGATGTGAGCATCAATAATTTTCATTGGTTCTCCTTTTCTATCACTCTATAATTTAGTAAACCGAAGGGATTTAAGTATGTCTAACTGTGATGATGTGACATTCATCTTATCAAAATAAAGGAAGCTCGGCAGTGTAAATACTCTGTTCTGATTGTCTCTTTCACAATTTGTCATGGAAACAAGCTGAATGATTTCATTATTTGTGTAATATTGTGTACTGATTCTGTTTCTGTCTGTGAGTAAATGCAGCTTATCCTCTGTACCTTGTAGTTTAACATGAAAGTCTTCCTTTAAAGTAATATCCTGCTCCATAGCTCCTGAAGTATAGACTCGGTTATGCAATTTATGATCAGCTAGCTGCAAAGTACAATTGTTATGCAAAAAGAGATTTGTATGCCATTGCTCCTTCTCCATTTTTCTGCCTGCCGTTTTATGCACAGACACAAACACAGCAAGAAGAGGCAATCCTGGCATTGTGACAAAGTATTGAGAAAATGAAAGCCCTCTCCATTGTGAGTGCTGGTTAATATCTGTATCGATTCTGATACCAGACCATTTGTTTGCGAAATTATCCCACACATCGACAAACGCAAGCTTAGTCGATTCTTTCATCATAGAATAATCATTCAAATCAGGCGGACCTGCCTTCATCCCGCCGGCCCAAGGGTTCCACCAGCTTTTTGCAATCAGCTCTGGAAATGCCTGATCAAGCCATTCTGTTTCGTTTACTTGTAAAGAAAAGATACCTGGATAATAATCGGCTGCAGCGGAAATTTCCAGGATGCCGTTATGAAGACGATATGTTTCAAATCCTTTTTCGTTTATGATGTTTTTTGTTATCCTTCCTTGCGGATAAAACAGGATGTTATCAAAATAAGATTCTCTTATTTCCGTCTTCATTACTGTCGTCATTTTATTGACTGCCTGCCACGCAGCTGCTTCAAACGGTAAATGGAGCGGAGTATTGACTTTTAGATCTTGCAGATGGGCAGAAGCATTATTAATAATCAAATCCATATCAAATTTAAGCGCATTGTTGCGGTAACTGGCAAACTGATAGGATAAAGATGTATTTGCTTCAAGCATCGGGTTGCCGCCATTCCAGATTAACTCGAGACCTTTATGGATTTCCTTCTTAGAAGCTTGAATACCTGCCGCTGCTGATTCTACTTCTCTCCAATTCCTATAAGCGCCGATAGACATATACAGAGGCGGGAAAGAATAGACATTACCTTGCCTGCTTTTTTGTGACTCGAGATGCATTTTCCACCCTTCCATCCTTATTTTACTGCCTTGCGTCCAATATACACCGACAGGGCTCGACTGATCTTGAGAAAAATACCAGTTGCTGCTCATGTCTTTTGACGCAATGTCTCGCGGCTCCACCATATCGGCTTCCTTGAATACAACAACCTCCCCTTTTAAAGGTAAGTATACCTCTGCCCAATCATGATAAAAGGTCTCCTGCAGATGGATATCTAAAGAAGTCTGTTTGTTTTCAAGGAGAACCCATCTTTTCACAAGTCCTTCTGCAAATAGCTGGATGTTAAGCTTTATACTATTGTCTGGATGTTCAGTAGATTGATAATGAAGAGTGAGAATAATAGATGTCTTTTCGTAGGAGGTTTCGACTTTTTCTGGCTTCTTTTTTGACAGCTCATTGGAGTAGGGCTTGCCAAGCATCGGGGCAAACATGGCGAACGGTAAGTTCCCTGTCTGATTGGTGCCTGCTGTCATTACATTATCTGCCTTTCTGACATTCACTTGATAAATCCCATTAAAAACATGATAGTAATCTTTTGCTTCACCGAAAAATCTCTCACCAATTCCCTTTAATGCCAGTGCAATTGGTTTATTTACCGTAAGCTCACCACCTTGCCATTTCACTTGAACAAGGATGTCTTCATTCGTAAAGCCTAAAGCTAATATAGAAGCAGGTATTGATACGAACCGCTTTTCTTTGCCTTTTAGCAAAAGGCTGAATGTGGAATTTTTAAAAGACAAATATTCACTTTCAGGAAGCATAATGGTTGCCTGTACAGATTCAGTAAGATTATTTTCTAATTCCAAATCAAGAGCAATCTCGAAGCCTTCCTGCAATGCATAGTGAATCGGTTTTGCCATGATAGTTACTGGCGTTTTTGGACAGATTCCTAGTTTAAATGTCGTCATAGTGCCACCTGCTGCTATATTGACCGCAATGGTTGGAAATGTTTTGCCCTTTTCTGCCTCAGGTCCCTCGGTTAAAAAGAATGTATCTGTTATCGTCATTTCTTCTTCAACAAAGAGGCGGTGGTTAAAATCACAAATAACTCTTTCATTTGGACAGGATGATAACTCAATTAAAAGAGGAGTGGTGGACTTGTTCTTAATAAAACATGTAACTTCATGTTCTTGTCCTACGAGCAATTCATGATTTTTTAGAGATAATTCAATCGAGAAATCATCTGTTTCTAGTGCACATAAACCTCTGCCCGTTTTTTCAAAGCTTGCTTTAAGTGCGGTCTCTTTATTTACCCATTCATAGTCATAATAAGTAAACCCATCTACATTCCTTCCATCTGGCTTTAATTCCATCGTGCGCAGCATGTCCTTGTACCAGTCAATTTTAGCCATATAAGGAGCGAGCAGCTTGTCATTTAATATGGTTGGAATAAAGTTCATTAAGTGAGTATAGCTGTCTTCATCTTCCCAGAAAAAACCGCAGCGCTTATAAAGGGGGACCGCTTTCGTATTACCTGCCCATGTGTATAAGTCGAGCCGTGGCCATTTTTTATTAATAACTGCTTGTAATGCATGAAGAAGCAGCAGTTTACCGACCTTTTTCCCATGGAAATCGGGTCGAACATTTAGCAGCGGGATATATAACGAACCAACATCTTCTTTATACACAGACAGCCCGCAGTATCCTACCACCTCATCGTTATGTACTGCTAAAAAAGTATGCAGATTATCTGTGCTGCGATGCTGATCAATTATTTGTTCTTCTGTTTTTACACTGCCGCCCCAAGCCGCCTTGCTTTTGTTCCACATCTTCGCAACTTCAGCAGCAAACCGATCCTCGTACTCCACAATCTGTATATCAGCAATCGTTTGATGGATTGTCATTTAGCGAATCACCTTTTTCTTCATATTGTATGGATGGAAAACATAATCCTTCCTTTCATTTTATTTAGTAATAACCCTTTCCAATCCTATTTTCTATCGTATTATGCTTGGAAATTATTGTAAAGATATTATCATAAAATAACAGAAACTATTAATCAACAAAACTAGACAAACCTCGCTAAAGGAGATTTTTTTAAAATAGCGAACTAGTATTTAAAGTCGAAAAACTTATTTGTTCTTCGTTCATTTATTCTATCAAAACGAAAGGTGATGAAGCATAATGATGGAACAAGAGAGAGTCGCTTCTGCTACGGAGGAAATTTTATTAAGCGTTAAGGAGGCAGCTGTTGCAATTGAAGAAAGTCCTGGTGTTGTGCGCAACTGGCTTAGAGAGCTGAAAGGAGTTATTCCGGCGATTGTCGGCGAACACGGTTACCGCTATTTCGATGATAACGCAATGGAAGTATTGGAAAAGATTAAAAAGCTGCGTAATGAAGATAAATTATCTTTGCGAGAAATTGAAGATGTGCTGACCGACACGGAGCCGCAAGTCTTGCAGCAGCAAGTAGCGAAGCCGTCAGAAGAGATGCTTCAAGAGCTGAAAACAGTAAAAGAACAGCTTGAGCTGCAAATCAACTTCAATTCAGTGCTTGTTCAACAATTGAAAAAGCAACAGGAGCAAATGGATCAGCAGCATGAATTTATTGAGACACAAAAAGAACAGATTGCTGCCCTTACCGCTGCTGCTAATCAGCCTTACGTACACACATATGGTACAAGGAAAAGCAAAGACGAAGAGGATAAAGCGACGAAGGAAGCACCAGTCAGAAGAGGAGCGATATTCCGCTTGTTTTCGTATCGCTAATTTGTCATGTTAGATGATGGCATTTGTATGGACTGTTGTTAAGTCTTTTTCTATACAAATGCCATCATCCTTGATTTCTTTTAGACAGAAAGTAGTGCACCACAAGCACCGCAAAACTGGCCATCCTGCAGAAACAGCTGACTCTTTGGAAATAAATAATCAAAGGAAGAAATGCTTTTTTGCAAAGGCATATTCATTGAAACGGCTCCACCCGCATAGATAATCTGGTCTATTTGATGAATAGTGCCAGCCTGCTGTGACAGTAGAACAATCGTTTCGGCTGTCATTTGAAAAAGAGAAGATAATTTATCTTCCTTGCTACCATCCCATGTATTTCCATAGCCAAAATTACTCGCAGTCAAGCTTCCGTTGATACCAATATCCTCTTCATATAAATCCTTCACAAGAACATCGATCTTATTCTTGCTGCCTTTAGAAGCAAGCTCTGTAATTTTTGCAAAATCCTGAACTCCAGTTAATAATTCTGCAAGTCCCATGATTGTTCCCCCGCCAATTCCGCTTCCTAAAACCCGCGAATGACTCTTCTTGCTAACCTTAAACCAGGAAGTACCAGTTCCGATATTAACAAGCAGGAATTCGTCATTAACATGAGGATAATCCCTATCCTTCAGCCATCTTGCTCCAGTACAGACAGCATCAAATTCAGGAAGAATGGAGGCATCAGGAAAAAACGCTTGTTTTAAATAAGCAGCCTTGCTTCCAGTAAGGGCTATATCATTCCATTCAAAAAGCTTCGACCACTTTAGTGCAGTATCTGTTTGAGCATTAGGATATTTTCTAAAATGAATTCGTCCGTTCTGCTCAAATGCAAGCTTAATCATGGAACCGCCAGCATCTATCCCGATTTTAGCCAAACTGCTCCCTCCTTTTGTTATAAAAAAGGAAGAACAGAGTAATCCATTCTTCCCGTTTTCTTCTTATAATAACTTTTCAATATCCTCTTTCATTTCATACGGAGAAGCATTTGGAGAATACCGTTTAACTACTTTACCAGAACGGTCTACTAAAAATTTAGTAAAATTCCATTTAATCGCCTTCAGCCCCATTGCACCAGGCGCCTCATTACTTAAATGCTTGTAAAGAGGATCGGCATTTTTGCCATTCACTTCAACTTTTGCAAACATCGGGAAGGTAACGCCATAATTCAATTCGCAGAATTCAAGAATTTCATCCTCAGCCCCAGGCTCTTGATTCATAAACTGATTACAAGGAAATCCTAACACAGCAAAGCCTTTATCATTGTACTCCTCAAAAATCGATTGAAGCTCTTTGAACTGCGGAGTAAATCCGCACTTGCTCGCAGTATTGACGATAACAAGCACTTTCCCTTTATAATCATTCAGTGAAACTTCTTCGCCATTAATTTTTTTGACCTCAAAATCATAAACAGTCATCCTATCATTCCCTTCCTGTCCAAATCAATCAGCACCTTCTGCCTCTGCAAGCCAGCCAATGTTGCGAGCATATAATCAGTCATGCTGACTAAATCATCCATATCGCCTTCTGTAACTAATCTGCTGAAATCAATGGAGATATGATTATTTACTATATTATCAGAACGGAAGGGATCAACACGAATTTCCTGCTTAATAACATGTTCCGCTCCCCATACTCTTTGCAGCAAGTCCTGCAGCATCCAAACTGTTTCTTGATTATTCTTATGTCTGACATGTATCGTCAAACGAATTTTCGCTCCTATTAAATGCATTTTCTCCTCAAGCTCTAAAAGCTCTGCTGCTAAGTTTTTCAGGGAAGCATACATCGACAAAGTAATTTGAGCATTTTGTTGCCCTCTTAAGGCAAACACAAGATGAAACTCCCTGGACATTGTACTGGTATCTAAAATGTCTTTGCGATTTACGATGTCGATTGTACCTTCAAGATCCCTATCATAAAGCTGTCCTTCTACAACCGTTTTTAAATTATCATAAGCAGTTGGGTCAAACATATATTAATCTCCTTTTTAAAAGAGGCCGATTGCTTTTCCGTCCTCATTCACATCCATTTTTAAAGCAGCTGGCTGCTTCGGCAAGCCTGGCATTGTCATTACATCTCCTGTCAAGGCAACTAGGAAACCTGCTCCGATGCTAGGTTTTAGTTCTCTTACTGTGATTGCAAAGTTACTCGGTCTCCCAAGTAGACTTGGGTCATCTGAAAGAGAGTATTGCGTTTTCGCCATACAAACAGGGAGATTACCCCAGCCGAACGCTTGGAAATCCTTGATTTGCTTTTTTGCTTTTGTGCTGAACTCGACATGGCTCGCACCGTATATTTTCGTGGCAATAGTGTCGATTTTCTCCTCAATAGAAGCATCTAAGCTGTATAAGTGTTTAAATTCATTCTTTTCTTGTTCCATAATTTCTAAAACCTTGCGAGCAAGCTCCAGTCCGCCTTCGGAACCCTTCTCCCAAACTTCTGTTAAAGCAACGGGGATACTCTGACTTGCACACAGCTCTTCTAGCACTTCGATTTCACGCTCTGTATCTGTATAGAAACGGTTAATCGCCACAACAAATGGTAGTCCAAACTGATTAATGTTATCCACATGCTTTTGCAGGTTGGCAAATCCCTTTTTTAAAGCTTCTGTATTTTCCGCTGCCAAATCACTCTTCGCCACACCGCCATGCATTTTCAATGCTCGGATGGTTGCGACAATCACAACGATTTCCGGATTAATTTGTTCATTGCGGGCTTTAATGTTCAAGAATTTTTCGGCACCAAGATCTGCGCCAAAGCCAGCTTCTGTTACAACATAATCAGCAAGCTTGCTTGCGGCAGCTGTGGCAATCACACTGTTGCACCCATGGGCGATATTGGCAAACGGACCACCGTGGATGATAGCAGGTGTATGTTCAATTGTCTGCACAAGATTCGGCTTAATGGCATCTTTTAACAACAGTGTTAGTGCGCCTTCCACACCAAGCTCGCCGACTGTTACAGGTTGTTTGTCCATATTATAGGCAATGACCATTTGGGACAGTCTTTTCTTTAAATCATTTAAATCATGTGCCAGACAAAGCACTGCCATTATTTCTGATGCAACCGTAATATCAAAACCGTCCTCTCTTGGCACACCTTGAAGAGGACCGCCCAACCCGATAACCACTTTTCTTAAAGCACGATCATTTAAGTCAACAGCTCGTTTCCAGACAATCCGTCTTTGGTCAATTCTCAGCTCATTTCCTTGGTGAATATGATTGTCTAGTATTGCGGCTAATGCATTGTTGGCTGTTGTAATGGCGTGAAGGTCACCAGTGAAATGAAGATTGATATCCTCCATCGGCAAAACTTGAGCATAGCCACCTCCTGCAGCGCCCCCTTTTATTCCCATCGTTGGCCCAAGGGACGGCTCTCTCATTGCAATAGCTGTTTTTTTATTAAGTTTTTGCAAGGCATCACCTAAGCCTACTGTAACTGTTGATTTCCCTTCTCCTGCAGGTGTCGGGTTAATTGCCGTGACAAGAATGAGTTTGCCTGACTGTTTATCTTTTAATTCCTCCAGCTTATCAAAAGAGATTTTCGCTTTATATTTTCCATACAGTTCTAAGTCATCCTCTGTTAAACCTAACCTCTTCGCAATATCGAGAACAGGATGAATGGTTGCTTGCTGTGCAATTTCTATATCTGTTTTCATTATTTTCCCGCCTTTATAAAATTTAATTTTCATTTCGTATGAATATATTCATCTTAAAAAATCTATGTACAGCATTATTTTGCCAATAATCTTATTTTACAGATGAACGAATAAAATTAAAAGGAAATATCTGAAATGTTCGTTTTTACCTTTGCCAGCATAGAAAAACAGCAAGAACACCCAAGGGGAAATATGCTGAAAAAAACTTATTTTCATACATTTCAGCAATTATATTGCGGCAAACCGAAAGGATATTTATAATAGGCTATATGTTTATACATTATTTAACTAATCTAAGTTTATGAAATACTCGGAATACAACGATAGCTTTGCTTATTGTTCTATTAATTATTCCAGCTTGGAAAATAAGGCATAACAATTGTACAACATGAAGAAAAAAGGAAAAAACAGGAGGCGAACCATTATGCCTATTAAAATTCCTCAGCTGCTGCCAGCAAGGGAAATTCTCGAAGAAGAAAATATCTTTATAATGGATGAAACAAGAGCAAAGGCTCAAGATATTAGACCATTGAATATATTAATTCTTAATCTAATGCCTGAGAAAGAAAAAACAGAAGTACAAATTCTTAGACTTCTAGGTAATACATCGCTGCAAGTCAATATCTCGCTGCTGCGCACAGCATCCTATCACTCTAAGAATACAAGTCCGAACCATTTAGAACAATTCTACACTGATTTCCAAGCCATTAAAGGTAATAAATATGATGGCATGATTATTACGGGAGCACCAGTTGAACTGATGAATTTTGAGGATGTTCAGTATTGGGAAGAGCTGACAGAAATAATGGACTGGACGAAAACAAATGTAACGTCCACATTGCATATTTGCTGGGGCGCCCAAGCTGCTTTATACCATCATTTCGGCATTAATAAATATGAACTTGATCAAAAATGCTACGGTATCTATTCCCATGAAGTCCTTAGACCGTCTGAAAAGCTGCTGCGCGGATTTGACGACAGCTTCGTTGCACCGCATTCAAGACACACTAATGTCCAAATCCGTGAAATTGATGAACATCCATCACTCCAGCTGCTCGCTGCATCTGATGAAGCCGGTGCATTAATTATCAGCGGAAATAATGGCAAACAGATTATGATAACCGGCCATTTAGAGTATGATTCATCAACACTTGCTGAAGAGTATAAACGGGATAAAGAGAAGGGACTAGATATACATCTGCCGCTTCATTATTTTCCAAACAATGACCCAAACAGAAGACCGCTTAATATATGGCGTTCTCATGCACATTTGCTGTTTTCTAATTGGCTCAATTACTATGTATACCAAGAAACACCGTATGAGTGGAAATGAAAGGCTCGTGTTACATAAAAGAGGATTTGGCTTCCAAACAATTGTTGGAAAGCCAAATCCTCTTTTGTTATGTAAATCAGCCGTTGCTGTCAGAAAAATAAACTTCTTCAAATGGCTGGATTACGACAAATCCTTCACCGCTGAATTTCATTTGGATGGATTCACCGCTTCCTCTTCCGAAAAAGGTTTTTAACGAAACGTCTGTCACAAATTCGGGCTGCAGGTTACCAGACCATGCAACAGTTGCATTCGGGTCTGTGAAAACAGGTTTTGCTGGTGTCACTTTCAATGTGAGAGGTTCATAATGAGAAGTGATGGCAATCATCCCTCTTCCAGACAAATGAATGTTGAAAAGACCTCCGGACAGCATTCCGGCAACTTTTCTCATGAGCTTAATATCCCACTTTACAGTTGGCTCAAATGCAAGAAGATCATTGCCATTAACAAAAATCGATTCACCATTCAGATGAAGAATCGTGATTTTTTTACCTTGATCTGCAAGATATAATTTCCCTTGTCCTTCTGCTTTCATAAGAGAAGCTCCTTCTCCTGTTAAAGCTTTTTTGAACATTTTGCCTAAGCCGTGTTCGAGAATGCCTTCTCTTGTAAATTTAATGTTTCCCATGTAGGAAACCATGCTGCCAGCTTTTGCCCAA
The DNA here is from genome assembly GCF_022049065.2 of Niallia sp. Man26. Classification (NCBI taxonomy): domain Bacteria; kingdom Bacillati; phylum Bacillota; class Bacilli; order Caryophanales; family Bacillaceae; genus Niallia; species Niallia sp. Man26. The sequence continues at coordinate 2,403,845 of NZ_CP095743.1, forward strand.
ACCATTTCCTCTAAATTCACTTCCAGCATCCGCTGTGTTTCCAGTTCAAACAGTCCTTCACCTTTATCCTGCTGTTCGGTTTTTTCTACAAAGTCCTCCAAGGAATATCTGCTCATAAGTTTAATCCCTCTCTTTTCATCTATTAGGCTTACTTTTTACTAATACGATTACATTTGGTAAAAGTTTCATGATTATTTTTTCTGTTTTCGCACATACTAATCGATGATTTTGATTTTTAGAGAAAGGATGGATAAAAAACGTGGAAACAATCGTTGCTGTCGAAAGAAATTACTTAGGTGAGATTATAAGCTTTAAAACATCAAATGAACGGATTATTTCTTACAGAAAAGCACTGCTTGAAGCAGAAGAAGGCTTGCTCGATGGTGTAAGGCTTTGTGAGGCAAGCTATGAAGATGGACAAGCGCTTATTATTGAGGATACCTTTGCGGAATACCCGCTGATTTAATCGTTATTATGTAAGAGGGGCTAGACATAGAGACACACCTTATTGACAAAGGGGGTTTTCAATAAAAAATGTCTCTCGCCTTAATTAATCCAGTTCCTCGTTTTTTCGCTGGATAATTTTAAGCTCCTCTATTCTTTTATTATCTTCCTGAAAATATTGGACTAAATCTCCAACACGATCTATTGCGTCCCAGCTTAAATGATGTTCAATGCCTTCCACATCTTCATAAATATTTTCTTCTTTTACGCCGATGATACGTAGAAGGTCTTCTAGCAGCTCATGCCGATAAACTAGCCTTTGTCCGATTTTTTTGCCTTTCGGGGTTAGTATCAGCCCTCTATATTTTTCGTATACAAGATATTCATCCTTATCTAGCTTTTGAACCATCTTTGTAACAGAGGAGGGATGCACGGACAAGGCTTCTGCAATGTCGGAAACTCTTGCATATCCTTTGTCTTCTATTAATTTATAAATTTGTTCGATATAGTCTTCCATGCTGGGTGTTGGCATATATGACCCTCCTAATTTTGCATATACTCTCAAACACTTGCCATGTTTGGCAAAACTAGAGCAGTTTCACAACTGCTCTTGTCCTTCGCTTTGGCTTATTGCCAAACACGCAAGAACGAAAATATCCTTTATGCATTTTACTATATAAGAATTAAGGAAACAAGCACTTACCCTATTGGTTCGAACATAAAACAACATGTTCTTAACTAGGCAGGAGATCGCTTGCTTATTTCTTGCTGGAAAAATCCATTTGCCAGCTGAAATAATCATTATCCTCATTTTTGACATACTTTAATACAGCGTCAAATTTATTTCCTTTTTTGCTTGTCAGTCCTTTAACTTCTGCTTCCCCTTTTTTAAGCAGTGACTTCACCATTGTTTTTGTCGGTTTTTTCTTTAATGCTGCCAAAAACTTGTCATTCTTCCAGATTACAAACTTACAGCCTTGTTTCCAATTGCTGCAGCCGTAGCCTTTTTGCCCCTCGATTACTTTATGACCGCAAACAGGACACGTGCCAAGATTCTCTATGGTTTTTTTTGTATACGAAACCTCTTGAATGGTAACAGCTTGTTCCCCTTTAATCTTTTCAACGGAATTTCTAGTGAATTCACCAATAAGCTGCAAAAATGCGCTTTTCGTGTATTTACCTTTTTCAATATCATACAGAGACTTCTCTAGCCGACCTGTGAAATCGAGGTTAAACAATTCCTTGATTGGGAATGTTTCAACAAGTGTCTTGCCTAAGTCGGTGCAGTTAAGGTTCTTCCCTTTTGCCTCTATATAGCCGATATCCTTTAGCTTCTTAATGGTCTCTGCACGGGTGGCAGGTGTTCCGATACTGAACCCGCTTAAAATGGAAACGACATCTTCTTCCGTATCGCCTGAAGTATCGAAGTTTTTTCCGCATGTTTCCATTAAGCGCAACAGTGTTTTTTCGGTATGCTCCTTTGGTGCCTGTGTCGTATGAGTAGTTGTTTCCATCTTTTTAATGTCCACTTCTTCTCCTTTGCTTACAAATGGAAGAAGGACATCCTTTGACTTGATGTTCTCCGCTTTTTTCCATCCTTCAACAAGCTGCACTTTGCCTTTTGTATGAAACACACCGTTTAAATTTGCATCTAACACTTTTGTGACAATTCTCGTTTCTTCATATTCAGCAACAGGCATGAATTGCATCAACAGCCTTGTTCTAATTGCTTCATATACTTGCTCCTCATCCTTAGTCAGCTTCTTTGGAATAAGATAAGTTGGTATGATGGCACTATGGCTTTCGACTTTTTTATTATCAAAAACTCTTTTGGATGCATAAAATTTAATATCGTCTTTATACGGTAAGTTCGCTGAAATGGCGCTGACTACCTTTGCAGTTTTGCCGATCAAGCTTTCCTCTAGTGCCATACTTGCCGTCCTTGGATAGGTTATATACTTCTTTTCATAAAGACCTTGGGCCACCTTCAATACTTTATCTGCAGTCCAGCCTTTATATTTGCTCGTAATATACCCTTGCAGATTAGACAAGTTGAACAACAACGGAGGATACTCTTTCTTTTTCTGGACGGTTTTGTCTGCCACAACAGCCTTCTTTCCTACTATTTCCTGTTGTATTTGCTCGAGTTCTGCCTTTGTTTTAAACTTGTCCTCTTTGCCGACAGTATAAATGCCTGTGTATTTTCCTTCAGCAGCTAAGAATGTGCCTTGAAGCTTAAAATAATCCTCTGGCACAAATTCGCGAATTTCTTTATCTCGATCATAGATTATTTTTAAGGTTGGAAGGAGGACGCGGCCAATATTAAGGGCTTTTCCTTTCCCCTTCTGATATTTCAATGTTGTAACAGAGGTAAGATTAATGCCAATGAGCCAATCCGCCCATTGTCTGCTCACACCAGCATCCTGCAATGGCCTCATTTCACTGTTTGACCTGATTTGCTGTAAACCGTTCAACACTTCATCCGGTGTCCATTCATTCAGAAGCAGTCGGTAAACTTCCTTGTCTGTCCGAAGATTATAAATTATACTGTCTCCGATAATCTGCCCTTCCCGATCATAGTCGCAAGCCGATATAATCGCGGTGACATCTTTTCTTCTCATAAGCTGATGGATAATCCGCAGCTGTTTTTGCGCACCACTATCAGGCTTATCTCGGTTACGAGGGTCACTTTTTACTTTATATTTAAAGTTCTCCGGTATAAACGGGAAGTTTTCCATCTTCCATGTTGCCATCTTTTCATCATAATCTTTTGCATCATTCAGCTGCAGTAAATGTCCGAATGCCCATGTAATAATATAGCCATTTCCTTCAAAATAACCGTCCTGCTTGGTTTTTATTTTTAATGCATCTGCAATATTTTTTGACACAGATGGTTTTTCAGCAAGTATTAACTTCATGTTATCACCTTTTTTATATGCTTAGCCTTGAGCTTTTTGCTATCAAAACAAAAGATTCTCCTAAACATCTCATTTTCTCTAAAGAGACATGCATGTTCAGGTAGAATCTTTTTCATTTCTATTATATCAATTATAAGCTACTTTGAGTGATTTTTTCACTTTCAAATACTGTTCAAGCTCTTTCAGCACATTATAGAGCTGAGCCTGTTCTACAAACAAATCCCAATCCTGCGGCAATGCTTGCATCCTTATTTCTTCCTCTAGCTTTTCAAGCTTGCTCAAGAAAAGCTGTGCTGTATTACCAGGATGTATGCAAAGACTCAGTTCTTCCAAAAAATTAGCAATCGAATGGCGCTGTTCCGGAAGCCTGTTTACTGTCGTTACCTTCGCGAAAAGTCCTTCTATTATTTCTAGCTGTTTTTCCCTAATTGTAAAATACTTATAATAATAGTTTTCTTTTCGGGTAAAATGATTTTCAACATCCCTGTATGCAAGCGACTTGGCAATCTGTACTTCCTTCGCTGTTTGCATCAGCTTCAATTTATAATCGAAAGCTGACTCATTAGAACGCAGGAACTCAACCATCCCTTGAAGCATTTCCTGAAAATCCTTTTCAATCTTCTGCTGGTATACCTTCATTTCCTTGTCGAGGCTCGGCATATAGCTGTTGACTAACAGCGCTGCGCCAATTCCGATTACAATGAGCATGAACTCATTTTGAATGACATCCCAGTTCATATGGCCATTTGAATAGATATGAAGGATGATGACAGTGCTTGTTACGACGCCTTCATTTACTCTCAGCAAAACAGTTGCAGGGATAAATAACAGGAGTAACAGTCCAATCGCATACGGTTTATAACCAATCAGCTCAAAAAACACGTAGGAAAACGGAATCGCAAGCATGCATGCTATGAATCTCGCAAAAGCGCTGTGCAATGATTTCTTTTTAGAATTTTGCACACAAAGAATCGTAATGATAGCAGAAGATACGAAAAAATCAAGGCTGCATAATTGAGCAACGGTAATTCCCAAACTTACAGCAACAGCAGTCTTGAAAGTACGGTAGCCTATTTTATATTTTTTTAGAGATTTTATTAGCATTGGTCAATCACAACCTGTAACTAATAGATCATCCTGTAAAGAAACCAACTTCCCATTAATTGAAATTTCATCTCCAGTTTTCACAAACAATGATACTACACAACCGCTGAATGGAACTCCGATCTCCTTCAAATCTCCTTGATCGGTTTCGATTGTCAAAATTGTTTCCCACTCATAAAAGTATGCTTTTTCCTGAACAAAAACCTTCTTGACTGTTCCAGCAAACGGACTCAATATCACTTGATCTTCCTTAGAAATTTCATAATACGGACTTTGACTGTTCTTTACAATCGTTTCAATCATTTTTTAAAATCTTCCCTTGTAAATTTTTTGCTCCATTGGTTTGATGGACGAGCATCTAATCCAGAAAAAATAAGTCTTTTTATCATGTTAATAAAAACACATTTTCACCGACATTTCAATGGTTTCCCTCCTATTTCCACATGTTTTTTTTATGATAAGCCTTTCATTTTTATCCATAAAAAAAACCGGCCTTTTACCGGGGGGTGACTGATGAAAAACTTTGTTATAAAAGCAGCTTTTTCTTTGTGCAATAAAGGGAGCTATAGTGTCTTCGGAATTCCTCACAAATTTGAGTAGGAGTCTCCAATCAATCTTCATTCACGAACAGGAATTTTGTTCCTTCTAGAAAGATTCCTCTTTGCCTGGTTCAAAGCCGTATTTTTTGATTTGCTTTTCTGTTTGTACATACCATTTATCCCTTTCAACAATATTGGAGACCGTCAATATAAGCGAAGGGATTTTTTCTACCATAAATACAATTAATCCGATATTTTTGTTCATAATAACAAAGGATTCACCGTGAGAAAAGGTGGTCAGCTCCTTGCCTAATTGAAGGATGCTTTTGACAATAGCCTGCTTGCTTTCATCTTCCAATACAATATTAGGCGAAAAACGCAAAATCCAGTTAGCATTTTCAATCGAAAATCGATACATACTTGTCACCTTCTTTTATTGTCTTCGCAAAAAAGCATAAAAGCAGACAACTGTCTACAGCTGTCCTATTATAAACAAATCCTTTTTACTTATCATTATATGGATATGTTGTAAAAGATGATTTATGTACTTAAAAATATTCTTTTACACAATATTCACAAGAAAACAAGCACTGTCGTGTATCCGTTTTCTTTTGTTTCGAGCTCAAAAATACTTTTTATGAAAAAACTCTATGAAACCTTGACTCTACTGGGTTAATCGTGTATATTATAGACATCATTTAACAAAATTCTGAAAAATTACTTTCTATTATTATTTTGTTCTATGAGAATATTTATTTTTCAGCACTAATGTGTCTTGAAAGGCTTAGGAGGAAACTTAACATGCAAAACGGTAAAGTAAAATGGTTCAACAACGAAAAAGGCTTTGGATTCATCGAAGTTGAAGGTGGAGACGATGTATTCGTACACTTCACAGCTATCCAAGGTGACGGTTTCAAATCACTAGAAGAAGGTCAAGAAGTTTCTTTCGAAATCGTTGAAGGAAATCGTGGACCTCAAGCTGCTAACGTAGTTAAACTATAATAAAAACTTAGAGCAACAATATCCAAGAGCTGGCATTTTGTCAGCTCTTTTTATCTTCCTCTTTATAATTTCCTGCCAGCATATCTCCGAATTTTTTTATTTCTAAGCCGACAGTACATTCTGAAATACAAAAACGGTGTGCCTGCCTTTTACCTTTTTCTATTTTGTTATGCTCATATAAAAAACAGCCTTTACAATAATCATTTATAAGCTCTTCTGCTTGCAGCAGCCATTTTTTTCTATCCGTCACAAGGCATTCTCTCCTCTTTCTAACATGATTGGCATGCAACATGTACGTTAAATTATTTGCATTTTGCTATAAATCCGCTTCTCTTCAAGAGCTTGGGTAGCCAATTTATCCGCCTCTTTATTTTCATTGCGGCCAATCGGTGTATATTTAGCATTTATTTTCATATCAGAAAGCTTTTTTTCAATGCGGTCAAGCCACTTGTTTAGAGCTTCTTCGTAGCATGGCCACTCTCCTGACAGCTGATTTAAAACTACTTGTGAATCACCTTTAAATTCACATGTTGCTCCTTTGACTTCTAATTCTTCCAACAGATTCAAGGCGTGATAAAAAGCAGCGTATTCTGCTTCATTATTGTTTTCCATATCATGAAATAATTCGTTAGCCCGAATGCGATATTTTTTTTTGCCTTGGTTGAAATAAAGGATAACTCCAAGCCCAGCTGTGTTTGTTTGCTTTCGATACCCGCCGTCAAAATAAATGACAAAATCATGGGGCTCCTCTTCCACTTCAGCATTCAGCTTAATAAGCTCCTTCAAGCTCCATTCCGTTCCATTTTCATCATAGTAAGTCAAATCCACGCCTTTTTTGTTTTTCTCCATATCTTCCCCAATTAAAATGGCTGTGCTTTGCGCCATCCAGTCAGAGGTGAAATAAACCTCTTCTTTTTTTAAGCGGTATTTGTATTCAAGCTTATATTTCATCTAAAAAGCGCCCCTTCTATATTAGATTCTATTCATTAGAAATGTTAAACGGTATAATAAAATGGTTACTAAGTTAAAATCCATATAAAATAATGTTATGTAATTTGGCTAACTTTTATAGCTTAAAGCTCAAGTCCACTGTGAATAATAATACCAGATAATTTGGAGGTTTAGAAATGATAGAAGTCTACATCGATGGTGCAAGTGCTGGAAATCCTGGTCCGAGCGGTGCTGGCATCTTCATTAAAGGGCATGGGAGCGCCGAAAAATACTCTGTGCCGCTTGGGTCTATGAGCAATCATGAGGCAGAATACTATGCGCTGATTCACGGTCTTAAGATCTGTTTAGAAAAGAACTATCGGACAGTCAGCTTTCGGACAGACTCTGAGCTTGTCGACAGAGCTGTAGAAAAAAGGTTTGCTAAAAACAAAAAATTCTCTCCCCTTCTCGAAGAAGCACTTCTTATGGCAGATGAGCTAGACTTATTTTTTATGAAATGGATTCCAAGTGCGGAAAATAAAACAGCGGATGAATTAGCCCGACTGGCAATACGCAAAAATAATCCGAATGATATGCAAAACTCATGAGGTTAAGATTCTTTTCTTGCTGTCGCTAATATTGCAACTCCCTATAGCTAATCCTTTTGAGTAGAATAATCTAAGTAAAAAACCCCCTATTATAGGGGGAATAGCTGTTCATCCTTCAAGTATGTTAATGCTTCTTTTCTTGTTGTCACCTGCGCTTTTACAAAGCGTTCAAGAAGTGACATATAAAAGCTGCCATCAAAATGCTTCTGGATTTTAAGGGTGCATTCAATAGCTGTGTTAATTAACTCATCTGCTGCATTTGTATAAGCTTTTCCGAAGTAAATAAAGCCAACCGCATCTTCCCCGAACGAAAAGCCTTTGCTTTCTAAAAACAGCAAATACTCTTCAACTGTCTTCACCTTTCGCCCAATCCTCCCGAATTTCATCTTATTTCCATGTTACTTTATTCTTCGACATATTTCTATCTTTTTTTAGTACTATATGCCCTAATGTTCCCATCAAAACGCCCAGTAGAGCGCCTCCAACCACTTCCTCTGGCTGATGGCCAAGCATTTCTTTTAAGCGTTGCGGCTGCTTTTCCTCAAATGGAACCTTTTCATCTGTTTTCAGCTTTTCCATCAAGTCTCCCAAGTCATTGACTTTCAGTGTCAGCTCTCCAGTCTGGCGCCTGATTCCTTGTGCGTCATACATAACAATTAGCCCGTATACAAGTGATAAGGCAAAATCAATGGTCGGCACGCCTCGTCTTAATGCAATAAACGTCGTTAAGGATGATACTCCAGCAGAATGGGAGCTCGGCATTCCGCCAGTTTGGAAAAACAGGCGGTTATCCCATTTTTTTGTTTTTACATAATGAATGGGAATTTTCAAAAACTGAGCCAATCCGATGCTTGTTAAAGCAATGTAAACACCTTTGTTCATATCGTCACCTCAAGATTAGTTTTCATGAAATATGTTTAGATTATTCCATCCTGCAAATACTACAAATGATTATTTATTACCAAATGGTCGATTCCAACATAAGCAGGGGGTGAAATTTCATGAGCAAGGATAGAAACAGAGGCACAGCAGCAGGCGGCGTAAATCCGCAAGGCTATGGACAAGATGCTGATCAGACGCCTGCACCGAAAAGCAAGCTGGAAAACGCGGCAAAAAAGAAAAACACAAAATAAAAAACAGGACCGTACATACGGTCCTGCTACTATTCTCCTTATGCGAGAGCCTCGTCTTTTTTCTGAACGAGACGATCAAAATGCTTGAATTCTAATTCTCTGAACTTGGCAATTGCTTTATCTGGAGTGATTTGATACAGACTTTCCTCAAGAAGACAGTCCACTGGCACATCACATTTAATTTCTGCCAATGTTCTGCTGAGATGGAGCATGTCCAAATCTGCTTCAATTTTGGCACGCTGACCTTTTGTCAGTGAAACAAGATTCTCTAATATTCCTTCTATGCTTGCATGACTCTGAAGCAGTTTCAAAGCTGTTTTTTCTCCAATCCCTTTTACTCCCGGATAATTATCGCTCGTATCACCCATCAAGGCCTTCAAGTCAATCATCTGCTTAGGCTGAATCCCTTTTTCCTCATAAAAACTATCTGGTGTATGCACTAAATAATTGCCATATCCTTTTTTTACAAGAGCTACTGAAATATGATCATCAAGCAGCTGCAGAATATCTTGGTCACCTGTTAATATCGTTACATGAGCTGACCCCTTCATTTTTTTGGCAATTGTACCGATGCAATCATCTGCTTCAAAACCGACAACACCTATATTGGGAATATCAAAGCTTTCCACCACTTCTTTAACAATATTAAATTGCGGCATCAATTCTACTGGTGCTTCCGATCTGTTCGCTTTATAGTCAGGATACATTTCCGTCCGAAATGTTTTGCTTCCCATATCCCAGCAAACTGCAACATGTGTTGGATTAAAATGGTCTACCGCTGTAAAAAAATGTTTAACAAACCCGTGGATTGCATTTGTTGGTAACCCCTTTGAATTTATCATAAATTGCCCTGTAACAGCTGTTGCAAAGTAAGCCCGGAACAATAGGGCCATTCCATCAACTAGCAGCAGGGATGGCTGTTTTTCTGTATTCAAATAGATCGCTCCTATTCATTTAGTCTACTCTATTATAACAGAATTCCAATCAAATTTAAGCTAGTGCGTTTTTCCATTGACAAGTGAGCACAAAAAAGGATAATCCTGCGACTATCCTTTTTTGTGGTCTTTTTTTATTTTAAAACGTCAACCTTGTTATCATCATAGGAAATCCAATCACTGAAGCTGCCCGGATATAGGGACACATTTTTAAATCCAGCTGATTTCATCGCAAGATAGTTAGGAATTGCGGTTATGCCTGATCCACAATACACAATATACTGCTTTTTTTCGTCCAATTCAGTGAAGCGCAGCTTTTGCTGCTGTGCATCTTTAAATCTTCCATTCACTAAACCATCTGTCCATACTTTATTGATTGCACCCGGGATATGCCCGCTTTTTTTGTCAATCGGCTCTATCTCACCTGTAAATCTTTTATGCTCTCTTGAATCAATTAATACTGTCGCATCACTTGGCTCACGAACGAAAGCTTTAACCTCTTCATAAGTTGCTGCCATACTCCTATTCACATCAGGAACAAAATGTGATAATTCATAAGCAGGAATCTCTGCTGTAATGGGGCCGCCAATCTCGAGCCATGCCTGCATTCCCCCGTTTAATATATATACATTTTTATGTCCCATATAGTTTAAAAGCCACCACAGTCTTCCTGCAAATGCACCTTCTTTGTTGTCATAGGCGATAACAGTTGTATTATTACTAATACCTGCCTGTGCAAGTTTTTCTGTGAACAGCTCCACATCTGGAAGCGGGTGTCTGCCCCCATGCTCTTTGACTGGTCCTGACAAATCTTTTTCCAAGTCGAAATACAGACTGCCAGGAATATGATCAGACTCATACAGTTTCTGTCCTTCATCAGGATTTGCCAGACTAAAGCGGCAATCAATAATTCTTAAATTTGGACTGGACAAATTTTGCACAAGCCAATCTGCCTCCACTACAAACTCCATCTGGTCTTTCCTCCTTACCTACTGTTAGCATATGTTAATACATTTCTGTCTTTAATTGCTTGCAGTGCATTTTTCATGTTAATACGGGTTGCTTCGTTTTGGAACAGCTCTGCTTTCCCACTGTAATATTCCTCCATTTGTCTGTGGAGGGTTTGAACCATTGCTTGTTTTTCTTCTTCCAAACAGTCATTAAAATAATTAAATAGCCGCTCTTTTTCTGTTTCAAAAAAAGTATAGCCTTCGCTTTCGATTACGGTTTTTATTTCTTCGGCAAGGTATTTTCTGTCTCCTTTTTCAAAGAAAGCTTTCGGGTTTTTATAATAAGATAATGCTTTTTTAAAAAGCGCTCTGTCAAATGTTCTAAATGGAGCCAGATGGGTTAAAACATCTTCCAATCTTTTTGTATCATCAAGCTGCAGGATGATTTCTTTATTTTTTTGGCGAATGCTTTTAATCGACTGTTCAAAAAGTTCTTTTCTTTGCGCATAAAAGTAATTCTCACTTCGTAAATTGACTGCCCTCAGCTCTTGCTCCACTTCATGGCTAAGCTGCATAAGGAAATCATCCAACGCTTTTTCTCCTTCCTGTTTTCGGCTTTCGCCTTTAAGCAGGCCAGGGTGGAACGCTTCTTTCAGCCAATCATTGAACTGCAGGAATATTCTCTGTTTTAAGTAATGAACCTGCTCATCTATTTCTGCTTTCAGCTTTTTATTTAAATAAGAATGCTTCTGTTGAACAAGGAGGGAGCGAAGTTCTTGTTCTTCCCTTTTCCACCGCTCCATTTGCTCCTTTTGCTTCTCATGCTCTGTTTCAGATGTCAGGATAAAGTCCTCCAACATATGTATGCCAGCTAAACAGTCTGCTTCTGCTGCTTTCAGCATAAACGGAAGCCATTCATCCTCAATGAATTGGAGCAGACTCGCTTTAAAATGTTCCATTTGACCTTTATATGGTTCATCACCGCTAAAGAGACTGGAAACTGGGAAAATACGCGGATTTCTAATTCCATAATGCTCGAGCTGTTCATAAAGATAATCAAAGACAAGATCTAATTCCTCTTGATCCTTAGCCAAGTCAATAGCGTTCATAATAAAAAACATCTTATCCTTCTCAAAAGAATCTTTCATTCTTCCTAATTGAAGCAAAAAGGACCGATCTGCTTTAGCAAACGCGTGATTATAATAAGATAAGTACAGGATAGAATCAGCTGCCTTCATGTATTCAAAGCTTAGCTCACTATGCCTTGTATTAATGGAATCTCCGCCAGGCGTATCGACTAATACGATGCCTTTTCTTGTCAAACTGCAGTCAAAGTACACATCAATCTTCGCAATGAAGCAAGATACAGCTTCAACCGATACATAGTGCTCCAGTTTCTTCATATCCTCTGTTGTGACCGTACCTAGTGATTCTTTACGTGCTTTATACCCTTCAGAAAAAGCATCTAAATAGCGAAAGTGACTCGCCGAAGACGGGGATTTTGCTTTTTTGATATTTCCGATGGCAAGCAAAGCTGCTTGCAAAGACTCGGCTTTTTCATGAAACACTTGCAAATAATCTTGAAGCTCACCTAATATCTCACTCTCACTTTTCCAAAAGACAACCATTTTACCATGCTGATTGTTTCTATCAACAGGGAGGATGCGGTTAATGGCTGCTGTCATCGGATTAGGCGACACTGGCAGTAAAGGATGTCCAAGCAAGGCATTAGCAAATGACGATTTCCCTGCAGAGAAAGCACCGAATAAGCAGATGGTATATTGTTTATTACGAATGGTATCTGCTCTTCGCTCTAGATTGCGGACAACCTCCTTAAAACCTGTTAATCCTGTTAATGCTTCAGAAACAAATGCAAGCTGTTCTATCATTTCCTCCGGCTTCGTTAATACTGTTTCTGTTTTAGGCCGGACTTCCGCCTGTCTTTTTCTTTGAGTCGGTTGTGCTGCATTGACAGGATTTATTTGCTGGACAATCGGCTCTGCTGGCTTTTCAATCAGCTGCAAATAATGAGGCTCTTTATCTTCTCGCCGCTCCTCCATCAGTTCTGTTAAGCGGTTTTTCCATGTATCCCAGCTTGTGTTTATTTCAGCAATTTTCTGTTTTGCTTCTAGTAAGGTTTCGAGGTTTTGCTGTTGTTCTGCCAAGGCAAGCTCCTCTTGTTTTGTGAGCTCATCCTGCTCGCTTACTAAGATAGAAAACAGCTTAATCGCTTCTTTTTTTACATTGCTTTTTATGTAATCTTCGACCTCTTCACAATAGCGGAGCAAATATGTTTCTGACATTTGTGCATTTGGGTTCACAAGTGATTGCAGAGCTGTCATTTCCAAAATAAACATAGATTCTGTCATATATTGCTCTTTAAATGCACCTGCATCACCGCCCACTTTTCCGGCAATAGAACTAAAAAATTCTGTCATTGGGCCGAGCAGCTGTAACTGGACTGTTTTAACCAAAACTCCATGAAATTCTGATAATCTTTTTTCCTGTTCGTTTTTGATTTTTTGTTTGCTGGAGAAAAGTCCAAGCTTAAATTTCTTATCTTTGGAATTCAAGTAGCTTTCTGCAAGCTCTCTATTTGCATAAGGCATAATATACGCATTTTTTATAATAGAAAGAAACTCAGCTTCCCACTCTGCCTGCTGCTCCTTACGACTGACTAGACGTTGAAGCTTCAGGTTAAGATTCTCCATTTCAAGCTCTAATTTTTCTATTTGCTCCTCGCTTATTGCCGCAAGAGGCAGGCTTGCTGCTTCCAGGTTTTTCTTTTTCCGTCTTGTCATTGTATTGCTGTGGTCTGTTTTTATTTTTAAAAACGATTGATCTGCAGAGGCTTCTGCTAAGGAATGTTTATTTGCTATTTTCTCTGCTATATATTGTTTCAGCATGCTTATTTCATTTTTATTTTTGTCCATGTCTTTGATGGAAGTGTAGAATATCTTCTCAGGCACTGCCCCACTAGATATAAAAGCATGCTCTACACTTTGCTTAAATGCTTCAAAAGAGATTTCTTCTTCTCGGTGCTTATCAATCTGATTGATAATTAAAACAAAACTTTTCCCGCTGTCTACAAGCTGTTTCGTAAATTCGATATTAATTTCAGACTGAACATGATTATATTCTACGACATAAAAGAGAACATCTGACAGATGGATGCTTGATTCTGCTGCAAGCATATGAGCTTTATCAATACTGTCAATTCCCGGTGTGTCGACAAAGACGATATTGGCTGATAATTCGATATCGCTTACATTTAAGGCAACACCATTAATTAACTCCTTGTTATTCAATTGGCTGTCCACTAATTTTAAGTCTGTGCAATTGGGAAATAACAGAGGCGAGCCTTCTGTGAAATCAACTCTAACAGAGTCTGCTCCATGTTTTACCCTGATTTTATGAGCTGTAGTGGGAATAGGACTGCTCGGTAAAAGACTCTTGCCCATAAGTTCATTTATTAAACTTGATTTGCCGGCAGAATAATGGCCGCAAAAGGTAAAAATAAAATCTCCTTCATGGATCTTATTAATTAAATCCTTTACCTTTTTGCCAGCTGCAGGATCATTATAACTAGCAAGAAATTGATAAAATTCAGTGAGGTGGTTTAGTTGAAAAATGGTTGTAGGAAGCATGATTAACTCCTTTTACTTTGGTGATTAGTTTCATTTTAACCATTTTCAACATTGGAATAAAGAAAATATTTTGAATTTTACACATAAACCGAGAAAATTTGAGGAAATTTGCGAATAAAACTAGCATATCGGAGAAAAAATAACTGCAAAGCAAATATGTATTTATTTTGAGTGAGCAGATGGGGATACGTTTTTCAGAACATATTTCATAACAGATAAGTAACCGACTGCTGCAGCAGCAATAAGAACTGCGATCATAGTTGAACACCTCTTTTCTAAATGAGAGCGATTTTCAAATTCAGTTACATTTTAACATTAATGATAATCATTTTCAATATGGAGGACATTGTTTTTTTTACAATATAAAAAAATTCCTCTAAAAAGAGGAATGAAATGTTTTGAAGGATGTTGCTGTGCATCTTTATTATAAAATGCCTGCTTTGAAATTTCATTGTAAATAGTATCCAGTACTCGTGAAAACAAGCAGGAGTATAAGCCTATATTAGTTAGGAAAATATAACCACGCTATTTTTTCCGTAAATTCCAAATTTACTTATCCAAATTTTATTTAAACTATGATAAGATGTTGTTAACTACAGTATGGGGGAATGAATTGTGACAATCACGCGAAGTGCAACAGAAATATTAAACGGGACTATTGAATCAGTTAAAAACGTAATCCCCTTTGAATTAAGTATTGATAAACCTACTTTAATCACGGCACCTTACCAGCAAAAATCATTAGGTGTTTTAATCGGTTTAACAGGTGATTTCCGTGGAAGAGTCATTATAGATGGAAACCAGGAAGTATTCGGAAAGATTGGCGAAGCGATGTTTGGAATGGTGCTGGAAGGAGAAATGCTTGATTCTTTCTCTGGAGAGCTTGGCAATATGATCGCTGGAAATCTTACTACATTTGTTTCTAAAAATGGGATTGCTATGGATATAACTCCTCCGACCGTGTTGGTGGGAGAAACGAAAATGTATGGCTTTGAAAAGGCCCTTAGTTTAAAAGTGACACTTGCTGACACAGGCACTATTCACATCATTTTAATGCTTGAAGTGTAAGTTTTCGATAACAAAGAGATGGCAATTACTAGTCAACTCTTTGTTATTACAGTAATTCACTCATTTTCCTTCTGGCTTTGCACCTCTATCTTAATCTTGTTCTCAACCTTCATTCCGCAATGAGGGCATATAGTGCTCTCTTTATAAAGAATGAGGCAGTGCTTGCAATAATAATGTTCCATCAATTATCACATCCAGTTTATTATCTCTAACAGTATATTTATAAACAGCGCTTTTCGTGCATGCAAGCATACTTTCCCTTTAAAATAGAGGAAAGAGCAAGGAAATATTCCTTGCTCTTTTTTGTTTACAGCTTATAAACATTTGAGTACTTGTCATAAAGATATTGTATTAAATACTGTGCGTTTAGCCCTTCGCCTGTTACATCATTTAAAATTTCAAGCGGTTTTTTTGTTTTTCCGAACTGATGAACTTTTTCTTTGAACCATTGCTTAATCGGCTCAAGCTCGCCTCTTTCTAAAAGCTCGTCAAAGTTAGGAAGATCTTGGAGAAGTGTTTCTTTAAATTGAGCTGCATACATATAACCTAAGGCATACGATGGAAAATATCCGAAGCTTCCGCCTGCCCAATGGACATCCTGCAGCACTCCTTCCCCGTCATTTTTTGGCTCAATTCCTAAATATGACTTGTATTTCTCATTCCACACTTTCGGAAGATCTGCTACTTTCAGTTCACCGTTAAACAAGGCCTTCTCTATCTCGTAGCGAATGATAATATGCAGTGGATATGTTAATTCATCTGCTTCAATCCGAATAAGTGATGGCTTCGATTCATTGATTGCACGATAATAGTCTTCTACATCAACTTGATCAAACTGGCCGTCTGCATATTCCTTCAGCAAGGAATAATTTTTCTTCCAAAACGAAGCGTTTCGTCCGACAAAGTTTTCATAGAATAAAGATTGTGACTCATGGATACCCATCGAAGTTCCTGTACTAAGCGGTGTTCCGACAAGTTCCTCCGAAATATTTTGCTCATACAGTGCATGCCCAACTTCGTGCACAGTTCCAAACACAGCTACCCGAAAATCTGATTCCACATATTTAGTCGTTATGCGCACATCTCCTGGGTTTATGCCTGTAGCAAAAGGATGAACCGTTTCATCCAGGCGGCCTGCATCAAAATCATAGCCAATTTGCTTTAACAGCTCAAGGCTAAACCCATGCTGTTTGTCTTTTGGAAAGTGAGCGAACAAAAAGCTTGTTTCTGGTTTGTGCTGTGACTTGGCAATTTTTTGTACGAGAGGCACAATTTTTTCTCTTAACTCAGCGAAAACTTCGTCTAATATATGTACTGTAATACCCGGCTCATACATATCAAGAAGAACATCATATGGCGTGCTGTCATAGCCCCAATAATCGATGAATTTTTTAGTTGTTGCTACTAATTTTTCCAAGTAAGGCTCAAATAAAGAAAAATCTGACTTTTCTTTCGCCTCTTCCCAAACGCTTTCTGCTTTCGATTGAAGCATCACATATTCTTTAAATTCACTCGGAGGAATCTTTTTGTTCCGGTCAAATTCCTTCTTCATTTCTTCCACTGTTTTTATCGTGACATAAGATAACTCATCTTGAACACTTGCATCAGATAATTGATTTAAATATTGTTCTAGCTCTTGCGAAACAGACAAATTAAATGCTTCTGCAGACAATGTGCCGACTACCTCTGTGCGCTGATCAACACCCTTTTTAGGTGCGCCTGTGCGCAAATCCCAATAAATGAGGGCCAAGGCCTCGTTGTATGCACCAATTTTTTTTATATAGGCTAAAAAATCCTGTTCTATTTCTTTAATATTGCTCAAATTTACTTCTCCTCCTTATCTGAAGCCCTCTGATTTTATTCAAAGCGTTTTCTGAAAACTATCTTACCATATTTTTCTTTCGAGGAATATAAGGGATGCTTATGTATAAATATAAAAAAGCAGTTCTTTTTTCAAGAACTGCTTAAAGTATTTATATATATGCAGGTTCTACCGGCAACGCTGCAACTACTGCATCTTTCACTTGCTTCTGCTCTTCTTTGTCCATAAGGATATGGATATGACCGCTGTCCTCATTTGTACGGATTAATCGTCCAATTCCCTGTCTTAAGCGAAGAATCATATATGGCAAATCTACTTCTGTAAATGGATCTGCTGCATTTTCACGCTTTGATTTATAAACAGGGTCATTTGGAGGGAATGGTAAGGAGTAAACAAATACATTCTCTAATGAACTTCCTGGCACATCCAGACCTTCCCATAAGTTAACAGCACATAATATAGACTCTTCTTCATTTTGGAATTTAGAAACAAGGCCGCTGATTTCTCCTTCTCCTTCAAAATAAATCGGAAGGGTGAAATCCTTTGGCAAGGCTGTCTTAAACTTCGCTAAGTCTTCCTTGCTGTTAAACAGCACAAGCGATCTTCCGCCAGCGGCAACTAGCTTCTCGATTACATAATCTTTCTTCAAATCTGTATCATCATGATTATATTCTGTCATGATTACATTCATGTTTTCGTCATAATCAAATGGAGACTCCACAGAGAAGGATAAGAACTCTTTAGCTCCTAAGCTGTTTGCCATATATTCAAATGACTTGTTATCCGATAATGTTGCAGACGAGAAGATAATCGGCTTGTTTTGGCTGAAAACATCTTCCTTCATAATATCTTGTACAAGTCTTGGCATAATTACAAGTGTCCGCTCTCCGTCATGCTCTTCAAACCAAATAATACCGTTCATTTCTCTTAAGAATAAGTGCAGGGAATGAGAGATTTGCTCCAAGTATTCTTCTACTACTTTCAAATCATACTCGTTAATAACATACATCTCACTTTCAAAGACTAGTTCTTCCTCCAAATCAGAGATTAGACCTGCAAGTCTTCGGCCTTCTTTCATAACAGTATCAGTCTTTTTGATTTCCTGCTTGTCCGAACCTTCTGTTTCAAAAGAAGCATTCGTTAATGCAGCAAAAAATTGCTCGTTTTGATAGATTGTATCTTCTATAATATTTAATGTTTTTTCTCTGACATCATTGGCAAGCAGCTTAGTAAGTAGCTTTTCCAAATTTTGTTCTGTCAAGCGGTATGTCAATGCTTTTTGGGCTGCATATTCCAACAGATGACCCTCGTCAAATACGACACAGGCGCTATCTGGCAACAGTGGCAATTGACCTTCTCTTTTTCTTGATTCCTTTGTCCAAATATGCTCCATGTAAAAATCATGAGAGCAGATGATTAAATCCTTGGCATTACGATAGTAATCTCTATGCAAAGTTTGGCCACAACGGTGGCGCTTATCGCATGTGAAGCAATCCTGCATGGAATCCCATGCCACACCGCCCCAATCTTCATCTGTCAAGTCAGGGTAATCCTTTCTGTCCCCGTATGGCGCAAATGACTGGAGTGAACCACTGCCGTGAACAAAGTCAGGTAATGTATCATAAATAGAATTATACGTGTCCTCAAACGTTATTTTTTGATCTAGCTTGTTCAAGCAAAGATATTGGTTTCTTGACTTCGCCAGACGGACATCAATTTTCAGTCCTAATGCCTGCTCCAGTTTGGCGATATCGCCTTCCTTTTTAACAAGCTGTTCGATTAACGTTTCATCAGAGCATGCGATGATAGCAGGCTTGTTCACATATCGAGCATAGCAAATGCTGTACAGTAAATACACAAAGGTTTTGCCTGTGCCAACGCCAGCCTCTGCAAATATTGTCTTTTTCTCCTTGAACGCCTTTTCAAGCTGATAAGCCATAAACACTTGCTCATCGCGAAGCTCATAGCCGGCCTCTGGAAGGATGTCATAAAAAACATCCCCAATCCATTCCCCTAATTTATCGTAAAATGATTCTGTTTTTGAAACCTCAAATGGCATGCTGTTTTGCATGATACCCCTCCATAAAATGAAATACGAGACACTCCTCACTTGACTAAAAGGAAATTTCTAAAATTATTATGCCAAGGCTTGAAGAAGTTTGCCTCTATTAAAAACTTACGCTTATCGAAATGAATGCATTTATTTATAATAGGCAATTCCAAATAAACATGCAAGAGAAAAGAGGGCCGCCAACCGCAAGCTAGGCCCCCTCTTAACATATTGCTCTAGTATGAAAAGAGCCTCACAAAAAAAGAAAAGACAGCATCAAGTTATTCCTACTTGATGCTGTTTGATAACGAAAAATTCATTGCCTGCTTAACGGATTGCTGTGCATCTATATAAGTTTGAAGCAAATCTTCTCCGATATCTTCATTTTTAACAATGTCTAATGACTGGTTAATGGCATGCAAAATTTTTTCATAATCGATCGTATTGTCCATCATTATAAATCCCTCCACACAAAACTATATAGACATATATATACACATGTTGAAGGGATTTTATACGCTTTTGGTTTGTCTCTTTTATGCTGATTATCGTTTTCTTCTGCCCCAGTACTACTTGATGAAGCCGTTGACTGCTCTTTGTTACTTTTTGATCGAAATGTGGGCTTTTTACCAGTTCAACCCGATTATCTGCTTCCCAATTCCTTCATATTATATTATGGTTTTATAGAGGTGTAAACAAATACTATTAAAATCTAATTTTTCAGGTTTAATACCTGCAACAAAGAAGTTATGTTAATAGACATTTCTAATAATGGTTTAGGATGCTTAAAGGGCTTCCTATTATCTTTACCATAATAACCATGTTTCACCTTAAATGTACTTATTTAACTTAATGTGGTATGCTTATCCGTAAGCACTTTAAATAATTTTAGTAAATTACTTGTATCTCTACTATTACTTGTGGTAGGTGTTAATACCGAAAAAGGAGATCAAAATGAAAACTAAAGCTAAAATTATAGGGACAAAGTACAATACGGACTATATACGTCCTAGATATGGTGTTAAACTTGAAACACTTGAAGGTAAGTTTTTAATTATCGATTTTGATTACACGGAAACACCTAAGCTGAAAAGCTATACGCCACGCAGTGTGTATTATGATGGGAAAGACTATGGTTCCAAGCTATCTTGGTACACAAAAGCAGTGGAAAATATGACAGTTCAGAAGTTCTTAGCTAATATTGCGGATAAACTGGATAAAAAATATTTACCTACGTTAAGTAAATAATATAAATATTAAAGACTATGCCTATTATAAAGTGTAGTTATGAACGGCTATCATTAGCCGTTTTTTTTATTGATTTATTAATAAGAAGGGAATGAAAAATACCAAATACGCTAATAAAACTACTCTTTAATATTTATTTTTACGAACAAGGCTTATTCCCTTCTTCACTGTACGAATACATATCATTTTATTTAACAGTTTAATGTCTGCCACATTTAAAATATGTTGTATAGTACAGCAAGTCAAGAATAAGCCCAAATTCCTCCTATATATGGTTAATTCATGCAGAAAATTCCCACACTAATTAATAACTCTTTAGGACCCTTAATATATAAAGGTTAATCCCGTTTTCTTCTGCCCCAGTACTGATAATAATCTGTTTTGATGAAGCCGTTGAAGAGCTTGCGCTTCTTCGTTGCTTTTTTGCCGTATTGTTCTTCAAATTCTTCATCTGATGTCAGCATGTAAATGGACCATGTTTCAAGCGGTTCGAATGCTTGTCCCATTTCACGGTACATCCTTTGCACTGATGGCTTGTCGCCTAAACGCTCTCCATACGGAGGGTTGCCAACAATTACACCATTTTCCTTAGGTGTTGTAAAGTCTCTTACTTGCATTTGCTTGAATTGGACTAAATCACCAAGTCCAGCCTCAAAAGCATTTTCCTCGGCGATTTTGACCATTTTATGGTCAATGTCAGTGCCTGTTATGTCAAGAGGCTGATCATAGTTTGCCAAGTCTTCTGCTTCCATTCTCACTTCATCCCATAGCTTTGCGCTCATCCAATCCCATTCCTCGGATAAGAACTCACGGTTAAAGCCAGGAGCGATATTCTGCCCGATTAAGGCTGCTTCTATCGGAATCGTGCCAGATCCGCAGAATGGATCGACAAATGGACGGTCTGGTGTCCAGTTTGTTAGCTGTATCAAGGCTGCTGCAAGTGTTTCTTTAATCGGCGCTTCTCCTTGTCCAGTCCGGTAGCCTCTGCGGTGTAGTCCGTGCCCAGATGTATCTATTGTTAATGTAGCTACATCTTTTAATATACTGACTTCTAGTTTGAACAGTGGGCCATTTTCTTCAAGCCAGCCTGTTTTTTTATAATGTGTACTCAAAGATTGAACAATCGCTTTTTTGACGATTGCCTGACAGTCTGAAACACTGAAAAGTTTTGATTTTACTGATTTTCCTGCTACTGGAAATTGAGCGTTTACAGGAAGATAGTCATGCCAGTTCAATGCCTTTGTCTTTTCAAACAATTCATCAAAGGTAGTTGCCTTAAACTCGCCGACAACAATTTTAACTCGGTCTGCTGTCCGCAGCCACATATTGCTTCTTGCGATTGCTTTTTCATCACCTTTGAAATGCACTTTGCCGTTATCTACCGTACACTCGTAGCCAAGATCTCTAACCTCTTTCGCTACAATTGCCTCCAGCCCCATTGCAGCTGTTGCAACCAATGAATATTTTTTCATACTTTCACCTATTTTCTAAAAAATAACTAATTATGTATATCACTTATTATGTCCATTTGGCATCTGCCATTATCATTTATCTTCAAATAAAAAGATGACCTTATGTTTACCTGATTGAAACAGAGTAAACATCAGAGTCACCTTGTGCTATTTTTATCATCATAATGTAATCAACATTAACGCTTTATAAGCCATGTTCTGTTCCTTTGTACTGTAACGACCTTAAAGGCCTCGTATAAAGGCGGTAATCATCTATCTACAGATTATAAATCTGTCCTTCTCCTCGTTTAGTTCCTCAGAGAAAGTTCCCCTACCAAAATTTGGGTTTCTCGCTCGCGGGGTTTACCTCGTTCCACCCTTTTCATTTCTGAAAAGGCTCCGTCACTGTGGCACTTTCAAGGTATTCATGCCATATCCTATAAGGACTTAGGCATTTTCCCTGCCGTCAGCATAAAATATGCTGCCCTAGCTTATTTTTTGGCTAGGCACGAACACTACAGGCATCTCAGCCTGTGCGAGCATGGACTTTCCTCTACAAACAATGTTTGCAGCGATTACCAAAGCGTTGTTATTGATACATTTGCTATTATAGTATGTCCAGCTGATAATAGCAATAGCAGATTCTGGATTTTCTAATTCATTTCAAATCAATCATATAGCTTGCTTCCAAATACATGCTTTTCCAGATTGGAAAGTCTTTTTAAAATATCAAAGTTAGTTGTGCCCGCAGTAGTTGTTGGCGCCTGCGGTCTTTTGGAACTTTCGTCAACCTGTCTTTTTAAGCGCATATTCTCCTGCTGCAGCTCTTCAATTTCTTGATGTAATGTTTCATAATCCTTTATAACCAAGTCTAAAAATTGGTCTACTTCTTCTGGTTTATATCCTCGCATTGCCGTTTTAAATTCCTTCTCGAGAATATCTTTTGCCGTTAACTTAATCTTATCTGATAGCATCATATTCCGCTCACCTCAGTCAATTGCCGTATTAAATTAATTTTTCCAGACATTTAGCGATTTGTCAATTTTTCTAGAAGAAGTCTTTATTAAATTCTTCTTCCTCCACAATTGCCTGCAGATCATAAAAACTGATTAATCGAATGTCGTAATCATTTCTTTCCTTATATTGTACTGCAAGTTCGTATAAATATTTAGGGTTTCCCGTTTTTTCTGTATCATAAAACAGTAGTAATGCATCGCTTTTTTGCAAAAGAAATACATTTTTCATCCGAAACTGGTTCGGACTTTCGTATTCTTTTTTTGATACAGAGTCGACATAGTCTGCCTGCATCAATATTTCTTCATACCATTCTTTATTTTCTTCCTTCCAGCTTTGCTCCTGATTTAAAAATGGGGTGACTACTCCAAGCTTTAGTTCAGGATGACCATTTAACTGCAAATCATAGACGACCTCCGCCGCCCAAAGCTCTGTTCCCAACTGACCGCTGATGAGCACCCATTCAAGGCCCTCCTCAAGCAATTGTTCCAGTTCTTTTCTTATCGCTTTTTTTATGTATTCTACAGCAGGGTCATTTTTTTTAAACAGACCAATTTCGAATGGCTTATATCCTGAAATAGCAGCTACTTTCATTTTGTCCATTCCCTTGTCTATAAACTTCTTATTTTTTCAGTTCATGTTTAACCTTAACTAATCTATTTCTGTTCCTTTTAAAAAATGACCTTTTCATTTGCAAAATATTGTAAAAAATAACCTTAACCTTCCTTAAGAAACATTATAAGCATTTTTGGCAAAAAGAGAAATTTTTTTCCCTCACTTCATATCAAATGGCTGCCGAGTAAGGAATCGGCAGCCACGGATTATTAATAATTATTATCTTCTAGGAAAACCGCCTGGGAAACCACCTGGTCCTCCTGGAAAACCGCCTTGGCCACCTGGGAATCCACCTGGTCCTCCTGGCGCTGCTCCAGGATAAGCTAATCCAGTAGCTGTAAATGGTACGCCACCAGGTTGTGCAGGTTGTTGAGGCACCGGAAACGGAACTGGCGCTGGCCCCATATTTGCTTGCGTATTTGTCACCACATTCTGAACAGATTGTGTGTGCGGGAAATAATGCTGATGCTCATAATTCACGTGATTTACCGTCGTTGTATGGGATGGGTGAATATGAGGAACAATATTGTTTTGGAACGTGTTATTTACACAGCATTTCGTTGGGTGTACAACAGCAGGCAGTACATTAGGTTTGCAATGCATATTAAAATCTCCTCTCCATTCTTTAAGTTTTATTATCTTACAGTAACAACTTATGTTGGGAGAGGTAATCTTGTACTAATACAAACACCTAAATTTCCACTCTTTTTAAAGCTTATAATAATGCGTATAAATTTTCTTTTAAAGATGAAAATAAAATGGCTGTCAGGCAAACGACGACAAAAAACATGAACATTACAACTTTATACAACATGCACACTCCAATAACTCATAAAATAGGATAAACTTTAATCTTATCTTATTTTAATAGGAATGGGGCTGCTAGACAACAAGGTAAATAGTGGCTTTTTCAATTTCTAATTAGGCTAATATACCCATTTTCTTGCACAAACGGTTTTTCCTCTTATAAACATCTGTCATAATTCGTGTATTTTCAGCAATTTTCGTGCCTTCTATCAATTTATGGGCACGGGTTGTATATTCTAATGCCTTTTTATATTCTTTTAATTTATGTTCATAAAGCTTTGCAGCCTCTATATAAGACTCATAAACTACTTTTTCATCTATTTTGCCTTCTGCTTTAATAATATTTTCCCAGAGGGTTTGTGCTGCATCATCATTTTTGTCTTTTTTGTATTGCTTTGCCAGCACAAATTGAGCCAGCAGATTCTCTTCCTCATTGCCATCCATAATCGTTTTCAGACTTTCAACTGCCTGTGTGCTTTCTCCAAGAGAAGCGTACCATCTGCCTACCTCATATGTTTCTCTTGCTGACATAGACTCATCCTTTTGCAATAACTGAAAGCTTAAATGCGTATAGAGGGTAATAAGGGAAAGAATGTCGATTTCATTATGCTTTAAAATTCCAAGCATCCCTTCTGGGTTTTTTCTTTCCACAAAATCAAAGTAAATCATCGGCGCGAGAAATCCAGGGATATCATCTTGCCTTTCGACACCGAGTACATCCTGCTCCACAATGGATAGCTTCGCTCTTTCCAAACGGTGCTTCCACATTCTTCTAGCAGCATGATATAAATCAAAGTGGCCAAATTCCGGAAGCTTCGGCACATGCTCTCTTACAAATACATGTCTTGTCTTCACCTGCGGCCAATCAAAGGCTTTGCCATTATAAGTAACTAGTGTTGTATAATCAACATTTTCCAGAAAGCTTTTAAACAGCGGCACTTCAGAACCTGGATTTGGCAAAATATGCTGCTTAAGGACAATTTCATCCCCTTGCACTCTGGCATAACCGAGAATAAAGATGGTATTGCCAGTACCTCCCCCTAAACCAGTTGTTTCTGTATCAAAGAAGAACAAGTCTTCGGCCTGATGACCTTTTGCAGATAAGGGATGAGCATTATTTGTGTTATTCCATTCACTGACAGCTCCTAAAAAATCACGAAAGGCATAATTACCATGTTTATACTCAAGCGGATATCGAACCTCGCGAATAAGGCAGTAATTATCATCGACCCAATACGGCGCAACATTTTCATTAGTCCATACATCCATGAACGGTATTTCAGCTTGGCTTTTTGTTTCAGGGAGCCTTTTTTCACTGCTTGTTCCGCTAGTTAAATGTGGTTTTAAACGTTGCAATTTATTTTTTATAGACATGAGCAATCTCCTAATTTAAAAGCATAATGAAACATAAAAAAAGTAAACGGACAGATTAAAACAAATCGAGAATCCTGATGCTGTTTTCCTTTGCAGCAATCCCTTCTATTTCTGTTCCAATACAAGCCGGACAGCCGTCTTTGCAAGGGCATCTTTGAATTAAGTTTTTCGCTGCGGCCTTTACTTGGTCAAAACGCTTATAAACGTCTTCTGCAAGCCCGATTCCGCCAGGATAGTGATCATAAAGAAAAATGGTCGGCAATCCTGTATGATTTGCTTTTATTTGAGAAACAACATGGATATCATTTCGGTCACACATAACATGGACTGGAACAACATGCTGAAGCACATTGGAGATTCCTAACAACACTTGCTCTAATGTCTTCTCACCAAGATTTTCATCAATTTCTTTCAACTCAAGCCAAGCGGCACTTGTATGAAGCTCTTCCTCTGGCAGATGAATCGGTCCTGAGCCGATATTTTCAAATGTTGTCAACCGGATTTTCTTAAAGATAGAAGGAAGGATATTAATGGAAACATCACCATAATGGATAGCTGTCTTCTTTCTCGTTTCGGTTTTATCAATTTCCAACACCTTTAGCTGAACGGCTAAATTAGCATCTGTATAGTATTCGACGTCCACTTCGCGGACATATGCCTTTTTATGCTCCCAATCGAGCTTTTCAACTTGAAATTGAACACCTTCATGAAGATATATTGCCTCATCATGCAATAAGGTCATGGCACTAAACCGATCCATTTCGCCAATAATCTTATGACTGGCAGTCTCAGACTGATCAATTATGACGACATTCTCTTGAGAAGCAGAACGCAAACTGATATTTCCCGCTGGAAATGACTGATTTGCCCAGTAAAAAGCATCACCATTTTGATGTATTACTCGTTCTTCTACTAAATATTCCAAAATATCTTTCACATCAAGCGGCCCGAATTCTTCATTGTCTTTGAAGGGCAACTCATAAGCTGCACATTTTAAATGGTCCACTAAAATGATTAGATTCTCTGGATTGATTCGTGCTGACTCTGGTGATCTGTCAAAAAAGTATTCTGGATTTTGAACAATATACTGATCAATCGGCGTTGAGCTGGCAACCATTAATATTAAGGCCTCGCCATGTCTTCTGCCAGCACGTCCTGCCTGCTGCCATGTGCTGGCAACACTGCCTGGGTATCCGGTCATGATGCAAACCTGCAGCTGTCCGATATCAACGCCCAGCTCGAGTGCATTCGTACTTACTACCCCTAAAATCTCACCGTTTCTTAAACCTCTCTCAATTTCACGGCGCTGTTTCGGAAGATAGCCTCCCCGATACCCTCTAATGGACCTTGATCCGATTTTGTCTTTAACAAGCTCCTGAATATGACTCAATATAATTTCGACCCTAACCCTGCTGCGTGCGAACACGATTGTTTGAATTTTATTCTTTAAAAACTTTCTTGCCAGCTGATTGACTTCGACTGTGGCGCTTTTGCGAATATTCAACGGTTTATTTACAATCGGCGGATTGTAAAAAACAAAGTGCTTTCTTCCGCGCGGTGCTCCGTTATTGTCAATTAGACGCATAGGATTGCCTGTTAACTGCTCAGCGAGTTCCTTTGGATTTGCTATCGTTGCAGATGTGCAAATAAAAATAGGATCACTGCCGTAAAATTTACAAATTCGTTTAAGCCGGCGAATAACATTGGCAACATGACTGCCAAACACGCCTCTATATGTATGAAGTTCATCTATAACCACATACTTAAGGTTTTCAAATAAGCTGACCCACTTTGTATGATGAGGCAAGATTGCAGAGTGAAGCATATCAGGATTTGTTATTACAATATGGCCGGCTTTCCTGACAGCCTGGCGTATGCTTGGGGATGTATCGCCATCATACGTATAGCTTTTAATATCAATGCCCATCTCCTCAATTATCTCATTTAATTCGCTCTTTTGGTCCTGTGCTAACGCCTTAGTCGGAAAGATGTAAAGAGCACGGTTTGCGTCATTTTCAGCAATTGATTGGAGAACAGGAAGATTGTAGCATAATGTTTTCCCTGAGGCTGTCGGTGTTACAGCCACAATATTCTCTCCTTTTTTTAAGGTTACATATGCTGAGTATTGGTGGCTGTAGAGCTCGCCAATCCCTCTTTTTTGAAGGGCAAGTTTAATTCTATGATCAACACTGTCAGGCATTGGCCGCACGGAAGCTTCCTTGGGCTCAATCTCCTGCCAGTTAATAATGTTTTCATTCTTCTTTAGTTCCTCTATTAATTCAGAAAGGGATTTTTTCCTTATCATGAGTCTTCATTCACCTCTTGTACATAATATACCGAATAAACGTTTGGTTTTCCAGCATATAAATGCAAAGAAAAAGGGCCTGACGTAAGTTAGGCCCTGCTTCTTGTTACGGTCTTATGAATGATAATCCTTAACATAGTATGACGTTTATGCATTTATACAATTTTTCTTTCAAGCGAATCTTTTTCAATCTATCCAGAAATTACCTGCAGAGTAAATTAGCTTGTACTGCTATCAATAAAATCGGTCAAGAGTGAATGCAGTTCTTCTGG
The DNA here is from genome assembly GCF_022049065.2 of Niallia sp. Man26. Lineage (NCBI taxonomy): Bacteria > Bacillati > Bacillota > Bacilli > Caryophanales > Bacillaceae > Niallia > Niallia sp. Man26. The sequence goes on from NZ_CP095743.1 coordinate 2,432,081, forward strand.
ATTTTCCAACATGCCCATATGGCCTGCATCTAGTACTTTTACTGTTACATATGGTGCAGAGGAACGAACAGCACGGTCAGCTGGAACCACCTTATCAAATTTCCCTTGTACGAGTAAAAACCTGAAAGACTGCTGGTCGATGACAGCATTGCGATCTGGACGTTTTCTCATTGCTGCTAATGTTTCCATTGCTGCAAGAGGATCTGTTTTATAGCCGATTTCTTTCACTTCCAAAACTTCCTCTTTGTTTACGAGTTTATAATCTGCTGCAAACAGGTTCGGAATAAGACCGTCGATAAACGCATGTATTCCTAAGTCCTGAATCTTTTCAATCGCTTTAAGCCTGCCTGCTTTGCCCTCATCTGTATCCGGATAAGCAGTGGAATGAATCAGGCCATAGCTTTTAAGTCTATTGGGATAATTTTCAGCAAAAGCCAATGTAACATATCCGCCGAGGGAGTGGCCGAATAAATGGACAGTGTCAATTTCAAGGGTATTTAGAAGCACTTGAACATCACGGGCTAAGTCCTCCATTTCGAATGCTTCGCCGTCAAAGCTTGATTTGCCATGACCGCGTAAATCCATGGCGATTACATGATATTTACTTGAAAGTGGCGCCATCATTTTTTTCCAATATTCTGTACTTCCGCAAAAGCCGTGAAGCAGGACAACTGTTTGTTGATTGCCTCTGCCTTGCTCCACAAAGTTAAGCTCACGGTTATCTATCGATATTGTTCCCATAACTGTTAACTCCTTTTTTAAACGTCTTACGTATATTTTAAGCTATTTTTCCTGTATTTAAAAACATGTATTTTAAGATTTGCCAACCTTTCGTCTAGATAGTTAAGCACCCACAAATGTTTGATGCATAAACTATTCACAAAAACCTATATAAAGGAGGATGTGCTAGCATGTCATCACAATTCCCTTTTGAACCGAGAAAAAACAATCCTGAAAAGCAAGCGCCGTTTCAGTTAATAAAAAAATCCATGAATCAATTTTTCCAAGAAAGACCTGTTAAGAATTTCCTGCAGTCAATGGATGAATTCTTTAGCAATCCCTTTCCCAATATGTCCTTCCCCGTTTCTGTCAACGAAACAGCAGATGAACATATAATAAAAGCGGAGCTTGCAGGTATTAATAAAGAGCAAATTCATCTTGATGTATTTGATTATCGTTTAACAATCAGTGTCACCCATTTAGAATTAGTGCAAGAGGAGAATGAAAACCAGCAACTCGTTCATAAAAGCCAAACTTACAAAAAAAGCTCCCGAACAATCGCTCTTCCCTATATTATTGATGAAAAGAAAGTGAAAGCTTCCTATCAGAACGGTCTTTTAACAATACGAGTCAAAAAACAAAAAGGTAAAAAAATAAATATCCTTTCATAATAGATAACTGTTTTAGAGTAAAAATTTGAATTAGACGCATACTAAAGAATGTTCCATAAAGGATCATTCCTTTTTGGGCATTCCTTTTTCTTTAAATCCTGCTAAGAGGTGATTTGATGAGTTACAAAGATAATTTGGATCCTCATTCTGAGCTATTTCATCATAATTGGACTAGACCTAAACGTTCCAAGTCGCAAGTAAACGGGCATACGGAAATGTCTAGGAATAATCTTATCCTACGTCGAAATGCAAAAGCTAATCGCTGGTAAGGTGAAAAGAAAAAGCAAAAACTTGCTGCAAATCTGCAGCAAGTTTTTTTTCACAGATGACTATACTTTAAATATTCCTCCAACACCTTTGACAACTCCTGTTACTTGGTTCATGGCGTTCATCATCATTCCAGCTGTATCTAGCATCTTATTGAAGTCTAAGGACCCGTCCTGTGATTTAAATGAGTTCATAAAGCCTTTGAAATTGCCTTGTTTTTTCTGGTTAAACGATTGTTTCGGATATGGATTCATATACTGCTGGTGCATGCTTTGCTGCATCATCGGCTGATACATTTCTTCTTGCTGGTGAAGCGGGTTTTGAAACACATTTTGGGTATTTGGCTTATAAGCATTTTGCGGATGAAAATAGCTTTGCTCATAACCGCCAAAAGCTTGATGCTGCTGGTTCACATCATTACCGTAATACCCTGGATAATGCTGATTCATCATTGGGTTCCATCCTTGATTCATATATGGATTAAATGTACGGTCAAACGTTTGGACGTTTTGGGGGTGAGAAGCATAGCCGTTCATATAAGCACGCCCACTGTTTGTTAAATGTCCATGCATATTTATGTTTTGATGCATATATATCCCCTCCTATTCATGCAGCCCTCTTTTATCTTATGTATAAAATGCCTAGATGGTGCCTAACTGCTAAAAGGGAAAAGGAAGCAAAAAAAAATAATGCTCCTTATTTTGAGGCTGGTTTTATACAGCTTCATAAACGGCAGAAACATTATGGTTATCTTTTTTTACAGTCTGTCTAAAACAGTCTGTAAAATAAATTGCACTGATTTTGCTGAATCTAAAAATCTTTTTTTACTCGTCTCCTTGAAAAAGGCTTGTATCGAGATAACCTCCAGATGATCAGAAGCTGTGCTTATTTGGCTTGGATGCAGATAAAGGGGTTTTTCTGTTTTCACCCACTCTTCAGCAAGATCCTTCCACTCGGCATTCCATTCTGCCACTTTATTGGCATATGGTCTGACAACCTCGTAAAAATCTTCGCTTTCTCCTGTCGATTTTACTTTTTGAAAGATGTCCACCAAGTAATTAGCACTTTCTTGTAATTCTTCTGTAAGCTCTTTTAAACGCTGAAAATTTGTCATAGCTGCACTCCAATATAACGTAAAACATGTTTTTCTTTATTTTAGTGAATTTATGATCCTAGTTCAAGTTTTAATGAAAGGCTGCTCATATACGGTTGGTGTTGATTATAATCTGATTCGTTTTGGGAAGTTAAGCATCTGTCTTCAAAGGAGGCCAACGCTCCTTCCAAGTGGTCGAGCGTTTGTTCATGCAGCATGATGTCGTTAGTCAAGGCAGTATTCCTATCCTGTAATAACTGGTCGAGTTCTACTAAGTCTTCCTGTATTCCTTCCAGTAAATTCATCAATTCCTCTTTATTATAAACAGACATCTAATCCCCTCCATGCTTATTGTGTATACTGATTTCTCTGTTTCCCTGTTAAGTCCTGCATGCCTGACAAAACTAGAAGGGATTCGTCAAAGAAAGCGGGAATTCTCCAATCGACCTTCTTCATTTCGACAGCAAAGCTTCTCTAGTTTAAAAAATGCCAGCAAGAAAAGTTTCTAGCTTTATCATCCTGTGAAGCTTTTCCTGTTTTCTTTTGTACCACTCTGTCATAGGCGCTAGTTCCACTTGGACACTGTCTTTTTTCCATTTGGCCTTCACTCTTGTATGAATACTCCAATCATTTCCGCTCGTTTCCTTTTGTATAAAAACAGGATAGCTCGTCCTAAGCATGGGCGTGTTTTTGCGGTGCCGAGGGTAAACATATTTTTCATAATCAGCCCGTGAACCTGTATGTGGTATATTTAGTGCAAATTGCAGAAAAGACTCATTTAGCCTTGTATTAAACAAAATGGCATATAATTCTTTGCCAAGCTGAATGCGGCGATCCAATGAGCTGAATGATGAGACACTCCTTCCATATATGTCTCCATTAAGTGTTGGGAAAAACACGGAACTGAAATGCCAGAAATCTTGAAACCTATAGGCGAATGTATGAAAAACCTCTTTTTGGAACAGCTTATTTTTAATGATTGGTTTTTCAATGACATTCTGTTCATTGATGATCAGGCTGAAGACAAGCCTTTTTTTATTCCCATACTGCCAATAATGCTGCCATTCCTTTTCCATAAAAGTGGAAACAGAAAAATATTTAAGTAAATGAAACATTGGCGCTCTTCTTTTCGTCGAATACTCATAGAGAAGCAGCTGTGGGTATGCATCTTGAAAAATCATCCAGTTTGCCCGTTCATACGTAGCAAATAAATTGAGGCGAGTTTTCTCGTTTAAAGACAAGGGAAACCAGCTTCCAGCCAAGTCGCACATATTCCAGCCCGCATTCCTTGACACGAGGCTTGCAAGGAGTGACCATTGGATTTCTTTATTCATGGTATAATATTCGAGATAACTGTCTGTTCTCGTAATATTATCTAAGTTATTTTTTTCTGTTAAACAGCGTATGTCTTTTATTAGCTCCTTCTCTTCAGTTGATAAGAAATGCTCATTTATACCTACCACAAAAGACACCTCTTTTTCAGAAATTATGTTATATTGTTTGTTGTTATCATGAAGTTATTCTTTCTTAGGGTTAAAAGCTGCGAGGTGAAAATGTGAAACTTCATTATCCAAACGGAAAAAAGTATATACCTAAATTAAAAACGAACAGCTCCGCCAGCAAAAAGCACAGCTACAGCAACCGGGGCATGACACTTGAAGAAGATATCAACATAACAAACCAATACTACTTAGAACTGGGCAAAGCAGTCATCCACAAAAAGCCAACTCCATTACAAATCGTAAAGGTTGACTACCCGAAAAGAAGCGCGGCAGTCATAAAAGAGGCTTACTTTAAACAGGCATCTACAACAGACTATAATGGGGTATATAAAGGCAAATACATTGATTTTGAGGCTAAGGAAACAAAGCACGGGACCTCTTTTCCCCTGAATAACTTCCATGACCACCAAATCAAACATATGCGGTCTGTTTGTGACCAAAATGGAATCTGTTTTGTAATTATTCGATTTTCTTCATCAGATGAGATATTCTATTTAGAGGCAGAAAAGCTCTTCATTTATTGGGATAGAATGCTAGATGGAGGAAGAAAGTCCATAACGAAGGAAGAGCTAATAAACACTGCCCATCCGATAGCACTTGGCTTTCAGGCGAGGATTGACTATATTAGAGTAATAGATTATCTTTATAGCTTCGATTAAGCGATATCTTTGTTGTTTGTTTTTGGAAAAGAAAGGTAGGAACTAGTATGACAGATAAATACCAAACGAGAGAGGAGCGGCGCAGGCAGCTCCAATCGGCGAATACTAAAAAAACGAAGGAGAAAAAGCCTAAAGATAAAAAGCAAAAGAACAAAAAAGGCGCCAAGCAGATCTTTAAACGGATTTTCCTTGTGCTGATCAGCCTTGGTATAGTCGGCATTATTGCAGGCGGCATCACATTTGCTGTCATGGTGAAGGATGCTCCGGAGCTTGATGAAAGCGTCTTAAAGGACTCCATCTCTTCAACTATCTATGACAAGGATGATAACCCTATTGAGAAGATTGGGGCTGTTAACAGAGATTATGTCCAATATGAAGATATCCCAGACCTTGTGAAAAATGCGGTTATCGCAACAGAAGACTCCCGATTCTTTGAGCATCATGGAATTGATCCAATCCGTTTAGGCGGTGCGGTTATCGCGAACTTCACCAACGGTTTTGGTTCAGAAGGTGCAAGTACAATCACACAGCAGGTTGTAAAGAACTTCTTCTTCAACCAGCCGCAAAAAACGCTGTCGCGTAAAGCGCAGGAAGCATGGCTTGCCATTCAGCTTGAACGCAAGTATACAAAGCAGGAAATCTTCGAAATGTATGTAAACAAGATTTTCATGTCTGAGAATATGAGCGGAATTAAAACTGCGGCAAAGGTATATTTTGACAAAGAACTAGATGAGCTGACATTGCCAGAAGCAGCGACGCTTGCCGGAATGCCACAGGCACCGAACGCTTATAATCCGTTCAAAAACCCGGACCGTGCTGAACAGCGTCGCAATATCGTCTTGTCGCTGATGAACCAGCATGGATATATATCAGAAGCGGAAATGAAAGAAGCTCAGGCAACACCGCTTGCAGACTCTCTTGTAGCGGAAGATAACAGAGAAACGTCTGATATGAAATACGATCCATACATTAAGCAAGTCATTGCGGAAATTGAAGAAAAATACCCAGATGTCAATGTATATACAGACGGATTGGAAATTCATACAACTTTAGATACGAAAGCTCAAGATTATGTAGATCAGGTGATGTATGAAGGCAATGTCGTTGAATTCCCGGATGAGGAGTTCCAAGCAGGGATTACATTGCTTGATACGAAAACAGGCGGCATTCTCGCACTTGGCGGCGACCGTGATCCTGATGTGAAGCTCGGCTTCAACTATGCAACAGAAAATCCGCGTCAGCCTGGTTCGACTATTAAACCGATCCTAGACTATGGTCCAGCAATAGAATATTTAAAATGGGGCACATATGAAACGATTGAGGATAAACCGACAACGTATAATGATGCTGCCAAAACACCAATCAATAACTTTGATAATAAGTTTCTTGGTTCAATGTCCATCCGTGAGGCGTTGGCAAGATCCAGAAACATCCCGGCATTAGAAGCATTCCGTGCAGCTGGTGCTGATAATGCGAAAGAGTTTGCCAACAACTTGGGTATCCCTCTTAAGAACGCATATGAATCCTATTCAATTGGAGGAATCGGCGGGGAAGATAAAGGGATTACCACACTTCAGCTTGCAGGTGCATACAGTGCTTTTGGTAATGAAGGTGTATACAATACCCCTCATGCTGTTCGCTACTTTAAGCTGAATGATGGCACGAAAATCAATATGGAGCCAGAATCTGAAGTGGCCATGCAGGATTACACAGCGTTTATGATTACAGATATGCTGAAAAGTGTTGTTAACTCAGCATATGGCACAGGATCTACTGCTAATATTCCAGGCTTGCCGCTGGCAGGAAAAACTGGTACGACAAACTATTCATCTGATGAGATGCAAAAATATGGAATTCCGGCCGGTGCGTCACCTGATGCCTGGTTCGCAGGATATACAACGAATTACACGATGGCCGTCTGGACTGGATACGCTGAGAGGAAAAATTACTTGCGCTCCAATACTGTCAGCAATGACCAGCGGATTGCCCAGCTGCTATTTAAAAACATCATGCAATATATTTCGCAGGATGTAGAAACAGCTGATTTCAAAATGCCTGACAGCGTGGAAAAAGTCAGCATCGAAAAAGGCACATATCCAGCACGACTTGCGAGCAGCTACACGCCAAGCAGTCAAATCATGACTGAATATGCGGTCAAAGGCAATATCGTCCAGAAAGTATCTGAGAAATACAATAAGCTCGATCCAGCTAAAAATGCTAAAGCTTCCTATGATAAAGACAATGATCAAGTAAATGTGTCTTGGAGCTACGGTGATACAAGTGATGTGAAGTTTGATGTAAGTGTCAGCATTAACGGCGGCGCTTCTGAACAGCTTACAACAACATCTGATACGAGCATTAAGATTGCCAAACCAGATCCTGACAGCACGTATTCATTCACCATTACAGCTAAGAGCGGTGACATGACAAGCGACGCTGTATCAGCATCGGTCAAAATTCCTGCCAAGGTGGAAGAACAGCCTGCAGAGGAAGAAAATGAAACAGTTGACGATGGCCAAACGACCGATGATGAAAATACAGGTGAAGAGGAAACCGACAACAGCAACAATGAAAATGGCAATAACGGTAATGGTAATGGTAACAACAATAATAATGGCAACGGTAATGGTAACAACGGCAATAACTCAGATGAGGAAGCAGATGAAAACGAACCTGACGAAAACGAGCCTGATGAGAATGAGGCGGATGAGTCCACACAGTCAGATGATTCTTCTGCAGACCAATCAGAGCAAAGCGCCACAACGCCATAATAAAAAAATCGTTCTCCTTTTGAAGGGGAACGATTTTTTATTTGCGTTTAATCATTTTTATCGCAAACTGTTTTTCCAGTTCTTTAAACAGCTCATCCAGCTGGCGGTAGGAATGGTAGCCTCCAGGTCTTGATAAAATAAAGGTAAGCCTCTCTTCTGCATTAAAGGGCTTAACCGACAGCTCGTTTGCAATAAGGCCCTTTTGCAGATGAACAGGACTGTCATTCGTCCAGTACAAACATTCAAGGAAAAGACGGACCCCTGTTTTGACTGTACGTACGGTTACGTCCTTATCTTTTTTTTGAATCGCAGCCTCTATCTCTGTCCTTTTTTCTTTCCAAAGATTAAAAATGGCTGTTATACAAGCTTTTTGCTCGTCAGGATGCCATGGGTAAAGAGTGTTCAGCCCGTGGTAATAAGCTGCCTCATGCATAAAAGGCCGATTTACTTGAAAGCTTTCCGTATCATACACCTCTAGCTTCCCTTCTTTCGGATCAAGAGCAATATGCTTAATTTCCGCAGGAATATCCACTATAACGAGACTTGTCATACAAGGACACCGGCCTTTTTCATTCTTTTTTTGCCTTCTCTGCATTCTGTCAGCAGCGGACAAGCCTCACATTGAGGATTTTGGGCTTTACAATGGTATCTGCCGAAGAATATCATGCGATGATGAGTGACTGACCATTCTTCTTCTGGTACCTTTTTCATCAGCGCTTTCTCTACCTCAAGAACAGAGTCCTTCCAGCGGCAAAAACCAAGCCTTTTACTTACCCTTTCCACATGTGTATCAACAGCAATTGCCGGAATATTATAGGCAACAGACACAACAACATTTGCGGTCTTTCTTCCTACCCCAGGAAGATTAATTAATTCATCCCTGTCTTTCGGCACTTCGCCATTATAGTTCTCCAGTAGCATTTGGCACAGCTTTTGGATATTTTTCGCCTTGTTTCGAAATAGGCCAATAGACCGAATATCATTTTGAAGCTCTTCTAACGGAACACTCAAATAATCTTCTGGCGTTTTATATTTCTGAAACAAGTTTTTCGTAACCTTATTAACTAGTGCATCCGTACATTGTGCAGATAAAGCAACTGCAATGACTAATTCAAACGGATTTGCATGGACAAGCTCGCAATGTGCTTCTGGGAACATTTCGCCCATCACATCAAGACAATGTCTAATCTGATCTTTTTTCAACATGTTCTTCAGCCCTTTTTGCTAGTTTTCGCCAAAGAGATGCTCTTTGGCTCACATGATTTTTCCATATAATAGTTTGATAGTTCACACAAGAAAAGACTGTCATTCTTATTTTCCTTTAAGAAAAGAGAATTTTAACAGTCTCTAAAATGTTACTGTTCCAGCCAATTGTAAAAGGGAACAGACTTTGTTGGTGCTTCTTCCTGCTCCTTGTTGCTGTTTTGAAAAGAACGGAACTTCTTTCCGTGGCTTTTGGCCTGCTGTATTGTCTTAATACCGTTTTTCTTCCACTCAAATAATATTCGGTCAATATAGCGGAAGTTCAGTTTCCCAGAAATAACAGCCTCTTTTAAGGCAGCTTTAATGATGACTGTATCATGGTGATCATCGTCAATCCACATACCTAAAGTCTCAATTTCAAACGGCGAAAGCGGTCTGCCGAACTCTTGTTCAAAGCATGTGTAAAGATCTGTTTCTTTTTTCTGATCGAGCACTGCTTCTTCTTTTTTATCTGCAGCCAAATATTCATCAATCAGCTTTTCCCACAGCGGTTCTACAGAATAACGCTCAAAGCGGATGCCATGATCATTTTCGCCGTCCATAATAGCGATATATCCTCGGCGAATAAGCTGACTTAGCAGTTCATGACATTCCACTGCATCAATAGACATATTTGCTGCAATTTCTGTCGGAGTCGGAAATTCATTTCCTTTATCTAAAAAAGCAAGAACTTGAAGCAAAAGAACTAGTTCCTTTTCATTAAGTTTAAGTGCATGATAATGGGTTAGAAGTGTGGTTGGAATATGGATGTTTCCTTCTTGGAGCCATTTTAGCATAACTGATTTATTCATTGTAACACCTCTAATCTAGTATAGCATACAAAAGGGTACTGCTTGTATCGTGGATATACAGGCAATTGAAGGAAACACAAGTGTCCTTCTAAAAAAACGAAAGGGAGAATGCATGGATCATCTCTAATCGATGCATTCTTCCCTTTTATGTTTATTATTATGGGTACAAACGGTTTAACAATCTTGGGAACGGAATCGTTTCACGGACATGTTCTACACCGCTAATCCATGCTACTGTTCTTTCTAACCCTAAACCAAAACCGGAATGTGGCACAGAACCGTATTTACGAAGCTCTAAATACCATTTATATGTTTCTGCATCCAAGTTATGTTCCTGAACACGTTTTTCAAGCAAGTCCATATCATGAATACGCTCAGAGCCGCCGATAATCTCACCATAGCCTTCAGGTGCAATCAAGTCAGCACATAAAACAACATCGTCCCTGTTAGGGTCTGGCTGCATGTAGAATGGTTTTAGTGATGTTGGGTAATGCGTAATGAAAACAGGCTTATCGTAAGTTTCAGCAATTGCTGTTTCATGAGGTGCCCCAAAGTCATCTCCCCATTGAATATCATCAAAGCCTTTTTCATGCAATAATTTAATTGCATCATCATAGCTGATTCTTGGGAATGGCGCTTTAATTTGTTCAAGCTTGGACACATCTCTTCCCAATGTTTTCAATTCAAGCTGGCAATTTGCCAAAACAGATTGAACGATAAAGGAGACATATTCCTCTTGAACAACTAAGTTGTCTTCGAACTCATAAAAAGCCATTTCCGGCTCGATCATCCAAAACTCAATTAAATGACGGCGTGTTTTAGATTTTTCTGCGCGGAATGTCGGGCCAAATGAGAATACTTTTCCTAATGCCATTGCTGCTGCTTCCATATACAGCTGTCCGCTTTGAGAAAGGTAAGCATCTTCATCGAAATATTTAGTTGCAAATAATTCTGTTGTACCTTCTGGAGCACTGCCTGTCAAAATTGGCGGATCGACTTTCGAGAAGCCATTTTCGTTAAAGAATTGATAGGTCGCACGGATGATTTCATTTCTGATTTTCATAACAGCGTGCTGACGTTTTGAACGAAGCCATAAATGGCGGTTGTCCATTAAGAACTCTGTTCCGTGCTCTTTTGGTGTAATCGGGTAATCTACAGATGTATGGATTACCTCAACGCCAGTAACAAGAAGCTCATAACCGAATGGTGAGCGCTCATCCTTTTGTACCTTTCCAGTAACATAAACAGATGATTCCTGTGTTACAGACTTCGCAGCTTGGAAAACTTCTTCAGCCACATCACTTTTCACCACTACACCTTGCACAAAACCTGTGCCGTCACGCAGCTGTAAAAAGGCGATTTTGCCGCTTGAACGCTTATTAGCAATCCAAGCACCTAGTTTTACTTCTTTATCAACATGTTTCGGTAATTCAGCTATAGTTGATTTAATCACAATATACTCCTCCAAAAACGATAAAATCAAAATGATATGTAATAGCAAACCCAAGGGTTAAATTAAAGCTAAAGCATGAGCATGCTTTAGGAATTTCCGTTAAAAATGCAACATTTCTTTACAAATGCCGAGTCATTTTTACATAGTTTTACTTGCTATCTATCATAACATTATACCCTTCTTGACAATCACAATCAACATAATCGCTGAAAGGATTATTTTGCAGAAAATTCTGTTCGCAGTACAAAAAAAGCGGCAAGTCCAGCCTGCCGCTTCATCGTTTTATACCGTTTCTTTTGCTGCTTTGCTTTCAACAAAGCGATGAATTCTATCCACAGCCTTCTCAAGCAATTCCAATGATGTTGCATAAGATAAGCGAATATAGTTATCAGCACCAAACCCTGATCCTGGGATAACTGCTACTAGCGCTTCTTCCAGCAAAGCAGTTGCGAACTTATCTGCATCTGCGTATCCAGTAAGCTCGACCGCTTTCTCAATATTAGGGAATAAGTAGAATGCGCCATTCGGCTTCAGACAAGTAATCCCAGGGATATCATTCAGTTTCTTATGGATGATATCAAGCCTTTCGCTAAATGCAGCTTTCATCTCTTCCAGAGAGTCTTGCGGCCCCTCATATGCTTCAATCGTTGCATATTGGGAAGGAGTTGTTGGATTGGAAGTGCTGTGGCTCGCAAGGTTTGTCATAGCGGAAATAATTGCTTTATTCCCTGCTGCATAGCCGATGCGCCAGCCTGTCATGCTGTGGGATTTTGACACACCATTGATGACAATAGTCGCTTCCTTCAACTCTGGAGAAAGAGAAGCAATGGATACATGCTCATTATCTCCGTATACCAATTTTTCATATATTTCATCTGAAATAATCAGAATATTATACTCTAGACAAATCTCTCCAAGGGCAAGCAATTCTTCTTTCGAATAAATCATGCCTGTCGGATTGCTTGGCGAATTTATAATCACTGCTTTTGTTCTTGGTGTAATAGCTGATTTCAGCTGTTCAGGAGTAATCTTGAACTCGTTCTCCTCCACTCCATTTACAAAAACCGGCACACCATCAGCAAGCTTTACTTGTTCCGGATAGCTTACCCAATAAGGAATAGGAATGATTACTTCATCCCCTTCATCTAGCAGCACTTGAAATAATGTGTATAAGCCGTGTTTTGCTCCGTTCGTAACAATGATTTGATTAGGCTCATAGCTTAGGCCTTGGTCTCTTTGCAGCTTGTTGATAATCGCTTTTTTCAAAAGCGGCAGGCCAGCTGCCGGCGTGTATTTTGTGTGACCTTCATTCATGCTTTTCACAGCTGCATCGATGATATTTTGAGGAGTGTTGAAATCAGGTTCGCCTGCTCCCAATCCGATGACATCATGTCCCTCTTCCTTCAAGGATTTCGCTTTTGCCGTAATCGCAAGAGTCGTTGATGGGGTTAAAGCACTTACTCTTTTTGCTAATTGAACATTCATTGTTTTTCTCCTCCAAATACCATTCTTTAAAAAATTCAGATATATTCCTGCGAAGCTCTCTGTTAAGAGAGCCCTTTTTTAGCTTAATGGCGTAATGCTTGCTAAAATTTTGTACACTTCTAAATATTTTCAATATTTCTATGCAATTCTCCTGTTTCATAATCAAAATAAAAATAATTGATTAAATCATCATCTGTGTGGGCGTACACTTCCCAAACAGGAAGACCTTCAAGCATGCCAAGACGGACTGTATCAATGGATGAAAGCTCCCTCTCCGATGATAGTTTATTAATGACTTGCTGTTTTGTCAGCCCATCTTTTTTATTTTTGACCGTCACCGCATGGCTTTTTTCTTCAATCCACACAACGATATCTTCCTTATCCTTATTTTTTCCTTCTACTACGTAGTAACTGTCATTGCCGTTATAGAGAGAAAAATTATCCATGCTGACAAGGCCTGCTTCTTCTTTTGCTATTTTTTCTGCGGTCTCACGAGCCTTGGATACTGGCTGATGAGCTGTTGTATATGTATAGATGACAATTCCGAGTACAACAACTGCCAGGCCGATAAAAGACCAAATCCACTTTTTCATTTCATCACTTCTTTATTTATGTTTTTTATTTTTCATAGAGGCCGGAGTCTTAGCTCCAGCCTCTAGTATAAAGACTGCTTGGATATTTCGTCTATTATTTTAACACAATACAGTATCCATTAAATCCATTCCTTGATAAAAAATTCAATTTCATCTAACTTCTTTCTGATTACGGGCACTTTGGGAATGGACTCTAAAAAGAGCTCTCCATAAGTGGTTGTTATGATTCTTCTGTCCAGGATTACAATAAACCCTTTATCTGTTTCGGTCCTAATCAGCCTGCCGAATCCTTGCTTAAATCTTAAGACTGCTTCTGGTAAGCTGTTTTCCAAAAACGGATTGCCGCCCATAGACTTAATACGTTCATTCTTGGCTTCATTCAACGGCTCATCTGGAGAGGAGAACGGAAGTCTTACAATAATTAAACAGGTCAGATCCTCTCCCGGAATATCAATTCCTTCCCAGAAGCTGTTCGTGCCAAGCAAAATCGCCTTGTCATAGCGCTGAAAATTCCTCGTCAGCCTCATTCTGCTGCCAGTTGTAATTCCTTGAGCCAATATCGCATAATCTGGCAGGCTTCCTCTTGCTTTAATCATTTCATACGTCTTCTTCAGCATCTCATTGGACGTAAATAAAATCAGCATCCGCCCGCTTGTAGCTTCTGCAATGGAAATGATATGTCCTGTTACTGCCTCGATATATTCATCAAGCGGCACATTATTTATATCTGGAACCTCATCTGGTACAATCAGTCTGACTTGCTTATCATACTCAAACGGAGAAGGAATCTGCTTCTCCAAATGCTTAATACTGGAAAGCCCGAGTCCGTTTGCATAGTATTCAAAATGGTTGTTAACCGTCAATGTCGCAGAAGCAAACACGACACTTTTCTTCCGAGCAAAAAGGGTCTGCTGAAGTATTTCCGCTACAGAATGAGGCTGGGCGTAGAGAATAGCCTGATTCGGAAAGTTTTTCCAGTCGACTTCAAGCCAAGCAATGCTGTCTTCCTCCCGTAAAAAAATATGGCGCAGTGTCAGCATGTATTTATCCCATTCATCCATAATTGCCTTTATTCTGTCTGCAGCCATTACTTGGTCTGCACTAAGGGGAGCTGCATCATGTGTGCTGTATAGAGCGTCCACTAATTGTATAATCGCATCTTTACAATCCTTCAGCAAAAAGATGAACCGCTCTGCAACAATCTCTACTTGCTGCCACTGAATGGAATCATCTCTTTTGATGCGGATGCTCGCTTTAGGGCTGTTCGATTTGCCGCCAGTTTTTTTCGCATAGCGGAAGATAGTTCTAAACAGCTCCTCTAGTTCAAGCGGCAAATCGGAAAGCAGTCTGTTCAGCTTCTTTTTATCTGTGTACTCCAAATTCTTCTCTTTTGAATACAGCTTGTAAAAGAGCTGCTTCTGCTCATATGTTCCTATCGATTGAATGCTCATTTTTGTGCCGAAATAAGAGAATTGATGGCCAAAATGTTTCGTGGCATTCTTTTCAAAGTGATGGCCTTCATCAATGACCGCATATTCATAATTCGGAAGCAGCCCTTTGTCACCAGACAAGTCTTGTAACAACAGCGCATGGTTTGTAATAATAATATCCGCTTTTTGCGCTGCATTTCTTGTCCGCCGATAAAAATCCTTCGGTGCCCATTCTTTAGAAAAAGACAGAGAAAAATTACCGTCATTTTTAATTTTATGCCAGTATTTCATACCGCCGCTTGACAGGTTCAGTTCATCCTTATCTCCTGTTTTCGTTTCTGTAAGCCAGATCAGGATTTGCATTTTTGTTAAAATCACATCGTAATTGTCATCCTGCTCTTTAAGGGAAACCTCAAATTTATCTAAACTGATATAATGATTGCGTCCTTTTAGCACCGTATATCCAACAGCAAATGGAAGAATTTCCGCTAAGAGCGGCAAGTCCTTGCGGGTAAGCTGTTCCTGCAACTGTGTAGTAAAAGTGCTAACAACGATTTGTTTGTTTTCTTTTTTCGCAAAAAATGCAGCTGCTATTAAATAAGCAAGTGATTTACCCACACCTGTTCCAGCCTCAATTAAACCGTGAAGATCTGTTTGAAAACAGTGAAGAACATCTGTGATCATTTCCTGCTGTCCTAATCTTGTAACATAGTTAGGCAGCACTTGCGTCATCCTGTTTTCTACTTCATTCCTGTCAAAATCTATGTATTCTTGCTTGCTCTTTGCTGACTTATCCTTTTCATCTGACCGAAGTGCCAATCCTCTGTACAGCTCCAGCCCTTCTCGAATATAGGGCAGCTTACTCTCCTTTTGAATAGCGATATTGTCTAGCAGCTGATCAAGATCGCTTTTTAACGCGCCGCTTAAACCCTCTAATTGTCTAATTGTTGCTAGCGGCAAGCCTTGTATCTTATTCAGCATAATTAATAGAAGCTCTGCCGTTACATAGGCGTCACTATCCGCTTGATGCGGACGATTATGTTCAATATTTTCTTGAATGGCCAAATCTGTCAGCTTATAGCTGTCTGCTGTCGGAAACAGGATTCTAGCCATTTCCACTGTATCAATAATCGGACCATAAAATGCTTCAAACCCAGCCTGCTCTAATTCATCCGATAAAAAAGTCAAATCAAACATGACATTATGTGCAACAAAATAGGCATCCTTTAATAAGGACTGCACCTTTTCAGCTATTTCTTCAAATAACGGGGCAGCTTCGACCATTTCGTCATTAATGCCTGTAAGTTCCTCTATAAATGGTGAAATCGGCTGCAGAGGATTCAACAGGGAGGAATACTCCTCTACTATTTTCCCATCCTCGATCACGACTGCCGCGAACTGAATGATCCGATCTCCTTTTTTAGGTGAATTCCCATTTGTCTCCAAATCGACCACCACATATTTATTCCCCATTGCATCCACCTCTAACTTTCAGTCATTCAAACGGTATCATAAAATGGAGAAAAGGAAAAGAATTTACTTCATTATAATTGCCCGTTTAGCCGTTGGATTTTGCTGCAATGCACTAAGACGATGGCAGCAAAAAAGGCCTTTTGTTCCTCTTCTCGCGCATTACTAGCTTTTACATAATGCAAGAATTATAACAAAAAGCCTTTTAAGTTTAAATAATTGTCTTTTCCGGTTCCTGTCTCAACAATTCAACAATTCGGTTGTTCTCGCCCATAATCGCGACCTTCGGCTTATGGCTGTGAGCTTGTTCATCGCTCATTAACGCATAAGAAATAATTATTACCGTGTCCCCAACTTGCACCAATCTTGCTGCGGCTCCGTTCAAGCATATTGTTCCGCTCCCTCTTTGTCCGGGAATGATATATGTTTCCAAACGTGCGCCATTATTATTATTAACAATCTGCACCTTTTCGTTTGCAAGCATACCGACCGCATCCATTATATCCTCATCTATTGTGATGCTTCCAACATAGTTCAAATTAGCTTCCGTGACAGTCGCTCTATGAATTTTTCCATTCATCATCGTTCGAAACATGTGTTTTGCTCCTTTTGCCCTATTTTTCTGTTTATAAATCAAAGATGATATTATCGATTAATCTGGCACTTGGGAAACGGACGGCTATTGCGATAATGAAAGTTCCCTCCCATACAGATGGTGCCTCGAGTTCAGGATAGGTGAGAATTTCCAAATAATCGACTTTCCCGCTCGTCTCTTTTTCAATGCGTTCCTGCAATTTGATGACTAACGGTTTTAGATGATGATTCCCTTTAATCAGTTCTTCTCTTGCGATTGAAAGAGTCTGATAAAGAATGCCTGCTTCTTTTCTTTCCACAGGAGAAAGCTTCACATTTCGTGAGCTTTTCGCCAATCCATCCTCTTCTCTGACTGTTTGAACAGCATGCAGCTTAACTGGAAAATGAAAATCTTCAATAAGTCCGGCAACGACAGCGACTTGCTGGGCATCCTTTTTGCCGAAATAGACATTATCAGGCTGAATTAACTGAAACAGCTTTGTTAAAACAGTCGCAACACCGTCAAAGTGTCCTGGCCTGCTGCTGCCGCACAGTATATCTGCCCTTTTTTGGACATGGACAGTAACGGAAGGTGTGTGTGGATACATCTCTTCTGTCGTTGGAAGAAATAAATAATCAACCCCTTCTTCTTCAGCTGCCTTCTTATCCTGTTCAATCGCTCTTGGATAAGAATCCAAGTCTTCATTCGGTCCGAATTGAAGCGGATTAACAAACACGCTCAAAACAACCACTTCATTATCATCTCTTGCTTCTTGAAGGAGGGCACGATGACCTTCATGCAAATAGCCCATCGTCGGCACAAATCCAATTGTTTTTTGTTGTTTTTTTAATTGCAGTGCCAATTGCTGCATCTCTGTTTTTGAATGAATAACTTTCATCGTTTCCCTCCATACAGTCCTTCTAATACGTCTTCGTTCATCGTATAGCTGTGCTTTGTTTCCGGGAATGCCGAAGCTTTCACTTCTTTCACATATTGCTGAAGCGCATGAAGAATCGGTTCATCTACATTTGTGTACTGCTTGACGAATTTAGCGACTCTGTCCACTCCATATGAAATGATGTCATGATAAACGAGCACTTGCCCGTCTGTATCTCGACCAGCTCCAATTCCGATAACTGGAATCGTCAACCTTTCTGCTGCTTCCTTCGCCAGCTGCATGGGGATACATTCTAAAACGATGGAAAAAGCCCCAGCTTCCTCGCATTTTTTTACATCCTCAAGCAGTTGCATAGCATCTTCCATGCTTTTCCCTTGCACTTTATAACCGCCTAATACACCTACAGACTGAGGTGTTAACCCAAGATGGGCCATCACAGGAATACCGGCATTTGTGAGTAAACGTATTTTGTCGATCACATCATTTGCTCCTTCGATCTTGACGGCATTTGCTCCTGTTTCCTGAATCAGTCTTGTGGCATTAATTAATGTGTCACGGTCTGACAAATGATAGCTCATAAACGGCATATCAATCACGATAAATGTATCTTTAGCTCCCCGTCTCACTGCTTTGCCATGATGAATCATATCCTCCATTGTGACAGAAACAGTAGATTCATAACCGAGGACTACCATTCCGACAGAATCACCGACTAGCAGCATATCAGCACCTGCCTTGGCCGCCTGCTTGGCAGATGGATAATCATAGGCTGTTACCATGCTGATTTTTTCGGCATTTTTCATTTTGATAAAATCACTTGTTGTTTTCAATACTTTTCCTCCTTTTTAGGGAGAGGGGGATATAAATAAGCAGAAAAATCCCTCTATACAAATATAGAAGGATACGTTTACTAGTTTGTTTTTTTATCCCTCTGTCCTTGTCCTCTTTGTTGGATCTAGGCAGATACATCATTTAAATGTACTACAATTACTTACCTTTTAGGTGCAGTTCAAATAGATACTGCCCAGCAATAGCATTATAGCAGACCTCTTATATGTCTTACTACAAAAAAGTTTATGATTCAATTAAGATATCGGCTGAATATATGGTATGAACTTTGCCTTCATCATCTTCAAGGAGCAGAACGCCTTGATCTGTTATTCCTTTGGCGATTCCTTCTAAAGTACCGTTCAAGGTTGTTGCTTTCACTCGCTTCCCGATACTGACTGCATAGCTTTCCCAGAGAAGTTTAATTGGATAAAATCCGTTTTCCAAATAGAGAGCATACAATCTTTCAAGCTCCAGCAAAATACTTTGGACAATTGTGGCCCTGTCCCATTCCTTACCCGTTTCAATAAACAAGGAAGTCGCTGTTTCTAAAAGGTCCTCCGGATAATCTGCTGCCTCCAAATTTACATTAATGCCTATTCCGATAATTAAGGAATGGATGCGGTCACTGTCCGCCTGTAATTCTGTCAGTATACCACTCACTTTTTTTCCATTAATCAGCAAATCGTTCGGCCATTTTATACCTGGCTCACAGCCAGTTGCCTGTTCAATCCCCTTCACGGCAGCAACAGCCATAAGCAGGGTCAGCTGTGGTGTTTGCATAATTGGAACTTTCGGTCTTAAGATGATGCTCATCCAAATTCCTTTATATTTAGGAGAGTGCCAGGAGCGTTCAAACCTTCCTCTGCCGCCCAGCTGCTCTTCCGCAATAACAATCGTCCCTTCTTCTGCACCATCATATGCCAGCCTTTGGGCAATTCTTTGTGTTGAATCCACTGATTCTTCATAATGAATATTTCTTCCAAGCTGCTTTGTTTCCAAACCAAACCTGATCTCATCTGGTATTATTTTATGAGGTACTTCTAAAATTCGATAGCCTTTTTTACGAATAGCTTCCAATACAAAGCCATCCTTTCGGAGCTCTTCAATATGCTTCCAGATAGCTGTCCGCGAACAGCCCAGAACTTCGGCTAGCTCTTGACCTGATAAATATTCATCAGGCCTATCTGCGAAGGCTTGCAAGAGCTTTGTTCTTAAATCATTTCCCACTGCTTAAGCCACTCCTTTATTGCCTTACTATCATTAGCCAGTCTATTTTCCACAACAGCGGTTTCCACATTGGCAATCGTGTCTTTCATCCAAGGACCAGGAGGCTTTCCGCTCCATTCCATCAGGTCGCGGCCGCCGATTTGCAGTTCTTCCCTGCTTTTAATCGAAAGCTTGCTGTAAGCATCTTGTACACCAATTACATCCTCGGTTTTGCCGGTAAGCACACTAAACACCTTTTCTCCACTTACAGCAATATTTAAGCCGAAAATATAAAGATTCATGCTTGTCCACTGGTGATTTTCTTGTCTCTCTATCACACTTTTTATGATAGCTTGAACCGTTTTAATACGCTTGACTGGCAGCTTCCATTTGCGCAGGAACCTGTCTGCCTCCTGATGTGAGATTTCGCACGTTATTAGCAGGAGAGACCACATCTCATTGATGTCCAAATCCCAAACGGAAAGTGCAGACAGCAAGCTTAAACCATCCTTATAGGATTTAAGCATAGGCAGATGCTCATACAGCTTTGTCTCCATCATAAGCTTAAGCGCTTCGTTTCTTGCTTCGCCAAGCAGTAATTTTTCAAACTCCGCTGTAATTCTTTCTACGGCAATCTTTTCAAGCAGCTGTCTGTTGACCTCGACTGATAAACGAGTCTGCTCCTCTAACTGAAATCCAAGGGTGCTGACAAATCGAACTGCCCGCATCATCCGCAGAGCATCTTCAGCAAACCGCTCATTTGCAGACCCTACCGTTACGATACGTTTGTTAGCCAAATCGGTTTTCCCGTCAAAATAGTCTATGATATGGCCTTGTTTATCCATCGCCAAGCTGTTCATCGTAAAATCACGTCTTTGTAAATCATCACGAAGATTACGGACAAAGGCCACGTCTTTCGGTCTTCTGAAGTCTTCATATTCACTTTCTGTCCGAAATGTTGTCACTTCATAAGTCTCGTTATTGTAAAGCACCATAACGGTTCCATGCTCGATGCCAATATCTACTGTTGCTTTAAAAATTGACTTAACTTCCTCCGGCGTAGCAGAAGTCGCAATATCAACATCATGAATCGGCTTATTCAGCAAATAATCCCTTACTGCGCCTCCTACAAAATAGGCAGCAAAGCCTGCTGCCTCTATTTCTTCAATAATTGGAATTGCAGCTGCAAACGGTTGGTTCATATGTATTCTCCAGTTAAAATTAAATCTTCATAGATTTTCTCATACTGGCTAACAATTGTTTCTCCACGGAAATGATCCATCACTCTTGCGACAGAATTGGCAGCAAACTGCTGATGCCTTTTCTGATCAAGAAGAAGGGCTACAGACTTTTCGGCAATTTCTGCTATATTGCCAAGCTCACAGATTAGACCTGTTTCCCCATCGACAATTACTTCAGGGATGCCACCGATATTCGTGCCGACACATGGAACACCGCAAGCCATCGCTTCGAGAGCAACTAGCCCAAAGCTTTCTTTTTCTGATAACAAGAGCATTAAATCACTGATACTATACAGCTCTTCCAGGTTTTCCTGCTTCCCTAAAAGCCGGACTTTAGCTTTTATGCCAAGCTCATCAACAAGCTTGCATACATTTGCCATCTCAGGACCATCTCCAACTAACAGCAAGGTTGCAGACGTTTTATCTGAAATCCCTTTAAAAGCTTTCACAACATCAGTTACTCGTTTTACTGCCCGGAAATTCGACACATGAATGATAACCTTATCATCAGGACTAATCGCAAACTCCTTCTTCAGATGAGTGGAATCAATCTTGCGGTACACACGCTCATCTATGAAGTTATAGACTGTTTTTATGTCTTTTTTAGGATTAATCAGATCATATGTCTGACTTACAAGCGACTGAGATACTGCTGTGACGACATCGGATTTTTCAATGCCAAAGCGAATGCTGTCAGCTAAAGAAGAATCATAGCCTAAAACGGTTATATCTGTACCATGCAAAGTTGTGACAATTTTAACATCTCTTCCACTCATTTGCTTTGCCAAAATGGCGCATACGGCGTGAGGTATAGCATAATGGACGTGAAGAAGATCCAGCTCTTCCCGGTTTATCACTTCTGCCATTTTGCTGCTTAATGCAATATCGTATGGCGGATATTGGAAAACGGAATATTGACTTACTTCTACTTGATGAAAAAATATATTATGGTACATTTTATTTAAACGGAAGGGCATGCTTGATGAAATAAAGTGTATTTCATGTCCTTTTTCTGCAAGCATCTTTCCAAGCTCTGTAGCTATTACACCAGATCCCCCGACAGTCGGGTAACATGTTATTCCTATTTTCAGCTTTTTCATACCGTACCACCCAACAAATCATTATGTATTAATAAAGGCTTCTTCGTCTTGAACCCTTCAGCAAACTTCAGCCCGACTTCTTTACCAAAAAGGCGCTCTCTTGCTTCCACAGTTTCTATGTATCCGTTGACAAGAGGTGTATCCACACTTCCTGCAGATTTTGTAAATTGGCTTGCATAGCAGTTCAAGCTTTGTTTTTTTACTTCCATAAAGTCGCTTACGTCTGTTACAAAGTCCGGTTTATGAAAACCGTTAATCATATAGAAATAAACATTACTTGTCTTATGCGGCTCTGTACCCTTCACTTTGTAATTTCGGATGCCGGCAGAAAAAACAGCCTCTTCCACTAATTTTGAACAATTGCCATGATCAGGATGTCTATCCTCCCAGTACGGAGCAAAGACGATTTTTGGTTTCACAAGCCTGATTAGCTCCACGATTGCTTCCATATTCTCATCCACATTCCAAAGGCCTCTGTCCTTTAACGAAAGGGTAAACCGGCCATGTATGCCAAGGACCTTTCCTGCAGCAAGTGCTTCTGCCTTTCTTGTTTCAACCGTACCATTTGATGATAATTCACTGCTTGTTAAGTCACAGATGATTATTTTTTTGCCCATTTGAGCATATTTGGCAATGGTAGCACCCATGCCGATTTCCACATCGTCAGCATGGGCGCCTATTGCTAATATATCAATTTCGTCTGTGCTAAATGTCTGTAATTCTGTCTGTATTTCCATGTACAATATTTCTCCAATCTATATCCCCCTGCTCTAAGCCTCTGATCAGTACTTCTCCTGTACCCATATTGGTTGCCAACGGGACAGAATAAACATCACAAAGACGAAGAAGCGCTGTTACATCAGGCTCATGGGGCTGTGCAGTCAATGGATCGCGGAAGAAGAATACCATATCCATCTTATTATTGGCGATATAAGCACCGATTTCCTGGTCTCCTCCTAATGGCCCTGAACAAAAGCGATGTACTTCCAAGCCTGTTGCTTCTTGTATCTTTGAACCAGTAGTGCCTGTTGCGAACAGGGAATGCTTCTCAAAAATCTTTTTATAAGCTACAACAAAGCGAATCATATCATCTTTCTTCTTATCATGAGCTATTAATGCGATATTCATTAATTACACCTCTACTCCATAATATTTTCTAATCCATATATTAAAACATTAGCCTTTAACACTTCATCAACGGCAAATCTCACACCAGACATAAAGGAGGTGCGATTGTATGAATCATGCTTCAAAGTCAGCGTCTCTCCCTCTGCTCCAAACATAACCTGCTGATGGGCGATCAAGCCTGGCAGCCTAATGGAATGAATTCTCATGCCGTCAAAGTCTGCTCCTCTTGCCCCAGGGATTGTTTCCTTCTCTTCTGGATGTCCTTGTTTTTTCGGCTTTCTTACTTCTGCAATCAGTTCTGCTGTTTTAACTGCCGTGCCACTTGGTGCATCCAGCTTGCGGTCATGATGCAATTCCATGATTTCCACATCATCGAAATACTTAGCAGCAAGCTTAGAGAATTTCATCATCAATACGGCACCCAACGCAAAATTAGGCGCAATGATGCAGCCCCTGTCCATCTCTTCACATAATGCCTCAAGCTCTTTCAAATTCTCACTTGTAAAGCCTGTTGTCCCTACAACTGGTCTTACGCCGTATTGAAGCGCTGTTTTGGCATGGAACATTCCGAATTCAGGTGTTGTTAAATCAATTAACACATCCGGTTTGACGTCCTGCAGACATTTTTCAACATCTGTATATATCGGTACATCATAGGAAGGAGAGTTGAAATCATCAAGTTCACTTAATCTTTTCCCCTCATGCTTATGATCCAAAACGCCGACAAGTTCAAAGTGATCAGTACGTCCTGTCAGATAAACTGCTTCCTTTCCCATTCTCCCTCTTGGTCCTGCGATTACAATTTTTACTTTTTCCACTGTCTAATACGCTCCTTTTTATTGCATTCATTATGTATTATTGCATGTTTTTTTGGTTAGCAATTTTACTGCTTATGTTTCGCTTTCGTCCTTTCTTGTCCAGCGATCTTTATCTCTTGTGTTAAATTTATGCATAACTTTATTATGGGAATCTTCCAAATCAATGTTCAAACTGTTTGCTAAACAGATAAGAACAAAGAGCATGTCTCCCAGTTCATCGGCAATTTCCTTTTCATTTTCCGAAGCCTTTTTTGGCTTTTCTCCGTAATAATGATTAATTTCGCGAGCCAGTTCTCCCAACTCTTCAGTCAGTCTGGCAAGCATCGCCAGCGGACTGAAGTAGCCTTCCTTAAACTGTCCGATGTATTCATCCACTTCTTTTTGAAGCTCTTGCATTGTTTTCAAATCTATTCACCTCTAAAAACTGCATTATTCTGCCTATTCCCCTTCATGTTAGCTAACATTTTCTTTTTTTACAAATGTTTTTGATTATTATTTTTCGGAAAAAGGACGGCGCCCGTCAGAGCTGGTTTTTCCGTAATGAAGATTGCTCATACAAGACCGATTCGATATAATGGATAGGCTTCAATATAATTGGTTCATACTAAGGTTAAATGATGACAGCTATACATAGAAAGCAGGCGAAAAAATGTTTAAGACGTTAAAGCTCAAAAATATTTTCTTCATTGTGCTCGGATCAGCTATATTTTCTTTTGGAATTGTCCATTTCAACATGCAGAATAACTTGGCAGAGGGCGGATTCACAGGTATCACCCTTTTGTTATTTGCAAGATTTAATTGGGACCCTTCGATAACAAACTTGATTCTAAATGTACCGCTCTTTTTTCTTGGCTGGAAACTGCTCGGGCGCAATGTCCTTATCTATACCATTATTGGCACGGTAAGCGTGTCTGTATTTTTTTGGTTCTTCCAGCTGCCCCAAATCGAGCTCCATATACCACTTAAAGAGGACTTAACACTTGCTGCTTTGTTTGCAGGAACCTTCATCGGTATTGGGCTTGGCATTATCTTTCGTTTCGGCGGCACAACTGGCGGAGTCGATATTATCGCAAGACTTGTTAATAAATATTTTCACTGGAGTATCGGCAAAACGATGTTTTTGTTTGATGCCTGTGTTATCACATTATCCTTGCTAACATACTTAACTTACAGAGAAGCCATGTATACCCTTGTTGCTGTCTTCGTAGGAACTAGGCTAATCGACTTTATGCAGGAAGGTGCTTATGCCGCAAGGGGGGCCATCATCATCTCAGACAAAAATCCAGAGATAGCAGATAAAATCTTAAAGGAAATGGACCGCGGTGTTACCGTCTTAAAAGGACACGGTTCATTCACTAAACAAGATAAAGAAGTTCTTTACTGTGTTGTTGCTAAGACAGAAATTGTGCCGCTAAAGGCCATTATTACAAGCGTTGATCCTCATGCCTTCGTATCAGTAACTGTTGTTCATGATGTATTGGGAGAAGGCTTTACTTTAGATGAATATAAAAAGCCGATTGAACATTAAAAGAGGGGGAAAGCTCCCCTCTTTTTTATGGTCTATGGTGGATTTCTTTTATGCGTGCATCGCTCGGGAGCAAGTATGTGAGTACTCCTAGTAACGGCAGCATACTGCAAAACACCATAATTGTTTGAAGGCTGTATACATCACCAATCACACCGAAAATAACCGCTCCTAATGCTCCCATCCCAAATGCCAGACCGACAATCAGTCCTGACACAAGCCCAATCATACCAGGCAAAAGCTCTTGGGCATAGACAACCGTAACACTGAAGCTTGATTGCAGTATAAAGCCAATAATAACCAGCAGCGGAGCTATACACCATTGAGGAACATATGGCAGCAGCAATGCAAATGGAGCAGAACCAATTAGAGAAAATAACAGGACTGTTCGTTTGCCGAACCGGTCTGCGAGTGGTCCGCCAAAAAATGTACCAGCTACCCCTGCAGCCATAAACAAGAAGACATATATTTGGGCGTGTTTAATTGTGCTATCGAATTTTTCTATCATATAAAAATGAAAAAAGTTATTAATGCCTGCACCATACCAAGATCTGGCGAAAACTAAAAAGATCAATAAACAGATTGCCACAATAACTTCCTTGTTCCAGCCACTTTTTTCTGTTTTAGCTGTTTTTTTCTTGACTGCCGGCACCTGAACGACAAGCTCTTGCTTATACCAATTTGATACAAAGAACAAAACAAGCATGCCCAATGCAGCTAACAGTGTAAACCAGATTGTACCAAATTGGCCTGTGCCAATAAAAATGAATGCTGTAAATAACGGAGCGAGTGACTGGCCGCCATTCCCGCCGACTTGGTAAATAGATTGTGCCAGCCCTCTTTTATTCCCTGCTGCCATGTACGCAACTCTAGAGCCTTCAGGGTGAAAAATAGCAGACCCAAAGCCAATGAACAAGACAGACAGAAGCACACTGATAAAATTAGGTGCTAGTGCTAGACCAAGCATTCCGAGCATGCTTGAGAACATAGCAATTGGCAAAAAATAAGGAATTGGCTTTTTATCTGCCAGCACTCCAAAAACAGGCTGCATGATAGAGGATGTAATATTAAGCGTAAACGCAATCCAGCCTATTTCTGTATAATTCAAATTCATAGTCGGTCCTATAATCGGAAATAAGGCCGGCACAACCGATTGCATGCAATCATTGATGAAGTGACCTAAACTGATGGCAAAAAGGATTCTGTATACAGTTATTGGTTGAGTATTATGTATTGCTCTTTCAGCCTGCAATATAACCCTTCTCTCTGTTAGTGATTAAGGAAAATCAGATTTATTATACAACTATCTTTCGATTATGGAAATAATCTTTAAGAAACTTTCAGAATATTTCTTCGGAAATAAAAAAAGTCTATGGAAATAAAGTCCATAGACTAATCGTTGCGCTGCATACCTGTATATATCATGATAAGTCTCAGCAGTTCAAGGACTGCAACGGCCGCGGCTGCAACATATGTTAAGGCGGCAGCGTTCAACACCTTTTTCGTTTCTCTTTCCTCATCATTGCGGATGATTCCTAATGCAACCACTTCATCCATAGCACGGCTTGATGCATTGAACTCAACTGGAAGTGTTACGAATTGAAACAATACTGCTGCTGCCATAAAAACAATGCCCAATAGTACAAAATTGCTTGCTCCAAGGATAAAACCAATCAAAATCAAGATCCACGAAAAATTGCTCCCTATATTAGCAACTGGTACTAATGCGTGACGAAAACGTAAGAAAGCGTACGCTTGCTGATCCTGAATAGCATGGCCGACCTCATGTGCTGCAATTGCAGCAGCTGCAACTGAAGACCCGTGGTAGTTATCAGTGGAGAGACGAACAACCTTTGATCGCGGGTCATAGTGATCTGACAGCACCCCTCTCGTTTCTTCTACAGATACATCATATAATCCATTAGAATCCAGTATTCTGCGCGCCACTTCTCTTCCTGTCATCATGGAGGAAGATGCCACTTTTGAATACTTTTTGTAAGATCCTCTTACTCTCATTTGTGCCCATAGAGGAATGATGAGAATGATTATAAAATACACAATAAACATGCTTTTTCCCCCTATTCTTCGTTAGTATATTATAAATTGTAAGCAGGGAAATCTCGCAAGTCAATTATTAAGGCCGTTTGTGCCTTCTTCGCTTTTCTTCCTTGTCTCCTAAATATTTTCTCCATCCTACATAGGATAATGTAAGGATAATGATGCTTCCAGTTGAAATTATTACCCACCATAAAGATGGATCTGCCTCATCTTCATATACCTGGTTAAAAACATCCTCAAGCTCTGATTCCAACTCGTCCAATTGCTTTGTTTCACCTTTTGTAAAAATTTGCAAGCGGTATGTATCGATATAATCGACCATCGTATTTAATTTTTGAAATTGTGCTGTTGTCACATCAAGCTTCAAGCTTGGATTAATGATTTGATACAATGTTAAAAACGAGTTCAGTTTCGCTTCATATTCCTGCTTATCGTTAGTGACAGCAGCATCTTTCATGTCCCGGTAGGAAGCCATCACCTGTTCTTCCATTTGTGTCCATAACGGCTCTTGCCCTGACGAAACAGCATCAACTGCAAGCCTGAACTTGATTGCCGAGTTAATCCGTTCATTCGTATCTGCAGAAGGGCTAGTAATTGCCTCAACCGCTTCATCACGAGCTCCGGTCAAAATTTGCAGTTCATCCATCGTAAAGGTACGCTCTTTCTGTCTTACGATGCTGAATTGATTGGAAAAATAATCAAGAATTTTTTTTGCATCGTCATATCTTTCTGACTTAACCAATTGCAGTGCTTCATCTGATAATGTATCTAACTCGTCTATAGGCGAATCTTGGTCTGCATATACAGATATAGAAATAGGCGTAAGCAGGATTAATAATATTAATAATACAACCAATTTAGCCTTCATCATACTTGTCCCTCCCCGATATACTATTAGAAATGTATGTCAGGAAGGACAAGGTTAGACTATAAATTTAAAACTATGTACACTAAAGAATGGAAAGCGTCGTTTTCCTTTTGGCAGCATAAAAACAGATGCCAATACTGACGATACTAAGCCAAAAAGTAAAATAACCAATTTTGTCCATCGATTGATCAAGAATACTGTAATTCGGCATCATCGAAAATACATAGTCAATAACATCATTATGCAATGTCCATACTGCCGCAATGGCTGCATGCTGCCATTTAATCCGATAATACGGTAAATACAATAATCCTTGGACAGCCATTGCTCCGTGCGAAACAATCAGCATCATGGATTCAATCTCTAATTGGCCTGTTTTGGCGTATACAAGGAGATTCATCACAACCGCCCATATTCCGTATTTAAACAGTGTTAGAAGCGCTAAAGCTTCAAACAATGGGGTGTTCTTCCTTAGTAAAAACGCTATTAAAACAAACATAAAAAACAGGCTGGCAGTCGGACTGTCCGGCACAAATAATAAGAAGATCTTGGGCGTCTCCGCCAACTGAAACCTATACCAATAATAGCCATAGATTGTCCCAAGTGTGTTAACGATGAGGAGCAGCCAAATAAACGACCGATTTCCTAATATAAGCTGTACCCATTTCATGTTAGGCAGCCACCTCTTTCAAGATTTTTCATTTCCCTTTATAATAGCATAATTCGGAATTCTATCTCTAATTTTTTCACGACAAAACAAAAAAGCGGTATGACTAGTCATACCGCTTTAAACACTATTATTCAGTACTTTGCAATTGCTTCAGGCGATCTGTCAGCTCGCGGAATGCACGCTCATCTCCGTTATCGAGAGCCTCATCAATCAGTTCCAGCAGCTTTTCCTTTTGGAATTTTTCGATGCTGGTAACAAGGAATTGCTCAGCAATATAACGGTCCTTCTCACTGATTTCCAAATTCTTAGGCATGAAAGGATTTTCTACAAGCACAGCCGCATACTGATGCGCCTTATTGGAAGCATAAAAATTCAGTTGGATATAGATGTCTTCATCTCTGTTTAAGCGAATATCGTGAAAGGATTTTTCCGCATCTGTCGTCATGACATTTTCCTTATAAAAGCGAAACGGAACTTCATCAACACAATGCGTTGACATCACCAAGCCCCTAGGGCATTTCTCGGCATTTTCGACGAAATGCACTTTTTCCATAAGCTGATCATGACTCATCAAATAATTCAAAATCCATACGCATTCTCTTCTTTTCAATTGATAGTGATTCAAAAACCAACGAATGAAGTCTTTTTTTTCGTTGACAGATACAGGGGTTTTCATGTTTGTTTCCCTCCTCTGCTTGCAACCAAGTTTTTAGTTTTAACACCTTGATCCTAAATTCCAGCGAATAAAGGCTTAATTACTCGCCGCTTGTTAAGCGTTGAACGATTTCGATAAACTCTTCATTGCTCGGGTCTTTTTCTAATAGGCTACTAAACACTTCTGCAGCTTCCTGTCTTTTTCCTTCTTCCAAAAGAAAATAACCATAATCATATAAAAAGTCTGGGAGTTCTTTAAAGAAAGTATATGCTTCTTGGTATTTGTTTAATGCCTCTGAATAATTTTCTATTCCTTGCAATGCCTTTGCCCCATCCCATAACAGCTGAGGCTCCTCTATATCTTGAGAATCCATAAGCTCTACCAGCTCGATAATATCCCCAAAACGGTCTTGCGTTAAAAACAGCTTATTTAAGAGCAGCACGCTTTCGGTGAATTCAGGGTCAATTGCCAAGGCTTCTCTGAAATACTTCTCAGCGTTCGCTTCGTCCCCTAGCTTTAGTGAAAGCTTTCCTCCAAGCAGATAAAGCTCCTTATTAAACTCATCATGCTTAACACCATCTTGAACCGTCTCAAATGCTTCTTGAAGCATTTCCTCTTGTTCGTAGCTTCTAGCTAAATATAAATACAAGGAATGGAAATCAGGATCTAATGTTTTTACTTCTTCAAATCGGTTAATAGCAATTGTAAGCTGTCCTGCCTGCAATGCTGTCAGCGCTAAGTTAAACAGTGTGTTAATTTCAATCTTTTCTTCAAGGGCAAGCTCATAATAATTAATCGCTTCTTCAAATGCGCCGCCTGCGCTCATATTGTCGGCAATTCTTCCATTAACATTAACTCCGCCGACTGTTGTTTGCTCTGGTACAACTGTTTGATAGGCCTTAATGGCGTCTGCAATTCGGCCTTGTTCAGAGTATAGCTCCCCTAAAGCGAAATCAATAATTACCTCATTAGGAAGGATTTTTTTCGCTTGAAGCAGCTTTTGTTCACTTACTTCATAAAGCCCGTCCATTTGGTAGAGATCTGCTAACAGCAGAAGGCTTTGCGGGTAACTTGCATCTTCAGGATTGATTTTTTCCAGCTGTGAAATAGCCTCTTCCTCATTGCCAATTTCCATTTCAGTTTCAGCAAGTAATACTAATAGTTCGCCTTCTTCTGGATAAGCTTCCAGCAGCATCTTAAATAAAGCTTTTGCCTCATCAAGGAAGCCGAGCTGAAACAACTCCTCCCCTAGTACGAATCTTTCTTCATTTGAACCTTGGCTGAGTATCTCTTCATAATATGATAAAGCTTTAGCTTGTTGACCATTTTCTAATAACGTCAGTATTTCGTTTACTCGTTCCATTTTGTATCCTTTCTAAACTCCTCCTGTGCTAAAGAAGGAAGGTACTTTTATTTCCATCTGATCTCCAAATCCAGGATGGTAGAACACTTTTTCACCAGCTCGAACGCATACACCTTTATGGTAGGTGACAAGTATCTTATTATAATGATAATGGTATAATTCCTTTTCATCAATATTTATGATTGAGCGGCTTTTTTCATAAAGATTATAGGTAACTTCTCCCCCTTGATAAATATTGCCTTTAAACGGATAAATTCCTATCTTGATAAGTGCCTCATAGGAGATAATATCATTTTCCATTAATTCTTTCTTAAGAGAAGAAATATTGGCATCTCGCATGATGATTGACCATGCTGTTTGCGCTTTTGTCCGCTCCTCTTCGTCTTCCATTAAAAATTGGGGGATCAGCGGACAATTAAACGGGAAAGCTGCCTCTTTTATCCAACCCCAAGGAACTTTATATAAATCTTCAGCTTGATTAATTTCCACGATAACAGCTGGAATTTTTTCTTTTTTACAAGATCTGATCAGACTTGCTGTTAGGATTTTGAGGGGGATTTTAATACATATAACATAATCGACGGCACAATTCAACAGCATATTTTTTGTCTTTTTTAGTTCGGCCGATAGCTCTCGTTCCTTTCTGACATCACATGCTGTCAGGACCATTGTGCAGCCCCTTTTTATCATAGCTTGAATATGCTCCTTTTGCTCACTCGGCTTCAGTTTTGTCACATCGTTATCGTATACAATAGGTGTTGGTGTCATAATATACGAATTTCCGTCCATTCTTATGCTGCGCTCCTTTGCGAAGCGCTCCTTCAATGCATCAATCCGATTGTCTTGAATGAGCATGGAAGTCTTTTTTAGTGACTGTTTTTTTAAAATACTTATATTTTCAATGATATATGCCATATACCCACCACCAAGCTTTTTAAGACAAGCTATGATAATTTTGGAGATTTTATGACTAATGTTTTTACCATAGAAAAAAGAGGTGTTTTTTAGACACCTCTTTTTTCTTCCTTATTTTCACAGCTTAAACTGTCAAGCTCTCCATATGTTCGAAGAATGATGGATATGAAACGGAAATTGCCTCGGCGTTTTCAAGGATAATATCCCCTTCTGTTACTAATGATGCTACAGCAAGCATCATGCCGATTCGATGGTCGCCGTGGCTGTCGACTGCAGCACCTTTAAGAGTAGCACCTCCGCGGATAATCATGCCATCTTCTGTCGCTTCAATATCAGCACCAAGTTTTTTTAATTCATGGACAACCGTATCAATGCGGTTCGTTTCCTTCACTTTCAGTTCTTCTGCATCTTTAATGACAGTTGTTCCTTCTGCTTGCGTTGCCAGCAAAGCAATAATTGGGATTTCATCAATCAATCTAGGGATAATATCGCCTTCAACTGTTGTACCCTTTAAAGAAGAAGCCTCCACTTGAAGGTCACCGGATGGTTCAAACTCATCCTTAGAGTCAATAATTGTAACTCTTGCTCCCATTTTTTCAAGAACATCGATAATTCCCGTTCTTGTCGGATTTAAGCCGACATTCTTTAATGTAACAGAGCTGCCTGGAACAATGCTTGCAGCGACAAGGAAGAATGCTGCAGAAGAGATATCACCAGGCACGTGGATATCTGCTGCCACAAGCTTTTGACCGCCTGTAACCTGAATATTTTGTCCATCTACACGAATATCCCCGCCGAATGCTTTGATCATTCTTTCTGTATGATCTCTCGTTGACACTGGCTCCACAACTGTTGTTGTACCTTCTGCCTGTAAACCTGCAAACAAAATAGAGGACTTCACCTGAGCACTAGCCACAGGAAGTTTATAAGAGATTGCCTTTAGTTTTTGTCCGCGAATGGAAAGAGGCGTGAACTCTCCGTTGCTTCTTCCATCGATTTTTGCACCCATCTCTTTAAGAGGGTTGACCACTCTGGTCATCGGACGTTTGGCGATGGAGCTGTCTCCTGCCAATGTGCTGTGAAAATCTCTTCCTGCAAGAATTCCCGACATCAATCTGATTGTCGTGCCGGAATTCCCTACATCAAGCAGTTCGTTAGGCTCCTTAAGACCTGCAAGCCCATTAGATTCAATTATCACTTTCTCATTATCATGCTGAATGTTAACACCGAGCTTCTTAAAGCAAGCGATTGTGCTTAAACAATCTTCTCCCATTAAGAAATTTGTAACGGTCGTCTTTCCCTCTGCAATTGAGCCGAACATAACAGAGCGATGGGAGATAGACTTATCTCCCGGTATAGCGATTTCCCCTGCAAGCGGCCCTTGTGCTCGCTTCAACTGTTTTTGATCCATATTATCACCTTAATCCATACAAGTCTTTATCCAATAGAGGTCTCGTAGTTGGAATATGCAGCAATACAAGCCTGCGCCCTTGTACGATCCTCTTCTGTCTGGAAGCTTATCACTAACACACCGTATATTTCTTCTCTTGTTTCCACAATACGAATATTGGTGATACTAATATTTTCCTTAGCCAAAAACCCTGTTACTTCAGAAATAATCCCTGGATAGTCAGGAACATCTACATATAAGTCATAGAAGGCAGGAATCGCACCCTTTTGGTTTTGCGGCAGCTCATCTCTGACATTTTTCGCTTTTTGGAAATAATCAAAGATTTCACTCGATTCCTCTTCCCTAATCAAATGCCTTACCTTCTCCATCTCAACCACCCAGCTGTCAAGGAGCTCGAGCAGCACTTCTTTATTATGAAGAAGAATATCCCGCCACATCGCAGGGCTGCTTGAAGCAATTCTTGTTATATCCCTGAATCCTCCAGCAGCAAGCCTTGTCACAAGCTCGTTTGTCTTGCTGGTTGCATCCGCTTGATGAACAAGAGAAGCTGCCACGATATGAGGCAGGTGGCTGATTACGCCTGTCAATAAATCATGCTCTGCTGGTGATACAACAAGAAACTTCGCATTTGTGCCAGACAGCCAATCCATCAATAATGGCACAGCATTCTTATCTGTTGTATCTTCAGGAGTTAACAAATAAAACGCATTTTCAAACAAAAGTGCTTTGGAGGCAGACACTCCGCTTTTATGAGAGCCGGCCATTGGATGACCACCAATAAAAGTGATGCCCTTTTCTTTTAACAGATGAGATTTCTCGACGATTTTGCCTTTCGTGCTTCCTACATCTGTTACGATGACCTGCTCTTTCAAAGGTAATTGCGCCAATTTCTCCATCATGATTTCCGCTTCCCTAACAGGGGTTGCAATAATAATCAAATCGGCATCCTTAGCTCCTTCTTCTAGCGTATCGACTGAATCATCAATGACTCCAAGCATTTTGCCAAGCTTTTTGTTTTTCTCCGCTATATCAAAACCAATAATAACAGTATTTGGATATTTATTTTTTATAGAGAGAGCGAGTGATCCCCCAATAAGTCCCAATCCGATAACGAAGACGCGACCATTCATCCTATCACCGCCTTCTTTTCTTCTAAAATCAAATGGCTGCTGCTTTCTCTTGCAAGAACTTGGCAAGCACATTGATCAAGCCTTCGTTCTCTTCCTTCGAACCAATGGTGATGCGCACAGAAGTCGGGAATCCTAGCGGTACTCCAGAACGGACGATGTACCCATGTCTCATCAAGTATTGGAACACTTCATTGCCGTCGACTTTAAAATCGACTAACACGAAGTTTGTTTGGGAAGGATAATAATTCAATCCATGCTCTTCACAGAACGTATACAGCTGCTGAAGGCCTTCTCTGTTTCTGATGCGGCAGTTTGTTACAAAGTCCTGGTCTTTAATGGCAGCTTGTGTAGCAATTTGCCCTAAAGTATTCACATTAAACGGCTCTCTGATAGGCTCAAGTGTTTGAATTAGATTCGCATTTGCCACACCGTAACCTACTCGGAAGCTTGCAAGTCCGTAAATTTTGGAGAATGTGCGCAGCACGATTAAGTTATTGAACTGTTTAGCAAGCTCCAATGCATCATAATAGTCTTCAGCAATAACATATTCATAATAGGCCTCATCCAAAACTACAAGAACATCCTCTGGTACTTGCTTCAAAAAGCTGACTAATGAAGATTCTGAATTATACGTTCCTGTCGGATTATTAGGACTGCAAACCCAAACAACACTTGTGTTCTCATCCATTTGCTTAAGCATTTCCGGAAGATCATGTTCTCCTTTTTCCGTAAGCGGAACTTCTCTGACTTCAGCGCCGTCAACAACAGCGTTATGCTTGTATTGCCCAAACGTGTGGCTTGCCATCACCGTATTTCTGCCAGGTTTTAGCAAAGCTCTTGAAATCATTAAAATAAGATCATCTGAACCGTTTCCAAGTATAAGCTCTTGTGGGGAGACTTGAAGAAATTCAGCAAGTGCGTTACGCAGGTTTGTCGCATATCCATCTGGATATAATGCAAAAGAGCCGTCCACTTCCTTCAGGCTTTCGATTACTTTCGGCGAGCTGCCAAAAGGATTTTCATTTGATGCCAGCTTTACTATTTTTTCTAGATTAAATTCTCGTTTTACTTCATCAATTGTTCTGCCTGGCTGATATGCTGTAAGATTTAGGAGCTGCTCTTTCCATTTCATTAACTTTCACCTCTAATAATGTATGGTTTATTTATTTTTCTTTAAGGTCTGGTCTTAATTGAATTGCTTTTTCTAAATAGATATGATTGATGTCCTTTTGCGGGGTATCTGTATTAACATGCATCATGATGCGGATACACTTTTGCAATGCATTAGGCACATCAATTTCCTTCATGCACATTACCGGCACATATGTCCAGCCCTCTTGAAGACGAATCACTTTAGCAGGAAAGGCGGACGTCAAGTCGTCCGTGACGGAAACGAAAACAGAGGCAACATTATCAGCTATTATCGCATTCTTTCTTATCATTTCCTTCACAAGTTTTTCTGCTGCATCCAGAATCACTGTTTCTTCATCCACTTCAACTGTGATTGCTCCCCGTATTCCTCTAATCATGATTTATTCTCCCTTAAATATATGTAGTTCTTCTCTTAATTCTTGTTCATCCATTTGGACAAGTTTAGGTGTGCCTATACTCTTTAGCAACACAAAATGAATTGTTCCTTTTACGGATTTTTTGTCCTGCTTCATACGGTCAAGTAAGGCATCCACACTTAAGCTGCTTGGCACTTCTGTTGCATAACCTAAAGTTTTGAGCCATTGTGTAAAGCGGCTACTATCGAAATCCAGTCCAAGCTTCTTTTCACTTAAACGCAATGCAAACAGCATGCCAATTACGACTGCTTCACCGTGGGACATATTTCCATATCCCATTTCCGCTTCTATTGCATGACCTAAAGTATGACCAAAATTAAGGTAGGCACGGACATTTGCTTCCTTTTCGTCCTGTGCCACGACATCGCTTTTCACTAAAATGCCTTTTTCCAAAAGTACGGCCCATTGTTCTTCTGGCACACCCGCTAGGTCCGTAATATCGTTGAGCAGAGATTCATAAAACTCCATATTGCTGATTAAAGCATGCTTCATCACTTCACCAAAGCCCGATCTCAGCTCGATAACAGGCAGTGTTGCGATATAACTAGTTTCATAAAAAACTGCTTCCGGCTGATAAAAGGCACCTATCATATTTTTGCCAAGAGGATGGTTGATGGCCACCTTCCCGCCAACAGCACTGTCATGTGCAAGGATGGTCGTCGGAACCTGAATAAACGGAATTCCCCTCATAAAGGATGAAGCGACAAAACCGGCAAGATCACCGACAGCTCCCCCGCCTAAAGCTATAATCAGTGATTTCCTGTCTAGCTTTTCTTCAAGAGCAAAGCTGTGGCAGCCATAAAAAACATCAAATGTTTTCGCATGTTCTCCAGCAGGCACGATATGGGAGACAACAGGAAATGCTGTTATCTCCTTTTGAAGTGCTGCCAAGTGCAATCCTGCAACTGTCTCATCTGTTATGATAAGTATTTTTGAGCAATTGGGAAGATGCTGCTGTAAAAAGGCATTCAGCTTTGAGACTGTGTTAGCACCGATAAAAACAGGATACGATTTAGAGCCTGCATTTACTTGAACTGTTTTCATTAAAATTCCCTCGCATATTGACGATGCTTTTCGACATTTTCAAGCAAACCGTCAAACCGATCAGAATAGAACTGATCAACAATAGCACATGCCAGCTCCCATGCCACTGCATTTTCAGCAACCACAGCTGCAGCAGGAACTGCACAGCTGTCAGAACGCTCAATGCTAGCAGCAAATGGTTCCTTCGTTTCAATATCCACGCTGTTTAAAGGCTTGTAAAGTGTTGGAATAGGCTTCATAACACCTTTAACAATAACAGGCATTCCTGTCGTCATACCGCCTTCAAAACCGCCTAAACGATTAGTTTTGCGCGTATAGCCTGCTTCACTGTCCCAGATGATTTCATCATGGACTTCACTTCCAGGCTTACTTGCCGCCTCAAAGCCGATGCCGATTTCGACTCCTTTAAATGCATTAATGCTCATGATTGCTCCAGCAAGCTTAGCATCAAGCTTCCTGTCATAATGAACATAGCTGCCAACACCCACAGGCATTCCTTCTGCGATGACTTCAACGATTCCGCCGATGGAATCTCCGTTCGCCTTCGCATCATCAATTGCCTGCATCATCTTTTTCTCTGCAACTGGATCTAAGCATCTGACAGGTGATTGTTCTGTGATTTCAATGATTTTGTCAATGGAAGGATATTCTGTCACTTCCGCCTTCACTCCACCGATTTCTAACACATGGGAGGCAACCTTAATCCCAAGCAGTGACAATAATTTTTTTGCGGCAGCACCTGCAGCCACTCTCACTGTCGTTTCTCTTGCAGATGAACGCTCAAGAACATTGCGCATATCGCGATGGCCATATTTAATTGCGCCGTTTAAATCTGCATGCCCTGGTCTCGGACGAGAGATTTTACGTTTAATTTCACTAGATTCCTCATCATCAATAGGCCCTTGACCCATGACTTTTGTCCAGTGCTTCCAGTCGTTGTTTTCCACAATAAGTGACACTGGCGATCCTAATGTTAGACCGTGGCGAATTCCGCCGCCGATTTCTGCAGTATCTGTCTCTATCTGCATCCGTCTGCCTCTTCCGTGCCCTTTTTGTCTTCTTGCAAGCTGTTCATTGATGTCCTCTGCTGTCAATGGCATACCAGCAGGCAGACCTTCTATAATGGTAATTAGTTTTGGACCATGTGATTCCCCTGAAGTTAAATATCTCATATCAAAATCCTTTCTCCCTTCAACGCTTTAAAGGAAATATGTTTCAATATATCATACGTTCGTGAATATGGATAGTAAAAAATCCTAAAAACCTGCATTTTTTATACTTTTTTATAGAAAAATGTATCTTCTGTCTCAAAGCCATACTTGCCAGGATTAAAAATTTGCTCTGTGCTGCCGACAAAAAATATGCCGCCAGGTCTTAATGCATTCGCAAATTTCTGATATAAAATATCCTTCGCTTCCTCTGTAAAGTAAATCATGACATTTCGGCAGACAATTAGATCGTAAGGCCCTTGAAAGGGATCAGACAATAGGTTTTGTTGCTTAAATGTCACAGGCTTTTTAATTTCCTCGCTGATTTTAAACATGCTTCCCGATTGGGTAAAGTGCTTCTGTTTTTGCGCAATCGGAACTTCATTTAACGAGCGCTCCACATAAAGGCCTTTCTTTGCTCGTTCAATAGCATTAATATCAAGGTCTGTAGCAGTAATTTGAAAGCTAGTCGGACGGAGGTGGTTTGATAGAATCATGGAGAGAGTATACGGCTCCTCACCAGTTGAACATGCTGCACTCCAAACCTTCAAGCTAGAACTGCCTTTAATCAAGGTCGGCAGAATTTTATTCTCAAGCACCTCCCACCGTCTGAAATTACGGTAAAATTCTGAAACATTAATGGTCATGCGGTCCAGTAATTCTTCGAGAAGCTCCTTATTCTTTCCTATTGCTTGAGAGTATTCTTTAAAAGACCGATAGCCTCTTTTTTCATATAGAGAGGTTAACCTTCTTTTCATTTGCGCTTCTTTGTAGAGAGATAAATCGATGCCTGAAATTTGCTGAAAATTCCTGATAAATTCTTGATAGTCTTTTTCCATAATGAAACCTCGCATCCTGCTGCTAGTAATTTTTCTTTTTTACTAGTATAAACGATAATGATAAGAAATGGGGCAATTATTTAGCAGCTACTTATTAAATAAAAGACAAGACATTCCTATTATTTTTGTTTACGTCAGCAATCATACTACTTTTCAAACAATAAAAAAGCTGCCCTTGAGCAAGTACTTGCTCAAAGGGCAGCCTATATTATGTAAGGGGCATTAATAAACCCAATTATTGCTGAGCTTATTATACTCAACAAGTTCTTCTTCTTTAAAAAATAAGCCGATTTCTCTAGCTGCGCTTTCTATACCATCTGATCCATGAATCACGTTTTTTCTCATTACTACTGCAAAATCACCGCGGATTGTGCCGGCAGCAGCATCTATAGGATTTGTCTTGCCCATCATGAGCCTAGCCTTTGCCACCACATCTTCGCCAGCCCACACCATAGCAAATACAGGCCCTGAAGTGATGAAATCAACCAGCTCCATGAAGAAGGGCTTGTCCACATGTTCTTGGTAATGCTTTTTAGCAAGCTCCTCTGACACAACCATTAACTTGGCACCAACAAGCTGGAAGCCTTTGCTTTCAAAGCGTTCTACAATCTTGCCGATTAAATTTCTTTGCACTCCATCTGGTTTGACCATCAAAAACGTTTTCTCCATTTGATTCACTCCTATGTATGTAGTAGTAAGAAAAAATGATTTCATGAAAACGATATCATACATAAAGCGACAATGCAAAGCTTATATTAAAACTTCCTTTTCCCTAAGTACTTCGCTATATTGATGAGGGCAGTTTTGCTTCTACCCTTCGGAAGATCAACAAGCGCATCAAGTGCTTTTTGCAGATACATATTGCTCACCTTAATAGAGCGTTCAATGGCATCAGAGCTCTTAATCAAGCTTATAATTTCTAACAAATCTTCCCGGTCCATCTCTTCATGAACGGTTTCTACCTTTTGGCGGATAACATCATTTTCCATTGCATACAAAACAGGCAAAGTAATATTACCTTGCAATAAGTCGCCGCCAGCAGGCTTCCCTAGTTCTTCTTCTGTACCGACAAAATCAAGAATATCATCAATAATTTGATAAGACATTCCAACATAATAACCGAATTTATGTAGTTTTTTCTGATGCTTCTCTTCCACATCAGACACAATAGCCCCGACTAAAGAACTAGCAGAAATAAGCAGAGCTGTTTTTCTTTTTATGCGACGAAAGTAATCCCTCACATTTTGTTCAAACTGGTATTTGTCTTTAATTTGCTGAATTTCACCGAGGCAAACCTCAACAATCGTGTCTGCCAACACTTTATGAGCATCCGGCTTTTCCAGTTCACTCATAATTTCAAGGGATTTAGCGAAAATATAATCACCACTATACATAGCAACTTTATTATCCCATTTCGCCTTAATCGTCGGTTGCCCTCTGCGCAAGTCCGAGTCATCGATAACATCATCGTGAACAAGGGA
Source organism: Niallia sp. Man26 (assembly GCF_022049065.2). NCBI lineage: Bacteria > Bacillati > Bacillota > Bacilli > Caryophanales > Bacillaceae > Niallia > Niallia sp. Man26. The sequence continues at coordinate 2,472,780 of NZ_CP095743.1, forward strand.
TGCCATATGAATCAACTCGAGTGCGACTGCTGCCTTTTTAATGACATGGATGTCATAATTGCCAATTTGACCAGCGAGCAGGACAAAAATCGGCCTAATTCGCTTACCGCCCGCTTTAAGAAGATGCAGCGACGACTCTCTCAATATAGAAGTGTTGGCATTCACTGTATCTTCCAGTGTTTTTTCTATTAATTCTAAATCAGAATTCAAAAATGAATACATCATTTTTAATTTCACTTAAGCCTCACCCGTCTTTAACTGCTGTACAAAATAGATACAGACATTATTTTTCTTTAAAGCCGATATGCACAGCAGCCACGCCACCGCTGTATGCCTTATACGTCACATTGGACAAGCCTGCCTTTTCAAAAAGGGAAGCGAGCTCTTTCATTCCTGGAAAATCCCGAGCTGATTCCTGCAGCCAAGAGTATTCCTTGTAGCTTTTGGCGAAAATCTTTCCAAACAGGGGCATCACAAACCGGAAATAGAAATAGTAGCCTTGCTTAAAAACAGGCATTGTCGGTTGAGATGTTTCCAGACAAACAACCTTGCCTCCCGGTTTAACTACCCTTCTCATTTCCTTGAGCACTTGCAGATAGTCAGGAACATTTCGCAGCCCAAAGCCGATTGTCACAAAATCAAAGCTGTCATCAGCAAACGGCAGCTCCATAGCATTGCCATGAATCAATTGGATTTGCTGATAATCCTTTGTTTTCTCTTTGCCGATGCTCAGCATGTTTTCGCTGAAATCAAGTCCGATTACTTCACCAGTTGACCCGACTGCATCTGCCAGACTTATTGTCCAGTCCGCTGTGCCGCAGCAAACATCCAAAGCTTTTGCGCCTTTAGGAACATTCATCCTTTTCATCGTTTCTTTGCGCCAAATCTTATGCTGCTGAAAACTGATTACTGTATTCATTTTATCGTAATTGCCATATATCTTTTCGAATACATGGTGCACTTTTTCTTCCTTTGATTGGTGCTCCCGCATTGCTCTTACCCTTCTTCCACATACATTTGTTGTTTGATTTTATCCAAAACTGCCACAGTTCTGACCCCGATTCTGTCCTCATCAGGCTCATAGCTCTTAAGCGCTTCTGTTAAGCTGTCTGCCGCTTTTTGAACTGCCGGATCGAACAGACGATATCCTTGATCCTCTGCAAGGCGGCCAAGCTCCCCACTATGACGATTCAGCATGCTGAATAAAAATGAATCCCCAGTTAAGTTATATGTATTCCTGTCTTGCAGCATTCTGTTCAGAAATAGAAACGACAATGCAAAGGTTCTCCAATTATGCAAGCGGAAACGGTCAACAAGCTTATCTAAAATAGAAAACTCAACAGCTTCTATGGCATCTATCATTTCTGGAAGTCCGGCAAAAGCTTGCTGATAGATAATCATCTTGTTCTCGTTAACCTCTTTAATTGCTTCGGCAAACACTTTTATCATCTCATAATCTCCGAGGTCTGCCAGCAGCTTGTAATATTGACCGCTGTAAAAATCTCCGGCCAATATTGTTAACTGCCTGTTCTTTTCTATTCCTTTATGAACGCTGTCATTGGTTACAAGCTCATGGGTATCAAGGGCAATTTGAATAAGCATTGTTGTTGTGGCATATGTGATGACTTGGCTGTCATCTATGTCAGCCTGCTTTAATAGAAAAACGGTAAGCAGAAGCTTGTCTTCATCAATTATCGGATTATCAATATGCTTAAAAAGATAAGGATGAGCAATCTTTTGTAATACCTCTTCCCGCACATTCTCCACCATTTCTTGAAATAACATCATAATATCACCCTTGTTCCCCCATAAATTTCTCTTTATATATACATTACAACTAAATTATATTTGTATAAAGTCTAGCTTATTATAGCATACTTGCTTGCTGACACCACTTAAAAAGCCTTGTAAGACAAGCCTTTATGTCACTTAATTAAAGACAGCACCTCTGTGCGGGCATCTGCATTTTCTGCATACTTACCGCGGACAGCTGTTGTAACTGTCTTCGCACCAGGCTTGTTAACGCCTCTCATTGTCATGCACATATGCTCTGCTTCAACTACGACCATAACACCATGCGGATCAAGCATTTCTTGAATCGCATCAGCGACTGTTGAAGTGATGCGCTCTTGCAGCTGCGGTCTTTTCGCAACAGCTTCAACCGCTCTTGCTAATTTGCTCAAGCCCGTTACTTTTCCGTTTCTAGGAATATAGGCTACGTGAGCAACTCCATAAAACGGAACGAGATGATGTTCACACATGCTGTACAGCGGAATGTCTTTAACAAGCACAAGCTCCTCATGGTCTTCCCCAAAAATAGTATGAAAATACTCTCTTGGATCCTCATTTAATCCTGAGAAAATATCACTATACATTTTGGCGACTCTTTTTGGGGTATCAAGCAATCCTTCTCTTTCAGGATCTTCCCCAATCGCTTCCAGTATTTGTTTTACCGCATCTTCTATCTTGGCCAAATCAACATTCGACATTCTTTTTTTCCTCCCAAAGCTATCAATCCAATTTCCTTTAATCATATTAGCATATAAAAAGAACGAACACCACGAATACCGTTAATTCTATTCAATTCCCATTAAGCCATTGGCTAAACTTTTGGAAAATATGCTAATAAATAGAAAAAACCGCGAGTAATTCGCGGTTTTTAGAGAAATAATATGCAATGTATGTAAATTACTTCACTGCGTCTTTAAGTGCTTTACCTGGTTTAAAAGCAGGAACTTTGCTTGCTGCGATTTCGATTTCTTCACCAGTTTGTGGGTTGCGACCTTTACGAGCAGCACGCTCACGTACCTCAAAGTTACCAAAACCGATAAGTTGTACTTTATCGCCATCTTTTAAAGCATTCAAGATTGTATCAAAAACAGCATCAACTGCTTTAGTAGCGTCTTTTTTAGACAATTCGCTTGCTTCTGCAACTGCGTTAATTAATTCTGTCTTGTTCATGCCTTTCACCTCCTCCCAAATGTTTCAAATAAATCCTAAAAAATCGTTTCATATCATTATTTGTAAACAATTTATCGGAATTATATACGTCATCAAGAATATTTTTCCTTTGCAGCATCATAGGGTTCCATAATGCTACTACTAACGTGACAAGCATTTATAATGTATATCATAATGCTTTAATCGCTGTAATGACGCTGATTCCTTTAAAAGATTATCATAATCGTTTGAGCATATCAAGAAATTTTATATATTGATAGCAATCTTTTCATCATTTGATATAAAAGTGTAATATTAAATCAATAAATTTACATACATATCCGAAACTGACAAATTAAGAGAAATAGCCCAGTTCTTATTATTTAGTAGGGAGAAGTTAACGCATGCAAAAAAAAGAAACTCCCACAAAGAGAGTTTCCTATAAGATTATTGCAATAAGCCCTCCAGAGCCTTCATTGATGATACGCTCAAGTGTCTCTTTCAGCTTGTAGCGGGCATTTTCAGGCATAAGTGAAAGCTTTGCTTGAATTCCTTCCCTAACAATGGAGCTTAAGCTTCTTCCGAAAATATCCGAATTCCAGATGGATAATGGATCATCCTCAAAATCCTGCATCAAATATCTGACAAGTTCCTCACTCTGTTTCTCAGAACCGATAATTGGTGCAAATTCTGACTCAACATCCACTTTAATCATGTGGATAGATGGTGCTACAGCCTTTAATCTTACACCGAATCTTGAACCTTGGCGGATGATTTCCGGCTCATCTAAGCTCATATCGATAAGGGATGGTGCTGCAATGCCATAACCTGTTTGTTTAACCATTTTCAGTGCATCTGAGATTTGGTCATACTCTGTTTTTGCATGGGCAAAGTCCTGCATTAGCTCAAGCAAATGATCTTTCCCTCTGATTTCCACACCAACAATCTCTTTCAAAATTTCATCATACAGCTCATCTGGTGCGTACAAATCGATTTCGGCAACACCTTGCCCCATCTCAATTCCTGCAAGACCAGCCTTATCGATAAATTCAAAGTCGCTGAATTGCTGCACAACACGATCGACATCTCGCAGTCTCTTAATATCTTTAACTGTTTCCTTCACAGCCTCTTGATAGTTGTCACGCAACCAATGGTTCTCCCGAAGAACCATTACCCAGCTCGGCAGGTTTACGTTCACTTCAAGTACAGGGAACTCAAACAGTGCTTCTCTCATTACATTAAGGACATCTGATTCTCTCATGCTTTCAACACTCATTGCGATAACTGGAATATCATATTTTTCTGATAGTTCACTGCGAAGCTTTTCTGTATTAGGGTGATAAGGCTGGGCGCTGTTGACAATCATAATAAACGGCTTGCCGACTTCCTTCAGCTCTTCAATAACCCTGTTTTCTGCTTCTAAGTAATTACTTCTCGGTATATCCCCAATCGTTCCATCTGTTGTAATGACAACACCGATTGTGCTATGTTCCTGAATAACCTTTCTTGTACCAATTTCAGCCGCTTCATGAAATGGAATTGGCTCTTCATACCATGGTGTATTGATCATCCGAGGCCCATTTTCGTCTTCATAACCCTGCGCGCCTGGAACCGTGTAGCCGACACAATCAACTAATCGGATATTTACATCCAATCCTTCATCCACAGTTACAGATGCCGCCTGATTTGGAACAAACTTTGGCTCTGTCGTCATAATCGTCTTACCTGCCGCGCTTTGCGGCAATTCATCCTTTGTTCTTGCACGGTCACCTTCATTATCCATATTCGGAATAACAACCAATTCCATAAACTTCTTTATGAAAGTAGACTTGCCTGTTCGAACAGCACCCACTACACCTAAGTAAATATCACCGCCAGTTCTTTCGGCAATATCTTTAAAAATATTCACCTTTTCCAAATGATCCCCTCCTGAACTCTCCCTAGTGTAGAGATTAGCAAAAACCATTTAATGCAATTAGACAATATATATTTATGATGTTGTCCTATCTCATTATGACTACTTTTATAAATTCCCCCTTTTTTTTATAGAAGATTTCTTCTCCTTAAAAAACTACTTCGTAAAAAAACATATAATCAGCGGACTTTATCGCAAATCATAAAAGAAGTTAAAGTAATGCTCAGCTTATTTTATGATTTTTATTCACGCCAAAAAAAATAACCCTTCTAAATCATATATACACATGAATGATAGGGTTATGACTATTTCTATAAAAATTTATTTTATCGGTGTACATAGGAGCTACAGAGTCATTTTCATTCAAAAAAAAATCAAAGTAAAAGCAGGGGAACCTTTACTTTGATTTCATGACTATATAACCCATCACCTGTTCATTCCACCAGGTTGCTTCAAAGCATTGTATGCATAAATACATCATTCGCACACCATAAAATGCCTAATAATCGTAACAAATTTCGAAAAACAGATTTTTAAAGCTCACTAAAGGATGTATAAGACTTATTCTACGTACTGGGAAGCAAGGATGTTCACAAGGTCTTCCATCTCATGTGTTTTATCCCTTGCCATTAAGCCTTCCACTACTTCCTTCGCATTCTTCCCATTAAACAGCACATCATATAAAGCATTCGTAATCGGCATCTCAATGCCATATTTCTCAGAAAGCTGTTGGCCTGCTTTAGTTGTTCTGATTCCTTCTACAACCATTCCCATGTTCTCAAGAACCTCTTCAAGGGGACAGCCCTTTCCAAGCAAATTACCAGCTCTCCAGTTTCTTGAATGGACACTCGTACAGGTCACAATCAAATCACCAATGCCGGTTAATCCTGAGAAGGTAAGGGGATTTGCACCCATTTTTGTTCCTAATCTCGCCATCTCTGCAAGTCCTCTTGTAATAAGTGCAGCTTTGGCGTTGTCACCAAAACCTAGCCCATCTGTAATTCCAGCACAGACTGCGATAATATTCTTTAGTGCACCACCGATTTCCACACCGACAATATCAGGATTCGTATAAACCCTGAATTTTGAATTAATGAACAAGTCCTGAACTTTTTCTGCTTCCTCCATGTTTTTAGAAGAAACTGTTACTGTCGTCAAATGGCGCAAGCTTACTTCCTCTGCATGGCTTGGTCCTGACAGGACAACAATGCTCTTTAACAGACGCTCCGGAATCTCTTCTTCCATTATTTCAGATATGCGAAGCAGTGTTCCTGGCTCAATCCCTTTGCTTACATGAATGAATGTTTTTGGTTCATCTAAGAAAGGTATAATTTGTTGGATTACTTCGCGCATCGCTTTTGTAGGAACAGATAAGACAATATAATGGACATCCTTTAAACTTTCCTGCATGGACGTATATCCAATGATATTTTCCGAAAGCTTTATGTCTGGAAGATATCGTTTGTTTACATGATTTTTGTTGATTTCTTCAATATCTTGTCCATTTTTACCCCAAAGATGGACAGTATGTCCATTATCGGCAAGCACTAACGCAAGCGCTGTCCCCCAGCTTCCGGCTCCGATCATTGCAATTTTTTTATGATTACCCATTACGATCCACCTCTATTATTTTCTTTCACGCGCAAAAATTCTAATTGGTGTTCCTTCGAAGCCAAAGGCATCTCTAATACGGTTTTCTAGGAAACGTTCATAGGAGAAATGCATCAGCTCTGGATCATTAACAAATACAACAAATGTTGGCGGTCCAACAGCTACTTGAGTAGTATAGTAAATCTTCAAACGTTTACCTTTATCTGTTGGTGTTGGATTCATCGCCACAGCATCCATAATGACATCATTCAATACACTTGTCTCTACCCTTAAAGTATGATTTTGGCTGGCGATATTAATCATTGGAATCAATGTATGAATCCGCTTTTTCGTCTTAGCAGACAAGAACACAACCGGTGCATAATCCAAGAATAAGAAATGCTCTCTGATGTTTTGTTCAAATGTTTTCATTGTTTTTTCGTCTTTTTCGACAGCATCCCATTTATTTACAACAATAATAACCGCTCTGCCTGCTTCATGGGCATAGCCTGCGATTTTTTTGTCTTGTTCAATAATGCCTTCTTCCCCGTCTATAACAACTAAAACAACATCTGATCTTTCAATCGCTCTTAATGCACGAAGAACACTGTATTTCTCAGTACTTTCATACACTTTCCCTTTTTTTCGCATACCTGCTGTATCAATGATTACGTATTTTTCACCGTTAACAGTAACTTCTGAGTCAATCGCATCTCTTGTTGTGCCGGCAATATTGCTGACAATAACGCGGTCCTCTCCAAGCATTGCATTAACAAGCGACGATTTCCCTACATTCGGACGGCCGATTAAAGAAAACTTAATGACATCATCAGCATAGTCTTTTGTGTCTCTGTTTGGAAAATGCTTGGCAGCTTCATCTAATAAGTCACCTAAACCTAAGCCGTGAGATCCGGAAATCGGCATCGGCTCACCAAATCCTAACGAATAGAAATCATAGATTTGTTCGCGCATCTCTGGGTTATCAATTTTGTTTACAGCAAGAACAACTGGTTTTTTTGCACGATAGAGGATTTTTGCTACCTCTTCGTCGGCAGCTGTTACACCTTCACGGCCGTTCGTAAGGAAAATGATAACATCAGCTTCGTCAATTGCTACCTCTGCCTGTGCTCTGATTTGCTCTAAAAAAGGCTCATCGCCAATATCGATTCCGCCTGTATCAATCAGGTTAAAATCATGATTCAGCCACTCTGCAGAGCTGTATATTCTGTCTCTTGTTACACCAGGAATATCTTCAACAATGGAGATTCTCTCCCCGACAATTCTATTAAAAATAGTAGACTTTCCAACGTTAGGACGTCCTACTATTGCTATTACAGGTTTCGCCATTCTTACTTACACCCTTCCATACTCCAAAATAGTCTTTTTTGCTTTTATGTCTACACAAACAAATACTATGTAAATTATTATTCCAGGCTCTTCTATATCAGCCTGACATGTCAACTAAGATCGCAATACTGCTTGCCACAGTCCAAAAGCGTTAAAAACAATTAGGGGCTAGCCCAAGCTTTTAGGCAGTCCCCTAACTAATATATCTTAACAGAGCAGCATTGTACAGGCAAGTACTAGAAAATTGTTAAGCTATGCTGGGATTTGCCAGTCCTAAACTAACTGCTTGAATGCTCAATGCTTGACGATAATATAAACATCTTCGCTGATTTTATGGGCAATCCCGTCAAGAATAGCTTCCAAGTTTGTTGCTACAACTTCCATTTCACTAACGTCGCTGCAATAAAAAACGCCAGTGCCTTGCGCTACTTTTTCCGGTTTCGTTGTTATAGCGGCCAATATATACTTTTCAATCGTCACTGTGCTTCTTCCTCTCTTAACAGCCTTTTGCTCGGCATCCGGATAGCATTTTCAAGAGTTGGAGTTGCTCCAATAATCTCAAGCGCTTTTTCCGGGTCATTATGCTGCGGCAAAACAAAAACAGCGACCCTTCCATCCTCCAAGTCTCTTTTTGCTAAAGGAACTAAAGCTGGTGTTCCAGAATCGCGGTACACTCCCAATGCAGTCGAGACATCGTACAGAATTGCCTGTCTTTGCCCAAGATTTGCGATTGTCGTTCTGGCATTGAAGTTTTTAGGTGTGAGGATAAATCCCATCCCGTATTTCAGCACTTCCTCCTGCCGTGCTGGTATTCCGATATTCATAATATAAATATTATCAACATACAAGCCAGCATCTTCAAATCTCGGTTTCACATATTCAATTGTTACAATATCGCGAAGCTTTCCGCCGGACATGAGCTTCCTGCTGATAAAAAACGATATAATTGCCGCAATAATTCCGCCCCATATATGGAAAGTAATGAATCCAAAGGTACTCAAAAGGCTTGCAAACATAACAAGATAATTTCTGCTTTCAAATGCAATTGCTATTCCTTCGATATACGTTTTCCCACGTGGCACCATCTCGTAACTGTCAAGCTCTGTTAAGGTGTTTCTTTCCATATTGCGGACATCCCGAAATTGCGAGGCAGCGACAGTGAGAAAGGTGACAGCTGTAAAGTCTTTATCTAATATGGAGGGAATGGCAACTGTGCCTAGACCTGCCGCTATGAATCCAAGTGCAACATGAATGATCTTGCCGTGAAGATATGTCGGGTATTGCCTGTAATCAGTGCGAAGCATAAACATGCGTAAAGCTGTTCCGATAATGAGTCCAAATAGAATTGGATATGTAAATGTGGTCATCATAGTTTTTGCTTCTCCTTTTCGATTAAGTATATTTGCTGTTCCAATTTCGCAAGGAAAACTTTAGCAATATTCCACGCTGTTATGCTGGCTATACATAAGAGCAGACTGTCGAAAAAGGCCGCTGTTCCAATTCTTTCGTCCATCCTGTAGTAATGGAGCAAGTATCCGTACAGCATTTCGCCAACAGAACTTCCTATAATGATCATTAAACCCTGAGTTGCCATTGTTCGATGCAGCATCACACTTAAAATAGCAAGCATTACTGCAAGCATGACGTCTTTATCTATTAACAGCCAAACTGGATCAAGAATGCTTAAAAGCTGCAAAGCGCAATAAGCAAGCATTGTCATAAAGGCTGTCAGCACCATATAAAGCTGCTGGGACGTCCGTAGCCTGGCAGCATAAATAAAAGCTGACACTATTTGGACAAGCAGCAATACAGACACTTCCATGCCCATAAAGGGTAAATGATGAGGATATAAAATTATTGCAATAAGCAAAAAAGATGCGTATTTACTTCTATTATTATTATCTTTCTCCATAAAAAAAGTGGGTATTAACCAGAGCATCCAAGCAAACCAAAAAAACATATTACCTTCCATAACTATTCACTCTCCTACTTTTTCCATTATGTCAATTAAATATGTACTTTAAACTTAGAAAAGTAAGGTTTGGCAAATGCTGGACAAAATCCCTCTGCATAATGTGGGGTGTTATTTATCATTCTATTGATAGGGGGTGTTACAAGTGGGAAAGGATCGTCAAGAGAAGAAATTAAGACAAAGCCACCGCGTCGAATCTGACCGCGACCAGGCTATCCATTATCCTGGGGCGACACGTTTACAAAGCCCTAGTGAAGGCAGAGCCTTAAACGATAATAAATCCAGTGATTGACACACACTAAAAAGAGCTGTCCAAGAATAACCAAACGACGTTCTCCTTTAGAGAAGCTGTTTGCCCTTCTTGGACAGCTCTATATTATTATTGCTGCTTTAGTTTTTTCAATTGCTCGCCAATCATGTCACCTAATTGGAACCCTTTTGATTCCTCTGGCAGCTCATATACTTCATCTTCTTCTTGCTCTTTTTCCGTCAAGTCTTTGATGTTTAAGGAAAGGCGCTGTTCCTCTTCATTCACATCAAGCACCTTCACTTGAACTGTTTGCCCTTCTTTAAGCACTTCATGCGGTGTGCCGATATGCTTATGAGCGATTTGAGAAATATGGACAAGTCCTTCTACCCCTGGGAACACTTCAACGAATGCACCATATGAAACGATACGTTTAACTGTTCCTTCTAAAATACTGCCTTTTTCCGCTTTTTCTGCGATATTTGCCCACGGTCCTGGCAATGTATCTTTAATAGATAAGGAAATTCGGTCATTATTGCGGTCAACGCTTAAGATTTTCACATTGACTTCTTGACCTTCCTGAACAACATCTGAAGGGTTAGTGATATGCTCATGTGACAGCTGAGAGATATGCACTAAACCATCTATACCGCCCAAGTCTACGAATGCACCAAAGTCAGTTATTCTTTGAACAACCCCTTGAAGCGTCTGTCCTTCTTGCAAAGATTCAAGCAAGTTTTGTTTTTGCTTGCTTTTCTCTTCTTCAATAACAGCCTTATGGGAAAGGATTAAACGATTTTTATCCTTTTCAAGCTCTACAATCTTAAAGGAAATAGTTTTTCCTTTATAATCAGAGAAGTCTTCCACATAATGTGCTTCTACAAGCGATGCAGGAACAAAACCGCGCACACCTAAATCAACGACAAGCCCGCCTTTTACTACATCCTTCACTTCTGCATCAAAGATTTCACCAGAGTTGAACTTTTCTTCTAAGCTTTCCCAAGCTTTTTCAGCATCGACTTTACGTTTAGACAGAACAAGAGCATCCTCTTCTACTTTAATAACTTGAAGATCAAGCTCTTCTCCTTCTGAAACTACATCTTCTGCTTTTTCAATATGAAGGCTGGACAATTCGCTAATCGGAATAATACCATCCAGTTTACTGTCACTGATGGCAATAATAACTTGTTTTTCTTCAACCTTAGTAACTTTACCTGTTACGCGGTCCCCAACTGTGTAGTTATGAACAACGATATCATTTAATTCTTCAGACATATGTACTCCTCCTTAAACTTTTCTAATGAAATAATGCAATAATTGCTCATTCCATATAGCTTTCATAAAAAATTAATAGAATAATAAAAATTTATTTTCTTCTATCTAACTTCTTATAAATGTGATTATTTGTCAAGTAAGAAACACTAGCGCGCTTTACAGCCGCATAAGCGGCAATCAGTTTGTAATCTTATCCTCTGTCAATGCCATAATTTTGCCTACCACATCATTGATGGATAAAGAAGTCGTATCAATTTCGATTGCGTCTTCTGCTTTTTTAAGCGGAGCCACTTCTCGTTCAGAATCTAATTTATCTCTTGCTGCTATTTCCGACTTCAGCTGCTCCAAATCCGATTCAAAACCTTTAGCAATATTTTCAGTATGGCGTCTAACTGCTCTTTCCTCTACTGAAGCAAGTAAGAACACCTTTACTTCAGCATGCGGGATGACATGTGTTCCAATGTCCCTACCATCCATTACCACGCCTCCGCCGATTGCAAACCCCTGTTGTCTGCGAACCATCTCTTCACGCACTAACTTATGCTTCGCTGCAATGGACACAGAATTTGTCACATTGCTTCTGCGGATATCTTCCGTAACGTCGACGCTGTCCAAGAAAATTTTCTGTCCCTTTTCACCAGGGAAAAGCTCGATAGCCGTACTGTCTAACATACTTTCTAACGCTGCCTCGTCCTCCAAGTTAATCCCAGTGTTTAAGGCTTTTAAGGTTAGCGCCCTGTACATTGCCCCAGTATCGATATATATATAGCCTAGTTGTTCTGCTACAATTTTGGCTACTGTGCTTTTTCCGGCAGCTGCCGGTCCATCTATTGCAATGCTGATTTTTTTCATATTTCCTCCTAAAACCTTCACTATCCCAGTATCCAACATATAATTTGAAATTACTTAGAACAGAATTTTATCAGTTTTTATTTTATCATATTTTCTATCCCAATTTGTTGATTAAACCTATTAAAATCCGTACTATTTTTTCACATTTGATTTTCAAGTACAAAAAAACCTTTCAGATTAAAATCGAAAGGTTTTTCAAGCTCTACTCCTGGCTAAGCCCGAGTGTTTCCAAAATGGAGGTGTAATTCGACTTAGATACCCCTTCATATTGGGCAAGCTGATGCAGTTCTGGAAGTATGTTTACTTGATGAAGTATTTGACCAGCTAGCAAAAAAAACAACTGGATGGCAATTAACTTAAACAACAACCGTTCAAATCGCTTCATTTTCCACTAACCTCGATTTCTGTTGTGCCCTTTTTGATATTAAACAGGCGAATTCACTTTACCTGTTTAGTATCGGAATATCTTATCGAGTTTATTCAGATTTCCAGTCCTTTCTTACGGAAAGAAAGCTGACGGTCAAAACAGAAACGCAAGAAAAGCTGGCGGTCATTTGCGCTTACCTCGATAAATTCCAGCGGCGCTTTATTATGTGTTTCATTATAATTAATGATTTTTTTAACGATTGCCTTCACCTTTAAATAATAATAATCACCGTTTTGCATCGGCAAAACAAAGTTGGTGTACACAATGGTCTCTGCCTTAAGATTAGAACCTGCCGGCACAAGAATGGCTGCTCCGCCTGCACTTATGTCTGTTGTTATTGTCGCAAACGGCGCCACTTCTGTGTCGTCAGAAGAGATGGCAACATCCACATTTGTTTCTACTCTGACATACTCTCTCCTCTGAATCTTAATAAACTGGTCACTGTTCGGGAAATGAAGGATAAGCATTGGTATATTGTTTTGCTTCTCTCTCCCGATAATTTCTGAGTCGAACATGTAAACCGCTCCTTGACTTGTAACAAAGCTGACCTTTAGCTGTGTTCCGTTCAGCAAGAAGACGGCCTTTTTTGTTTCAGCATGGATGGGATAATCTATATAGATTTCATTTTCTTTTCTATCAACTAAACGGCATTTATATTTTTCTGAGTTCTCACTATGAGCTGGCTCTAATATTAACGTATCTCCGATATTTATCACTATAGTACCACGCTTTCTTCGTTTGCTAATTAGGAATTAATTCTTTTTACCTATATTATCGCAAAAACATCTTCCTTATCAATAGTCCACAGAAAAAAACGTAGTAAAAAAGCAGCAAGGAACAAGATGCCCCTACTGCTTTTTTACTATTAAACAACGTCATCATATAAAGGTTCAGCATTTTTGAGTTTTTCGACTTTTTCTTCTGTGCCAGTATCAGCATTAATATAAATACGATACGTATCATCATCCAATGTGCCGATAAATTCATAGCATAATACTTCATCGTTTAAATCATTAAGAATAACAGCCAATCCGTCTTCCATTATGTTAACATTTTTGCTGATTTTCTTTTGTGCCTCAGACTTAGATATTGCGGGATCTTTAAAATCCCGACTCTTATGCTGTTTTAAGTAATCTTCAGCAGTAAAGCCGATAATATTCCCATTATCTAGAGCAACTTTTATCTTAATGCTGTCAGGATAAATTCTTACCCCGTTATCCTCTGTTACATAGGTAAAGACACCGATATTGTCATATTGCATACTTTCAAATAATGTCAAGTCTTTAAAGTCATGCTGTTTCAAAAAATCCGTTGCCTTGTTGCTAGCATCATTTAAACTGATTTTTTGTTTTTTAACATCTCTTGAAACAATCGACCAGATTGGATATCCGCCCTTTTTGGTAATATCCATATTTGCTTCTGTTCCAGTATCTTTTTCTTTAAGAGAGACACTGTAAAATCCATATCCAGATCCTTTGCCATTCTCTGTGATGTTGACTTCCACATCACCTTTAAATGCTGCATAATCTTCGGCGATTTTTTGTGCTTCTTTTTTCGTGATTTCTTCTCCTTCTAAACTGCTGAAGTTTTCATCCTTTTTTTCCATATTAACATTTGTAACGCCAAAGCTTGTTTCTTGGTAGCCATCTACTTTGTCCTCAACAGTTTTTAAACCATCAATGATTGTATTATCTCCTTGCTTATTCGTTGCCAAGGCCATCTCAACGTCCATCCAGCGTAAATTGTTTTCTAGAACTAGATGCTGCACATTGCGCAATTCATCTTGAATATCCTTTGCATCTCCATACAGCTTTTTCAATGATTTATATTCCTTATCGGACAGTGGTTCATCATCTAAATTTCGGACAGCCGTCCGGTAGCTGAAATCTCCGATATTTGCTAAAAATTCCTCTGTCTTATTGAATGGCAATAAAGTGAGCGGCAGCTGGCCAACATCGCTATGGGCCTGTGAAGTTATTCTCCATACTTCCGCCAGTGACGGAGACAGTGATTCTTGTGAATTCATCGCAAGTGTTGTTCCAATTTGATCATGAAGCAAATCTATTTGATAGGAAAGATCATGGAAAGCACGTTGATAGCTGTTTTCAGCATTCATTAATACTGCATTTTTTTCCTTATGTTCTTGATAGCCCCAAAATGCTGCACCTGCAACTCCGATTGTCAAAATACCTATCAATATCCCTCTAAGCATTTAACGTTCACCCCTTTTATTTACAGAATATGTGCTTGCCTATTTGCTTAATTTGCGGTCTTGACCAAATCCAACCGCTAGTTGCGGTTGCTGGGTTAAAATAATAGATAGCATTTCCTGTAGGGTCCCATCCATTTATAGCGTCAAGGACAGCTTGTTTTGCCGTCTCATTAGGTGTCAGCCAGATTTGTCCATCTGCAACAGCTGTGAACGCTCTTGGTTCAAAGATAACCCCTGATACTGTATTCGGAAACGAAGGGCTAGTCACCCGGTTAAGAATGACAGAAGCAACAGCAACCTGACCGATATAAGGCTCACCTCTTGATTCTCCATAAACGGCATTTGCCATTAGCTGAATATCATTCTGTGAGAAACCGTTAGGAACATTAGCAGCTGTCGGCGTTTTTTTCTTCACCGATTCGCCAGCATTCGCTTTTGGCGGAGTTGCCTTTGTATTATTGTTTGCGACATTATTGTTAGTGTTTGCTTTATTATTGGCTCCAGCGTTATTTGCTTTTGATTGATTTGTTTGTTTTTTTGTTGCTGGTTTTTGTGTTGCTGGTTTTTGCTGATTATTATTTGCTGCCTTATTTGTATTAGTTCCTGTGTTTGACTTATTAGCAGTCCCTGACTTATTTGCATTGCCAGCCTTGTTTTTATTTGCAGAAGGTGTTTTTTGCTTATTCAAATCTGTCCCACCGTAATGTGAGAATTTTTTCCCGGTGTCAATTTGTTCTTTTACAAATTGCTCATTATACTTTGATGCTTTAGCTAGCTTTAGTTTTGTTTGCCAGCCGGCGAGTCCGTCAATTGGCAGCCCGAATTCATATTGGAAGTTTCTTAATGCCCAATATGTTTTCCAGCCAAAGACTCCATCAATTTTGCCATTGTAAAATCCTATATATTGGAGTCTTGCTTGCAATTCAATTACATCATCTCCAACAGCACCTTGCTGAATCACTTGATTCGAGAACGCTTCCGCTTTATGCTCCACATTCGCTAATGTTGCTAGAATGATACAGGCGGAAATTACGACAGAAATTTTCGTTAAGAACTTTTTATTCATGCGTGTTACCCCCAGATGTGAATACTATTTGTCATTGACTCTATTTTTTGTAGCCACTTGGTTTTTATGCAAAAAAAAAGAAAATGAACAATTTCATTTTCTTTTTAAGGGATATATTCGCATATTTTAAGCTTTATAAAAGGCTAAAGACGGCCTTTCATGCGCGCTCTATAGGTTTGCCTTCATATATTTGCTGACATGTTCCCGACTCAGCTCTCTTGCCATTTTAACTTTTCTCAAACCAAGCCACCAAAGAAACAGCATGAACGGCGTAATGAACAAAAGCCAATTTTTTTGAAATGTTAATATATAATCGTAAATCCCATGTAGGATGAACGGTACAATTAAGGAATAGAAGATCCATTTGCTTTTTGGCATAGTAAACTTCCCTTTACCAAGGTAATAGCCCATGATAACACCAAAAAGAGCATGGCTTGATACAGGCAGCAAGGCTCTTCCTAATGCATATTCCACACCATTTGCTACAAGATAAAGAATGTTTTCAACAGTCGCAAAGCCAAGTGATATGGACACTCCATAAATGATTCCATCATATGGTTCATCAAACTCAATATGCTGATAAGCTGTAAAGAACAAAATAAACCATTTGAAAAACTCCTCTAAGAGGCTCGTTGTTACAAAGGAATTCAATAAATGAGATGGAACAGCTTCTTCGACGCGAAGAACATATTGGATAAACATGATTGGAAAAACAAGCAGAGCACCTGTTATAAATGCTCTAAACACTAGCGCTATCGGTTCTGATTCATATTGATCTTTTAAATAAAAATAACTTAAAAGCGCCAAGCCAGGTGCAATACCAGCGGATAGTATGGCTAACATTCGCTCTTTCCCTCTCCCTTTTTGCCAGCGAACTTTTGCGGATTCTTATTTTCTTGCCGCTATCGCTTCAGCTATCTGGTCCCCATGGAACCTGCCATTTTCAATAAATATTTCGTTTGCATTATTGCCAGCTGCAATTACCCCGGCGATGAAAATTCCTTCCACATTCGTTTCCATAGTGTCCGGATTAAATACAGGCCTGCCAGAGTCTGCTTCGATTTCGACTCCCATCTTCTTAATAAATCCGTGATCAGGATGATATCCAGTCATCGCAAACACGAAATCATTCGCAATTTCCTTATTCTCACCTTGCTTCTTATACGTTAAGGTTTTTTCTTTAATTTCTACCACTTCTGAAGCAAATTCCATTTTTATAACACCGTTTCTGACAAGGGCTTCAAACTCTGGAAGAATCCACGGCTTAATGCTGCTTGAATATTCTGTGCCTCTGTACAATACCGTTACGCGGGCTCCTGCTTTCACCAATTCAATCGCAGCATCCACACTTGAGTTTTTTCCGCCGATTACTGTTACATCATGATTAAAATACGGGTGCGCTTCCTTAAAATAGTGGCTAACCTTAGGTAAATCCTCCCCTGGTACATTCATATAGTTCGGGTGGTCATAATACCCAGTTGCGACAATCACGTAATTGGCGCGGTATTCTCCCTTTGAGGTTTGCAATTTGAACAGATTATTTTCCTTTGTTACATTCTGCACTTCTTCATATGCATGAATCCTTAAGTTTTTTCGTTTTGCTACTTCTCTATAATACACAAGCGCCTGATTTCGGTTTGGTTTATATTGTTCAGTAAGAAAGGCCACATCCCCAATTTCCAGCTTTTCGCTCGTGCTGAAAAAAGTCTGGTGAGTTGGATATCCATGTATCGCATTTACCACATTTCCCTTTTCAATGATAAGGGGGTTAATGTTGATTTTTTGCAAGGCGATAGCAGCAGCTAATCCACAAGGCCCAGCACCGATTATAATCGCTTGTTCTTCGTTCATGTTAATCTCTCCTAACTTCTATACAACTCTCATGCACAGCATGAGCAAAATATGTAAATACCTGAAAAAAAATCTCCTATTTATAGCATAGGAGATTTTTGGTTATTATACAATAGTTTGTTATCCTAACTTAAATCCAGCCGCGGAATCTTGACGCTTCCGCCATTTTTCGAACACCGACCATATAAGCAGCCAATCTCATATCCACCCTGCGGATTTGTGCTGTTTCATAAATGTTCTCAAATGATTTGCTCATTACTTTTTCCAATTTTTCTTCGACTTCTTCCTCAGTCCAGTAGAAGCCTTGATTGTTCTGAACCCACTCAAAATAAGAAACTGTTACACCGCCGGCAGATGCTAATACATCCGGCACTAAAAGAATGCCTTTTTCCGTCAAGATTGTTGTAGCTTCAAGTGTTGTAGGCCCATTTGCCGCTTCTACCACAATGCTTGCTTTAATATTATGAGCATTTTTTTCAGTGATTTGGTTTTCAATTGCTGCAGGAACCAATATATCACAATCCAATTCCAAGAGCTCTTGGTTTGTAATCGTATTGTTAAATAAATTCGTTACCGTTCCGAAGCTGTCTCTTCTGTCGAGAAGATAGTCAATATCTAAACCATTTGGATCATGCAAAGCACCATATGCATCGGAAATTCCGATTACCTTAGCACCAGCATCATGCATAAATTTCGCTAAAAAGCTGCCTGCATTTCCAAAGCCTTGCACAACAACTCTTGCTCCTTTAATTTCGATGCCTTTTCTCTTGGCCGCTTCTCGGATGCAGATTGTCACACCTTTAGCAGTTGCCGTTTCCCTTCCATGTGAGCCTCCTAGTACGAGAGGCTTGCCTGTAATAAAGCCAGGTGAGTTGAACTCATCAATTCTGCTGTACTCGTCCATCATCCATGCCATTATTTGTGAGTTCGTGAAAACATCAGGTGCAGGAATATCCTTTGTCGGGCCGACAATCTGACTGATTGCTCTTACATAGCCTCTGCTCAATCTCTCCAGCTCTCTGAAGGACATGTCACGAGGATCGCAGACAATTCCACCTTTACCGCCGCCATATGGAAGATCAACAATTCCGCATTTTAGGCTCATCCAGATAGAAAGTGCCTTTACCTCTGTTTCTGTAACTTGAGGGTGGAATCTGATCCCTCCCTTTGTTGGGCCGACTGCATCATTATGCTGTGCCCGGTAGCCAGTGAATATTTTCACACTGCCATCGTCCATCCTTACAGGTATCTTCACTGTCATCATACGGATCGGTTCCTTCAGTAGTTCATACACCTCATCAGAATATCCTAGCTTATTCAATGCCTTATGAATGATCGTTTGTGTTGATTTTAAAACATCGTGTTGCTCTTCAACAATCTTTTTTTCATTAGACTTTTTGGCTACCATTTAATGAATCCTCCTAAAAAACTGCAAAGTTAAATTATCATTTTTAACGGTCAAAATTCTCATTAAAGACTAGCATTTCCTTTTTGTCTACATACATTTTAACTTACTTTAAAATTATAGTATGTACATTTCTCGAAGTACACTCAATAAAGAACTCATTGCTGCTAACTTTTTTTATAAATGGATCGTCTCTGTAGCCGTTGCATAACCTTTTTTTGGTATGCAGGACAGAGCCAATTAATCAAAATGACTTGCCACTGTGGAAAGATGTTTTATAGTATGCTCTCCTTTATAATATATTCAAAAAGATACAACTTTGTCCTTATCTTTCACACTATTTTGGCATATTCTTTTCTTTTTACTAAATAGAGATTGCTTGACACACCTATAAAGAATTAAGATATAATTCTTTATCATTATCTTATCATTTTTCCTCGAAATTACCAATGATGAAGTTAACTGATTTTGATTTTTTTACGTGTAAATTTAAGGCCGCGAAAATACAAAAAAGCTCTTTACTGGCAAAATGCGGCCAAAAAAGAGCTTGAGGGAAAAAACCGAGTAAAAAGCATTATATTTTGTCTTCATTTAAAATATTGGTTGATCATCTCAATCGCGTTTTTCTTTTGGATTGTACACCCGTATTCCTCAATCATGTGGATGCTCTTGATGCTTGCTTCACCGAATTCACTTAAGATTGCTGCTGCCTGTGCTTCCTTGACAGCCTGAATATCAGGAAAATACAAGTAATATTTGCCATCAGCGCTCGAGAATGTTCCGCCGGAAAATCCTGCTTGAAAAAGCACCTTACATGCTTGAATGGCATCTTCAAGATCAGAGAACTCATATAATATATCAACAGTTTCTTCAACAGTAACCTGCATCTCCAAAAACCCTTCTGCCAACAGTTCCTCATCTTGGAATTCTTCCTCGTTCATCGTCAAGATCATGACCATTCCTTGTGCCTTCATCGAGAAAATCTCCACCGCAACAGAACCATGTATTTCCAAATCAAACATATCATTAGCTTCTTCGAGCATTTCATGAAAAAAATATTGCCATTTTATCGAGTCTTTCCATATATCATCTTTCGTCAGTCCACGTTCATACAGATCATCAAATGTCAGGTATATCTTTATTCTATTATGATTCAATCGTTCTAAGCGCATGACAATGCCTCCTGCTTCTATCTGAAAAAACTCTTACTGTAGCGTATGAATGAAGCAGGAAAACGGTGATTTGTCTGTATTATTTAGATTCGTTTATCTTTAGTATGCTGGATTTTAATAATATGCGTTTCCGGTTTGGCTCCAAGCCTTAACGGTATGGAGGTTGTGCCGTATCCATTGCTGACTAGAATAGTCGTTTTCCCAATGACCTTCGTAGTTCCTTTCTCATATGGACCGAACCCTAATATCCGAATTTGTCCACCGTGAGTATGACCGCTCAGCACTAAAGTCACTCCATCATCGTCCGTTAAATCTTCCATTACTTTCGGATTATGACTGACAAGTATTTTGAAATCAGATTTCTTGATGCCTTGTAAAGCCATTTCTAAATCATCGTGTTCTAAGGAACGGTCTTCAATCCCAGCTAAATGCCATTTTTGTTTTTTCGGAGATGTAAAGGAAACCGATCTATTATCAAGAACCGTTACATTCTCTTCAGCAAAAAGCTCCTTCAGCTTTTCTATATCTGCTTCATAGTCATTATTTCCCCATACGAAAAAAACGGGGCCAATTTCTTTAAGCTTTCTGAGATTACTGCGGACCGTATCAAACTGGACGCCCTTTTCAAGTAAATCTCCGCCAATAATAACAAGCTCTGCAATTCCCTTTGCTTCCTCCACAATGGCAGGAGATACTTCCCTTCTATGTATATCAGAAATGAAAAATATCGTAATTTCCTTGAATGTCATTGGAAAATTAGGAAAGTAAAACATCTCATATTTCAAGTTATCCTCCATTGCATTCTTATGCATCTTTACAATCAATGCTATTCCTGCAAGGATCATCAGGATGACTGCCACAACAACCAACACAAGCATACCCTTCCCCCCCTTTTTTTAGTCTATTGAATTATTGTATAATGTTCACTTTGTTTTTACCAATAAATCGACAGCTTGTTTTAAGCGAAGTCCTCAAATTAACAAGGCATTTTACGTGTTCCTTCTACTATAATTGTCTTTTCATGAAAAAATTTACATTTTCAGTTTTCATAAACGAAAACAGGGAGGCTTAGGACCTCCCTTTCCAATTTGGTAAACCTTGATTTTATATTACTTCTTGGGTATGAGGATTAATGTTAATACTTCGCCTCCCTTTAAACAGTTTGGATTACCTTACCTTCACCGTTGCTTACCGCTAGCAATGTTTTCAATAATTTGATTTGTAATTTAGGTATAAAATTGGATATCTGAGTTCTTATGCTCCAATATTATTTTTTTGCGTAAACTCCGTTACTCCGCTTCCCATTGCATCATGGCTGCTTTGACAAATTTGGGCTGACGCTGCTTAATTTGAAATGCCTCTTATCTAACCATCTATTTTAAAATAGATTCATAGCTAAATTTCTCCTTCGAGCCTTTCATAAGAATTGCCGCAAGCAATGCCAACACAACTCCTAAAGCTAATAAAATCCAGATACTTACAAGCAGTAATCCTGTAAATTGTCCAACCACGAGGAGTATCACCGGCAGGACTAGGAAGACTGTGCGCTGCTGGGCTTCCTCCACTGTCTGTGCTTTCGCAGATGCGCGTACAATTAGCGTAATGGCAATCAAAGAGATGGCCGGAGATATAAGCAGCATGATAATCATCCAACTAATGTCAGGCAATATAATGGCGCCTGTCGTTAAAACTATTTCAATTTCCATGACAAGAATCATTGCGAAGAATGATGTAAACGAGACAATCATGTTTATCAAAAAGGAAGCAAGTATTTTTGATTGGAATATTTGCCGCAATGATAGCGGGCAATAAAGTAACGTTTCCAGTGTGCGATTTGCTTTCTCCCCGACAATGGAACTTGCCGCCATTACAGAAGAAGCCATTATTGGAATGATTAAAAAGAATACAGGCATAATGTTGTTCAGCACAAGCTTTATTATATTCTGATTGAAGTTGCCTGCCTGTTCCGCAAGGGGAAGCATCTCTAACAGCTTTTGAAATTCAGCTGTTTCTTCTGGCACAAAGTGTATGACTAGGATAAATATCGAGGGTAGGATGACTGTCAATACCAGCGGTACAATCAACATAACGGAAAACATTTGCTTGTTACTTGTGATTCCTCGTAAATCCTTTTTTATGATGGCTCTTTGCATAGCGTTGATCATTTAATGGTCTCCTTCTGCTTTTCTTTTTCAATTAAATTGAAATAGATATCCTCCAGCGAAGGACGCTTCATTGACACATGATAAACATCGCCACCTTCTTCTACGATGCTAGAGACAATATGGGGGATTTCCTCTTCCGTTTGAATATCCATTTCAAAATTCCGTTCTCCTATTTTTCGATATGACAGACTGCCGGGTAGCTTGCTGGCTTTTATCTTGACTTTCATTCCGGAAATAACCTTGGAACGAAGCTGCTCAAGACTTCCAGATGCGAGTAAAGTTCCCTGATTCATCAATCCAAATGAGGTGCAAACCTCCTGCGCATAGCGCAATTGATGGGTACATAAGAATATGGTCATTCCTTTGTCACGTGCAAGACTTTGGATCAGTTTGTTGACACTTTGGGCACTTTCAGGATCAAGCCCGGAGGTAGGTTCATCTAAAAACAGGACTTTGGGTTGATGAATCAACGCACGAGCAAGGGAGAGCCGTTGGCGCATACCTGTAGAATAGGTGGTTAGTTTTTTATCTTTCGCATTCGAGAGATTCAACTTTTCTAATAGAGATTCAGCGTGTCTTTCACTCTGGCCAGAACTTTTGCCGAATGCAGAGGCATAAAAAATGAGGTTTTGAATCCCTGTCAAATTGTCATACATCTGCGCATGTTCCGTCACAACACCGGATAGACCATGCACTTTTTCTGGATTTAGAGTCGGATCAATTCCTAACACCCGGCAGCTTCCCGCAGAAGGTGTGAGCATGCCATTCAAAACTTTGATAGTAGTGGTTTTTCCGGCACCATTCGGGCCTAAAAATCCAAAAACTTCACCTTGCTCAAGAGTGATGCTTATATTATCCACCGCCTTTTTACCCCCGGGATATATTTTTGACATATGATCTATAACAACTGCTTTCATTATCAAACCTCCTTATTTTCAATCAAAGTACTATGCTCTTAACCGTTGGTCAGATTCTTCCGGAGATTAATCCTGGGGTAGCGCTGTCTCCATTTTGATTATTGTTTTTAGCCAGCTATCAATAAGAGCAAAAAATCATCTCCGTGAAGATGCAAAAGATAAATGATACAAAACCAACTCAGTGTAATTCTCTGATAACTCTAATACTTATCCCATTCACTTCAGCGTTATATTGTCCTTGCACTGCGGATATATAATAACTTGCGGTTCTCTTGCATTCATTCACCACTCCTGAAGGCGTTCCCATCATGGAATATATTAGAGAAAGCAAAGCCTTCTCCCGAATGCCCTTTAACGTTCATAGAGGAAGTAACCACGGATTTTCCCGAACTTTCCTTACCATCTAAATCTTGATAACGTACAAAGCTTGTTTAACCCCTAGAACACCCGATGTTAAATAATGGGAATATTCTCTTATCCATTCACTGTCTAACTGTTCAAAAGCAGAATCTGACTCAGCTGCTTGCTTATAATAGAAATTATACCCCTCTGCCTCTTCTATCCCCTGCCACCTCTAGCTCTCCATTTGTGTTTAGCACAACTACATTCTCGTTCGAATAATTACTGATAGATGAAATGCTAGAATTAGTTTCAGCTGCATTTGTAGGTATTGCAGCAGCCTATATAATAACAATGGGTGATACTAAAGCAATAGCGATTGCCTAGAATGCTTTTCTTTTTCCCTTCTAATTTTTTAGAAATTTTAAATACCCCTTAGAAAGTCAACATTGATTTAAAGCGTTTCCAATAAGTTGTGGCGGAAAAATAATTCTCAATACAAATATAACAAGTAAAAGAATAATTTTCTGCAGGACTTTTACTCTAATCTCTGAAAATGGTATTATCAGCATCCTTTTATCGTAATAGTATAGAGGTCATGAGAATTTCACTTTCAAAAACGCAAGCAGATTTTAATCATGTCTAGTCTATCTTACATTGTAAAAACCCATCGCTTCACTAATGGAAATGAAAAACTCTCCAGTAGCGGAGAGTTTTTTATTTATTCTATTTCATCTATCTTCTGCTTTAAATATTTAGCGATTTCTGTTTGCCCAAATTGTCTAGCATATTCATATGCATCCATATTCTTAATATTCTCTCCTGTATATCTAATTGAAATATCTATTCCCTTTTCAACTAGAAACTCAGCTACATCTTTATGCCCGCCATAAATTGCTCCAAATAACGGATTTCTGTTTGCCAAGCTCACATCTATTTCTGCACCATGCTCTATTAAATACTTCACTATTTTCAAATGCCCAGCTCCTGCTGCCAAATTTAATGAAGAAGCATCAAAGATACCACCTTTTGTATTAACATCGATTCCTTTTTGAACTAGATACTCTACTATTTCAAAATGTCCTTTCTTTGCTGCAACATGTAACCAGGTACCAAATGGTGTCATTAAGTGTAAAGATTCTGGATTATCATCTATTAAATGCTTTACTTCATTAATATCACCAATCTTTATAGCATTTCTTATCGTTTTATTTACAATTTTTTTATCCATAATATTAGCCCTTCTGTATTTTCTAATATCTTGTACTAGCTATGCACCTTAATCTTCAAGTCCTTCAACTATATCATCAAAGTCATGCCCATTTCTCCAATAGCCCTTAACCGTTTCACTATTTCCTCTAAAGCATCAAGACTCTGTTGTCCTACTTGGGCATTTGGTGCCAAGACAAGATTTCCTTCCCTATAAATGTTTTAACTTTCTATATACTTTATAGTAATAGCACCCATTAATCAAAAACCAAATACTATTAGCAATCCGCATCAAGTTACTTCTTCGGTCAAAAAACATTAGAATGATTTTGCAAATCATTCATATTATTGTAAAGATATGAAAATAAAGGAGGGCTTTTTGTTATGAGTCAGTTTTATAAAAAATACCACCCTTATATAAGCCCTAATGATCCTTGCCCGCCATTGAAAACAAAAGTATATTCCACCCCGCCCAATTTATATATGGGCTTTCAGCCGCCCCATTTGCCGCAATTTTCACCAATGGAAGCACTCAAAGCAGGAACATTATGGAAAGCTTTTTATGACCCTTATTATAGTCCTTATGAAAAAAGAGAAGGTGATGCATGATGAAACAGCTGCCTGCAGAATATTATCAGCTTCTTGAACAGCTGCAAGCTGTTGACTTCGTACTGGTCGAATTAACACTTTATCTTGATACACATCCGAATGATCAAGATGCAATCAATCAATTTAATCATTATGTTAAAGAAAGAGAAAAGTTTAAACAGCTATATGAAAGCAGGTATGGTCCACTTCTGCAATTCGGAAACAGCTATTCAGGCAGTCCATGGGATTGGGACACAGGGCCATGGCCTTGGCAAGTATAAAAATGATTGAGGGGGCATTGATATGTGGCTTTATGAAAAGAAATTGCAGTATCCTGTTAAGGTCAGCACCTGTAATCCCATGCTGGCTAAATTTCTGATAGAGCAATACGGCGGCGCAGACGGGGAACTGGCTGCAGCACTGCGCTATTTAAATCAGCGTTATACGATACCTGATAAAGTGATTGGCCTTTTAACAGATATCGGCACAGAGGAATTTGCTCATTTAGAAATGATTGCAACAATGATCTATAAATTAACTAAAGATGCAACTCCAGACCAACTAAAAGCTGCCGGCCTCGATGCGCATTATGTCACACATGAAAAAGCGTTATTTTATCATGATGCTGCAGGTAATCCGTGGACTGCTACATATATCCAGGCTAAAGGTGACCCGATTGCGGATTTATATGAGGATATTGCTGCTGAGGAAAAGGCGCGGGCGACCTATCAATGGATTATTAACATGAGTGATGATCCTGACTTAAATGATAGCCTGCGGTTTTTGCGGGAAAGAGAAATTATTCATTCCCAGCGGTTTAGAGAAGCGGTTGAAATTATTAAAGAAGACAGAGATCGAAAGAAAGTATTTTAGAATATGCCAAAAGAGACTAAAGTACAGTATTTTAGTCTCTTTCTCTACTTTGTTTCATGGAAAAGATTAATGTCATACTCCTGTTTCATCATATAAAAAACATGGTGACGGCCCTTCCACTCTTCTTCCTTCTTCCAAAGATCTTTAGCTTTATCGATAATCTCACAACGAAGCTCATGATATTCCTTCTCTGCTTTATCCTTTTTTTGTTTAAGAACATTCATAAATCCGAAGGAACCAACAATCATGGCCAGTGCATAGAGATTAAATGTTTTAGCGATAAAAATAGAAAACATGATGGCAAAGGAATGGGAGAACGGAACGGCAATATGTTTATACAGCCAGTAAGCGTAAAAAAATCCAAAAATAATTGTCAGCCACATAACAAATAAATGCCTTGTTTTTATCATGTCAAATTTACGTTTTTTATCCACTAGCTTTTGCAGCATTTCCTTTGTCGTTTCATCTGTATTGCTGTCAAGATTTAATATCGACGATTCCATATGCCAATCCTCCTTCCCTTTCACTATATGAAAGGAAAGGACAAGTTAGAATCATTTATTTAGCGGTTATTGTGGAATTTTTAATACTTGCCCAGCCAGTACATTATCACTTGTAAGCTGGTTTGCTTGCTTAATGATCTCTATTCCAGTTTTAGAGTTATAATATTTCATCGCTATTCTGTATAGTGTTTCATTAGCTGCTACAGTATGATAGATAACCGATTGTTGGGAGGCTGCTTCTGCATTTTCTGTTTCTGTTTTTTCAACCGGTTCCTGCTTTTCCACCTCAGAAGCAGCTGCCTTTTCCGCTTGGCTGTCTGCTGTGGTTTTTTCCTGTTCTGCTGCTGTTTTTTGTTTCTTTGTAGCCTCTTCTTTCTGTTGTTCTGTTTCTTGTTTCTTTGCAGCCTCTTCTTTCTGTTGTGCTGTTTCTTTCTGCTTGGCTACTTCTTTTTCTTCCTGCTCAGCACTGGCTGCTTGTTCTTTTGCGGTTTCATCAGGCTTTTCTTCTGCTTCACTGTCTTCTTTTTCTACTGTTACATTACCAGTTGCAGAACTACTGCCCTTTTGTTCAACACCTATCTGCTCGAATTGATTGGAAGAGCTGTTCACTGAAAGCACTGTGTCAACTGAATAGCGGTTTATCATTTCATGTATGCCGAGCAATAGTACAGGCAGGGCAATAAAAGAAATAGCAAGAATCGTCATGCCTGTATACTTTTGGTTTTTCTTTTTCTTTTTTTTCTTTTTATGATGAACAGCTCTGCGCGACGGCAGTTCTTCTGTTACTCTGCTTGGAATCGGTTGAGCTGGCTTTTCACTTTCTTCCAACCGAGAAAGCCGTTTTTTCTGCCGTTCTGCTTGAACTCTGTAAGGATCTTCTCTTGTCATGAACATCCCTTCCCCCTAAACATATTTCAAACGTATTAAAATTAGTCAAAAACCTTATATCTAATCAGCAAACCAAGGAAAAAGTCGATTGTAAAATGCATGATAATGGTCGCCAGTAAACTTCCTGTCCACATATATAAAAACCCAATTAAAAGACTTATAAAGATGATGTTTACAAATAAAAACCAATTAAATAAATATCGGTAGTGGATGACTGCAAAGATAATGCTTGCTGCCAATAATCCTAAATTTGTTTGAAGGATACCGCGAAACAATATTTCTTCACTGATACTAATCACGGCAGCGATTATGGCGATATGAGCTGGATGCATATTTTGAAATATTCGTTTGTTTAGTCCGCCGTCATCATGATACTTTTCAGGTAGATATCTCATAAATATCATATCGAGGCCAACAACCGCCGCACCTAAGGCAAAGCCGATTAAAATATGGTTCCAATTAAAGAGGCTTAAAGAAGTAAATAGATCTTCTATCTGGAATACGAATATACCTAAGCCTGCAGAAATAATTAATAATATAAATTGTGTTATATATAAGTGCTTTATAAGCTCTTTATCAGACAAAGTATTTAACAGCTGGGAATATTTTTGTTTATTCATCGGCTTTTTCTCTTCTCTTATTTAGAATAAAAGCAAGCTGTCTTTTCCAGCCATCACCAACAAGCTCTGCCTTATCATTAATAGGCTGACCCGCATAAAACCTCTCCATATTCAAACCGCAATTATCACAGCATACGGAATTAATTGGTGCTTCTTTTTCCTGGAAATAGCTCGTCAAATAGGATCTGCGGCATTGCTTTAATAATACCCATGCAAGCATATCGTGTATGCTTTGTTTTTTAACAGCAAGCCTGTTCTTGCAAAATTCACTAAAATGGTTAAGCTTTGCTTCTATTTGCTTGCAGGTTTTTCCTTCTGGCTGAACATAGGCAGTTAGCACTCGCCATTGAGTTTCAGTGAATTGCTCCATTATCCAAGCCAGCTCTTTTTCAGCCCAATCTTCATATGTAGTATATGGAAGCAGAGACCTTCGCAGTTGATTTAACTGCAGCTCATTCGGCAGCTCCATTTCCGTGAGCTGATAAGCAAGCGTTTCGTCACCTGGCACATATAAGAGGATAGAAATACTGTTTTGACGGTCTCTGCCAGCCCTGCCGATTTCCTGTAAAAAAGACTCTACTTGTGTTGGGAAATGATAATGAATAACATAACGGATGTTCTCCTTATTAACTCCCATGCCGAATGCACTTGTTGCACAAACGATATCAAGCTGGCCATTCAAGAACTGTTGCTGAATCAAGATGCGATCCTCTTGGGACATGCCGCCATGATAGGCATTTATTCTTTTACCCGAGTATTGCTTAAGTTCTGCAGCGGTTTGCTCTGCCAGCTTTTTGCTTGAAAAATAAATGATGCCAGGTCCTTGCAGTGTGTTTGTCAGTTCTTCAAGCCTTTTCCTTTTTTCTATCCCACTCGATAAAATTTCTGCTGTTAAGGCAATATTGGGTCTGTCGACACTGTAAATGACTTGTTCAACAAATTCTAGAGCTAATGATGATATAATATCTTTTCGGATGGCGGGAGTGGCTGTTGCTGTAAGTGCCAATGTTAATGGATTTCCCAACTCCTTGCGCACTATCCCTAAATTTTGGTACTCTGGTCTGAAATCATAGCCCCATTGGGAAATACAATGAGCTTCATCGACAACAAATAAACCAATTTCCAGTTTTTTCAAAACATTCAATATATAGGTTGTTCCAATCATTTCTGGGGAAATAAACACGAATTTATACTTGCGTATATTTTTAATTACATCATTTCGCTCTTGCCAGTTTAAAAAGGAATTAATGGCAACAGCACTTTTTTCGCCATTCATTTTCATTTGTTCGACTTGATCTTGCATGAGTGACAGTAATGGCGAAATGATGATGACCGTCCCTTTCAGAAGTTTCCCAGGCAGCTGATACACCAATGATTTCCCTGTTCCAGTCGGCAGCATTGCCAATGTATGACGATTCTCCATTAATGCTGAGATTGCTTCCTTTTGTCCTGGGCGGAAAGAGGGCAGCGAAAATAATTTCATTAGGTTTTTTTCTAAATTCAATTTATGCCTCCCCCTAACTTCGCAAGAACGATTCTTATTTCAAAATATGACACTTCAGGAAGCTGTTGTTTGATTTGCTTCAACGACTTGGAAGCAGTAACTTCTGCGATTTTTTTTATTTTAGCTATTTTGTCGAGACTAACATATTCTTCAATCGAAAAATCAGGGATATTCAACACGAGTTCTGCGATATGATCTTCAATTGTACTCATCTTCAAACGTCGCATTGTACTTATTTCGTCAAGGCTTAAGCCTTTTTGAATATATTCATATGTCGCTTTGGTTGAATTAGTCAAAATATATGCAGTATTATCATCCATCACCATTTGTCTTAAAAATGGGAATTTTTCTTTAGCACTGAGAATTTTCTTCAGCATAAAGTGAAGCAATGACAGAAAGTAAAGCTCATAATAACTTCTGTCTATCCCAAGACTAGCTGCCGCTTGCTCTGGAGTTAGCCCAATATGCTCTGACCCTGTTAACCTGCACACAAGGTATTCAGGTAACACTGCTTCATCATCGAGGCAATCAGCCAATTCTTGGTAAAGCTGTTCATTCAGTGATTGTCTGTCGCCAGCATAATTCTGCAATGCTTGCTTCATCCACGCCTGTACTACGATATTTCGCTGAATTGGCATATAGCGATTATCGCCTTTGGAAAGATGGGAGGCAACTTGAACAGAAAGTGCCAGCCGCTCCCAAAATCCTACAGCAATTCGGTGATATTTCCAGCCATTTAAATGGGTAGGAATAGGGTATTCTATAAGTAAACGCGCAAACTCATCTTCTTGTTTCGGATTGATGTCATAATGCTGAAATGTTTTTCCTTCAGCAGTCCATTTCTGCTCTTTTAAAGCAGAAATAATCCTGTCGAACTCTGCTCTTGATAAATTCGGGTATGTTTGAAAAAAAGGCATAAGTTCAAAAATATGGATATCCTGTATCGTTTGCGCTGATTTTTTGCCGTTTAGGATATGAAGGACAGAGTAGATAGTTCTTTCTCCCTTTATTCTTTGTAAACAATATAACACGATTACCTCAATAAAGGTCATATACGAAAACTCCTTAAAATAATGGTTCATGTCGAATTATGTACTTTCTTGCTTTATATTTTACCACGAAAACTGTACTTGGAGCTAAACTTGAATCATTAATGCGAGGTTTATTCCTTTATATTGGTCTTTTTTATTGAAAAGTTATACATTCAGTTTTACAATAAAGGATGGATAGTAAAGATGTATCATTATTTATAAATGCATATTACTTAACAAAAGAATACTGGAGGTTTTTACGACTCATGGCAAAATATACGATTGTTGATAAAGATACATGTATTGCTTGCGGTGCATGTGGAGCTGCAGCTCCTGATATCTATGATTATGATGATGAAGGCTTGGCATTTGTAATGCTTGACGATAACGAAGGAACTGTAGAAGTTCCAGAAGTATTGCTTGACGATATGCTTGATGCATTTGAAGGCTGCCCAACAGATTCCATTAAAGTGGCAGATGAGCCGTTTGAAGGCGACGCATTAAAATTCGAATAATAAAAAAAGCAAAAAGAGTTTTTCTCTTTTTGCTTTTTTTATTATTATGCTACCTTACGATATTGAGCTTGCTTTGTGATCCAGCCTTTCATTTTCGTAAAAACAAGCAGGAACAAGGCTGAAACGATAGCGCCTTTAATAAGGTTAAACGGCAGGATTAAGGAAATTACATATGCACGCATTTCGGCAGATGTCATTGGGTCCCATCCGATAAACTTAATATAAACTGGCAATAGTACAAAATAATTGAAGAAGCTAAGGGCTATACTCATCACAAGGGCACTTGAGATAAGGCCGAGCACCATTCCCAATTTTGATTTCAATTTATTGTAGATGAAATAGGCAGGCAGGATAAATGCAACTCCAGCAATGAAGTTTGCTAAATTTCCTACAGGTATTCCAATCTCACTGTTATGGACAATATAATCCAGAAGGTTTTTTATCAACTCTACCAATATACCTGCAACTGGACCAAGAATTAACGCTGTTACCAATGCTGGCAAATCACTGAAATCCAATGTCAAAAATGGAGGAAACGTTGGAAGCGGGAACTTGATAAACATAAGCACAAAAGCCATGCTGCTCATCATTCCAATCAAGACAAATTTCCTTACATTCATTTTCTTTTTATTCATTTCTTACTCTCTCCTTTTAGGATCCATCTGCCTAAGAAGAGAGATTCAGCAATTTTGTTAAGGCACGCCAAATAAAAACCTCAAGCTAACATGAGCTTGAGGGAGTGTTTAAAGGCATACTTAACAAACGTTCTAACTAATAATTTTTTCGAACGATTGCAGAACCTCCATCTTCTCCCATCCAGACTTTACTGTCGGTTTTGGATTTTCACCAAATCAGCCTAACGAATAGGCTCGCGGACTTAGAGCAATACTCCTCACCGCCGGTCGGGAATTACACCCTGCCCCGAAGATAGATCAATATTTTATTTTTTTTACTAATTTATATTATACATAAGAATGGCTGTTATGGGAAGAACATTGCTTATAATAAAAGCGGGAAGTTTTATCGGAATTAAAAGGAGATTTTCGAACTGGGGCAACTCACAAAGAAAGAAACATACTGGGAACTTTGTTTATTGCCCATTCTCACTTAGTGATACTACTTTTATGTAAGTCAAACCTTTAAGGAATACATTATTCATAATAGATGTTCACATTAGGTGTGATGCCGCTATTTTTATCTTCCTGCTCCTTTAATTGCTTAAATTGAAGCAGACTCATGCTTTCAGGGGGAAGCAAGGCAGGTTGTTCACCTAATATTGCGCTTATTTCGTTTTCTTTTATGTAATAGATTGCTTTTTTATATGGAACTTGCCCAAGAGTTGGGTTATAGCCTACCGGCTCTTCTACCGTTATTTCCAAAGTTTCTGGTTTTACCTCTGCCTGTTTTTCGGCTTTTGCCTTTTCCTTTTTATTTTCTTTCGTGGTTACTTCTTTTTTTACAGGTTTGCTTTTTGCTTCAGCAGCTTCCTGTCTCGCTGGTTTCGCTGCTGCTTCGACTGTCTGTCCCACTTCTGCCTCTCCTAATGCCAATATCGGGTTTATCGCATTTTCCTTTGTTACCGTCCATTCTTTTTCGTGAATCTCAAAATGCAGGTGGACGCCAGAGGAATGGCCAGTATTGCCCATCTTCCCAATAAGGTCGCCCATTTCAACCTTTTGTCCTTCCTTCACTACTCGTTCATTTAAATGGGCATAAACGGTTTCTAAGCCATTAGTATGCTTAATAAAAATTACATTCCCGTAGGATTGGGAATAATAAGACTTTGTGACATTGCCGCTGTCTACAGCAAATACAGCAGCTCCAAGGTCACCTGCAATATCAATTCCTTTATGATCTCCATGTCTTGTATTAAATGTATCTGAAATCATGCCTTCACTCGGCCAAGTCCACCCTTTGGTGCGTTCAGACAGTGAAGGTGATTTAGCTTCTGAATGCTTGCCTCCTAAAAATAACAAGCTGACAAACAGAAGCATTATTGCAGCTATGAGCAGCCGTCTGATATAGTCTCCCATTGTATCCTCCTTTTTTTCCTAACACGAAAATAACCTGCAACAAATATTTGTTGAGAGAAAAAAGAAAATTGAAAAGTTCCTCTTTCACCATATGAGTACATGTTTCGTTATAGAACTGATCAGTCCACCTAGATGAAAGTGACAACCATTAGCATAAGAGCATTTGCCTAGTCTCCTAAAAGCTATGAAACAAATGTTAGTATGGGATATGTTCTCTTAATTCATGCATTCTTTTTCACCGTCTAACAAAAACAACTAAAAAAAGCTCCAGCTAAGCTGGAACTTTTTTAATTCATTTCTCGTTTATTTGCCGCTACAGGAACTGGGATTTCATCAGTAAATACAAATCTTCCAATTTGATTAATCCCAGCGTTTTCAAATCTCACTGTTTTAAATTGGAAATCCTTAGCGGTCAGCAAGATCGATTCTATAGCTCTAAGTGTAGCTTTATCCGCATGTAGGACGCTGTCTTTTGTTAAATACAGCTCCAATTCACTTGTTTCTATATTTGGAACTATCTTCTCGAAACGGATATTGTCAGGGATTGATGCAGACAGACCATATTCCGGCATATCCTTTTGCATATTGATAAGTGCGGTCTCAATATCATGATACGGTGTCTCCCAAGGAACATACAGGGCATTTTCAGCCTCGACTGAATCTGTTAAGAGATAGTACCCTCTGTTTTCAAGCTGCTGATAATATATCTCCGTCAAATCTCTGTCACCAACTAATACTCCCTTTTGACCCTTTCTCCTGAATTCCATTTTATCGGCACCGACACTTTCCAGCTGCTGATAAACAATAGAGTTTAAGAAGTCATCTGAACCGATTGCTCCAAGGGATGTGACATCATCTGCGAAGTCAATAATAACTGTCTTATTGCTCATGTCATAACTGACTGTCCCATCAAATGGGTAATAGTTATCAAGGCCCCAGCTTGTTTCCTCAATGGCAGACATGTATTTTTTATACAAGTCAAATTTAGATAAGCTGTCCGGATTTTCAACAAGAATGCTGACAGGCACTGCCACCTGCAGATTCTTATCAGGAATAGGGTATGTGAGCAGCTCTTTGTCTCCTACTTCTTCTGCATACAAAGCTGTTGTTTGTAATTCAACATCTGCCTGTCGATTCTCGACTTCTCCTGACTGCTCTTTCATTTGGAACGAAGATGAGTT
Source organism: Niallia sp. Man26 (assembly GCF_022049065.2). Lineage (NCBI taxonomy): Bacteria > Bacillati > Bacillota > Bacilli > Caryophanales > Bacillaceae > Niallia > Niallia sp. Man26. The sequence continues at coordinate 2,507,417 of NZ_CP095743.1, forward strand.
TTCTGTGCTTTGGCTGTCTTCATTAATTGCTATATATTTGCTGTTTTCGGATGAAGATGAATCACTTAAATTATAATTGCCGTTATTTGACCGAAAGAAGCTTTCTCCTATAACAATAAGAAGCATGAAAGCAAATACAGAAGCGACTGCTGGCATGAGCCAAGGACGGCGAATCCGTTGTTTAGACTTGCCGGCCGCAATATTTTGATAAATGCTCTTTGGGTCCCGTTCATCCTTAATGGCCGGGAATTGCCTCAACAGGCTTTTTAGCTGCTCATCGCTCCAATTGTTTTTTTCCATTGTATTCCTCCTCTCTCGTCCATTCCTCCATATGTTTTTTTAGTGCTTTTAAAGCGCGGTGCTGTGTTGTCTTTACCTTACTTTCTGTCCAGCCGAGTGTTTCTGCCGTCTCTGCAATGGACCGTTCCTGAATATAGCGAAGAATAATGACCATCTTTTGGTCCACTGTACATACCTTTAACGCTTGATATAAATATTGCACTTCTTCAGATAGTATAGCCACTTCCTCTGGCAGAGAATCATCAGCTTTGATTTGCTGTTTAGACCAATCAAACTTCTCCATGATTCTGTCCTTCCAGTTTTTATTTTTACGAAAATGGTCGATCGCTACATTCCGTGCAATACTGAACAGCCACGTTTTTTCTGCACTTTTCCCTTCGAAACGGTCATAGGATTTCAATACGCGAATATATACTTCCTGCACTAAATCTTCTGCCGTCTCTTTATGGCTGACCATATAAAATAGAAATTGAAAAACGTCATGATGATATTTTTTATATAGTTCATCAAAAACGGAGTCCATCAGTTTCTCCTCCCCGTTTATAAAATTAGTCGTATTGTTTTCCACAATAGTTACGGATTTTTTTCTTCTACAATAATTTTTTATGTAATTATTAAGATTAATTGTATTTTTAAGCAAAACAAAAAGGAAGGAATAATCCTTCCTTATGTTCTATTATGTTAAATTGTTTCTTGTGAATCAAGAAGAATCGGCAACATCTCTAAATTTATTCAACATTTCGGGGCAAAAAGATAAAAAATGTCGTTCCATGACCATACTTGCTTGTGACAGATATATGGCCATTATGAGCCTCCACGATATTTTTGGCAATGGCAAGCCCCAGTCCTGTGCCCGCGCTGCCTCTCGTCCTTGCCTTATCCGCCTTGTAAAAGCGCTCAAAAATATATGGCAAATCCTCTTCTTTAATCCCGGCACCGTTATCTTCTATTTCCAAGTAAATGCCGACATTATCTGATTTTGCATTGATTTTCACAGTACCATTGTCTTTCGTATGCCTGATGCAATTGTCGATAATATTTGTGACCACCTGCTCCATTTTATCAACATCCATCACAAATGGCGTCATATCCTCTTGGATATCCATCGTTATTTCAATATTTTTTTCTTTTGCGATTGCATTAAACTTCCGTGCAACCCGATGAAAGAAGGAAGTCATTTCCACTTCATCTAGGAATAGCTCAAGATGTCCCGCTTCCATCCTTGCTAAATCAAGGAGCTCATTGACAAGGCGGCCCATGCGAAGAGATTCGTCATAAATGATTTTGGCCATTTCCTGCTTTTCTTCCTCAGATTGTGCAATATTATCTACAATGGCTTCACTATAGCCTTGCAGCATACTGATCGGTGTGCGCAATTCGTGAGATACGTTAGCAATAAAATCGTTGCGCAGCTTGTCCAGCTTCCGCTCTTCGGTCATATCCCTAATAACTGCAATAGCTCCTCTTATCTGTTCCCTATTATAGAGGGGACTTACAATAATCACCCACGCTCTATGCGAAAGCTTCATCTCGGCAATTTGCTCTTCTCCCGTGCCGATGGCAAGCTGAAACAGTTCTTTCACTTCTGCAGGCACTTGCTCTTGCAGCGGCTCACTGCTGCCTTGTTCATAATGCCAATATTGCAGAAATCTTTCTGCCGGAGGATTTGTTATAAGCAAACTTCCGTTTTTATTAAACGTAAGCACACCGTCTGCCATGCCGCTCAGTATATTACCGAGCTGTTCTTTTTCTTGGCTTAAGGCATTTATGTTAAAGTTCAGCCGTTTTGCCATTTGATTAAATGCTACAGACAGCTCCCCTATTTCATCTTGAGACCATATTGGAACAGTAGTCTCGAAATTCCCTCTTGCCAGCTCCATTGCAGCCTCTCTCATCTTGCGGAGAGGGGCTGTAATTCTAGTAAGCAAAAAGAAAGCAAATATTGTTGTTAAAATAATGGCGACAACAGCAGCTAACACAATAAACTTCGTTGTTGAGTTTTTTGTATCATTAAGAACAGACAGATTTTGAAAAACATAGACTGCACCAATCGGTTTATCTCCCTGAAGTATAGGAACACCGCTTGCTGTCACTTCAACATTCTCATTTGTTCCTTCGCTTGCAAGTTTAATTGTTTGCATAGTCTCCTTGCCGTTAACGTTCACTTGTTTAAGCTGTTTGCTTGATAGGGCCGTTTCCATTGAATCCTGCGTAAATTCACTGTCCGGAGATATCGAAGTCTTACCATCTAATTCAATCGCCGCAGCGGCAGATTCATCCACCAGCTCCCACACGATATCCATGCCGATATCCGGATGTTGCTCAAGAATGCTTGACGCCTTGGCAGCATTGCTTGTCAGCTCTTTTTTTGTCAACTCCATATGATACTGCTCAAAATACTCAAGGAGCATAACAGTCAATATAATCAATACGACTGAAATCAGCAGTAAAAAGGTACTCCAAAGCTTAAATACAACACTTCTCCAAAACATCATCCATTGCTGACCTCGAACTTGTAGCCTACTCCCCAAACTGTAACAATCATCCGAGCAGCGTCCTCTGATACTTTATTCAGTTTTTCTCTCAAACGTTTAACATGTGTATCGACTGTGCGTAAATCGCCAAAAAAGTCATAATGCCACACTTCTCTCAGCAGCAGCTCCCTGTCATATACTTTGTCTGGTGATTTAGCAAGAAATAACAGCAATTCATATTCCTTTGGCGTGAGACTGACTTCTCTGCCATTTGCAAGAACACGGTGCGCATCATTGTCAATTGTTAAGTAAGGAAACACAATTAAGTCCTTTGCACTGCTTTCACTTTGTACAAATCCAGCTGGAGCAGATCTTCTTAATAAAGCTTTGACTCTCAACACTACTTCCCGCGGACTGAAGGGCTTAACAATATAATCATCTGTACCTGCTTCAAATCCTTGCACCCTGTTAATTTCTTCTCCTTTGGCAGTAAGCATAATAACAGGTGTCGCCTTTTTCTCCCTCAGCTCCTTGCAAACTTCCATTCCGTCCTTGCCTGGCATCATCAAATCGAGCAAAATAATATCATAATCGCTGGAAAGAGCTTTATTTAAAGCGGTTTGCCCGTCTGATGCTTCCTCAACAAGAAAGTCCTCTCGTTCTAAATACATTTTCAGCAGCCTTCTGATTCTGTCCTCATCATCCACGACAAGAATTTTTATTTCCTTCTCCATTTGGTAATCCTCCTTACAACGCTTCTATGATAATAATGGAAGCACGCTAAACACTTTTTTGCATGTTTCCTTTTTTGCCCATCTTATAAACAACAAAATCCCAAAGACTTGTTAAATATCAATGGGATTTCCGTAAAAAACTTATAATCATTATAGCATTTTAATGTTGCAGATATTGTAATCATGCACCTTGTTCTGTGAACGTTTTATGAATTTTTAACAAGCTTATTTTTTCTTATTCGCTTCCGTACGAAGAAGTTTTACTTCATGTGCTGTTAATTCACGTGCATCACCAGGGCTCAAGCCATTCAAATTCAAAAAGGAGTATCGTTCCCTTTTCAGCTTTAACACAGGTGTGCCAATCGCTTCGAACATTCTGCGGACTTGGCGGTTTTTGCCTTCATGAATTTTCAACTCAACGATAGACGTTCCTTTTTTCTTATCCACAGACAGAACCTTAGCTTTTGCTGGTGCTGTCTTACCGTCTTCAAGCATAACGCCTTTTTCCAGTAGCTTGATTTTCTCTCGCATCGGAATGCCTTTAATCTTTGCGACATATACCTTCTCTATTTCCCCTTTAGGGTGCATCATCAAGTTGGCGAATTCTCCATCATTTGTGAGCAAAATAAGTCCAGATGTGTCATAATCAAGACGTCCGACCGGATAGATTCTTGATGATATTACTTCAGAAAAGAAATCTGTTACGACTTTTCTGCCTTTATCATCATTCACACTCGAAATCACGCCGCGAGGCTTGTACAGCAAGAAGTATACAGGCTCCTCCCTTTCAATCGGAACACCGTTCACTTCAACCTTGTCAGAAGGTCCAACTTTTACACCTAATTCTTTTACGACTTTACCGTTAACAGTAACTCTTCCATCCAGAATTAATTCTTCTGCTTTCCTTCTCGATGCAATCCCAGCATGGGCAATTACCTTTTGCAGTCTTTCCATTTATGTTTCACCTCATTAAATTCATCAACAGCAATAGCTTACTTTTCAAACAGCCATATTTTTTGTCATCTTTTGAATTATGACATAAGTTTGCCCATTTTCAAAGGAAAGTCTGTAAAAACACTGAAATAAAAAAAACTCCGAACGAATCGGAGCATCACTTACCAAACATTAATGTCACAACAACAATCGCTGCTACAAACCCGACAAGGTCTGCAAGCAGCCCTACTTTAAGTGCATCACCCATCTTTTTGATGCCGACAGCGCCAAAATACACAGTTAGCACATAAAAGGTCGTATCAGTACTGCCTTGAATAGTAGCCGCAAGCCGGCCGATATAGGAGTCCGGACCATAGGTGGCAATCAGGTCACTTGTCATACCAAGTGCTGCATTGCCAGAAATAGGGCGAATAAACGCAAGCGGAGCAACCTCTGATGGCACTCCAAAAAAGTCTAATGCCGGCTTTAGAAATCCCATAAAATATTCCAATGCCCCTGATGCACGGAATACCGAGATTGCCACAAGCATGCCCACTAAAAAAGGGATAATGGAAAAGGCCATTGAAATGCCCTCTTTCCCTCCTTCTACAAAACTTTCATATGTTGGTACACGCTTGTATGTTCCATAAACGAGAATAAAGCAAATTAAAGAAGGAATCATCCAAACTGACAACAGTGAAATAATTTCCATTATGAATTCATCCTTTTCTCATTCTTCGATAGTAAAAATATCGATCAATTAAAATCCCGCTAATTGCGGAGAAAATCGTCGCAATTAAAGTCGGTCCAACTATATCAGTCGGTGAAGCTGAATCGTAGTTGATGCGAATGGCGATAACCGTTGTTGGAATAAGCGTTATGCTGGAGGTATTTAATGCCAAAAAGGTTATCATGCTGTTGCTTGCACTCGTCTTGCCTCCGTTTAACCGCTTCAGCTCCTCCATTGCTTTTATTCCAAGGGGAGTCGCAGCATTTCCCAAACCGAAGATATTGGCCATCATGTTGGAAAGAATATATCCCATGGCCGGATGGTCCTTCGGCACCTCTGGAAACAGCTTGGATACTAAGGGTCTGAACAGATTTGTAAGTTTTTTTAAGAGGCCTGCTTGTTCCGCAATCTTCATCATGCCAAGCCAAAAGACTAGCACACTGATTAATCCGATACATATCGTAACTGCTTCTTTTGCACCTGAAAAGATTGCCTTGTTGACTTCATCGATTGTCCCATTAAAGATGGCAAAAACTATTCCAATCACAGTCAGGAGCACCCAAATGATATTAACCATCCTTATCTACTCCCATAACTGCCAGAAACATACTTTTAAAATGGTCAAAGAAGCTCTTCTTTTCTTTTACTTTTGCATGTTCAAAATAAACGGGAGCAGTTTCTACCAGCTTGCCTTCTAAATAGATCTCTGCATTGCCGACTATGTCAGGAACACTCTGCTCCTTCTTTTTCCAATCTGCTTGGACTTTTGAAAGCTTAAATTGGATTTTTAACTCATCCTTCTCCGCTTCCGTAATCGGATACACTAAATCCTCTTTAATATACAGCTTGTTTTTATAGAAGGAGTCCTTTGTCTTAACTTTGCCTTTTTCCAGCACTAATGCCATTTGATAATTCTTAAATGCAGTCTCATACATGTTTATATGATCATCCCAATCATCAGGATCGTTTAAAGTGACTGCAATCAGCTCGACTCCATCTTTTTCCGCTGTGGAGACAAGGGTTCTTTTCGCTCTTTTTGTATAACCTGTTTTTCCGCCTGTGGTGTACTCATAAAGACCAGTCAGCAGCTTGTTTTTGTTCTTCCAAACCCGGTCCCATTCTCCATCAGGATTTTCTGAACGGTAATTTTTTGTTCCTGCTATTTTTTTGTATTGCTCATTATCCATCGCATACTTTGTTAGTAACGCCATGTCATAGGCAGATGAATAATGATCCTCATGATCATCCAGCCCATGAGGATTAGCGAAATGTGTGTCCTTCATGCCCAGCTCTTGTGCTTTTTGATTCATTAAGTAAACAAATCCGTCCAAACTTCCGCCGACATGCTCCGCAATAGCAGTAGCTGCATCATTCCCAGATCGAAGCATCAGCCCGTACACCAAATCTTCTAGAGAGATTTTTTCGCCGGCCTTCAAGTAAATCGAAGATCCCTCAGATCTAACTGCATTCTCGCTAATTTTCACCATATCATTCATTTTTCCCGACTCAATCGCAAGAATGGCTGTCATAATTTTTGTTATGCTGGCAATCCTTCTTTGGGTATGTGCATCCTTTTCATAAATGACTCGTCCTGATTCCTGCTCCATCAAAATGGCGCTGCTAGCACTGACATATATTTGCGCATTGGCATTTTGCGGGATAGTCAGCAACAGAAATGCCGTGATGCAAGATAGGAGTAATATCTTATATGGTTTCATATAACACTACCTCGTCTCCTTATATGGTTTGTACATATTTATGCAGGACAAGCGGGCTTATGACAAATTGGTAAAAACTTTAGACTTAGGCTCTCTTTTTAAAATCAAAAAAACAGACGAACCATTGCTGTTCGCCTGCATGCTCAATAAAAAATTAAAACGGCCTCCATTTCAAATCACTTGCCTTCGCAAACCTCTCTTCAACATCTTTCCAGTTAACGATTTTCCACCAATTACTGATATAATCAGCACGGTTATTTTTGTACTGTAAGTAATAGGCATGCTCCCAAACATCCAATGCCAACAAGGGAATTGTATCCCATTGAGTCAACAGCATATGCCTTTCTGATTGGAGAATTTCCAAATGGCGCGCCCGAGGTGACCAGACTAGGATTGCCCAGCCTACCCCTTCCACTGCCTTGGCTGCTTCTGTAAAGTGGTGCTTAAAAGCGTCAAAGCTGCCGAAATAATCCTTTATTGACTCAAGAAGCATCCCTTTAGGCTCTCCTCCGCCGTTTGGACTCATATTATTCCAAAAGATCGTATGCAAATAATGACCAGATCCGTGGAAGGCTAGCTCTCTCGACCAATGCTTCACAAGGTCAAACTTTCGATCTTTTCTTGCTTGTGCCAGCATTGTTTCTGCTTTATTTAGTCCATCCACATAGGATTGATGATGTTTTGTATGGTGAAGCCTCATAATTTCTTCCTCTATATAGGGCTCCAATGCATTATAAGCATACGGCAGCGGCGGCAGCTTGTGGCCTCCTGCCTTTACTGATGGTTCATTGATGAAAATCGTTCCAACCTGCTGTCTCTGCTTAAAGTAACCTTCCATTTCGTCCTGAAGCTCTTCCGCTTTATGCTGGATTTTAATCAGTTCCTCTGTATCAATCGGTTTGCGTTGGACCGTTTCCATTAAGGATGTAAACTTATCAAGGCTTTTCCAAATTTCTGCGCTTCTTTGGACATTCTCTGTTTCTAAAAAGTCCTTCAATTCTCTGTTCCAGACTAACACATCTTTTACATATTCATTGTAGCTGCTCATTGATCTCAGATAACCCCTTTTCTATCTAAAGTCATTCTTTACAGAATATGTGCAGAATGGGGGGAACATGTTTAAATAACCGAAAAAAAGAAGCAGGATGAATGCGTTGCTTTCATCCTGCCTCTTTTTGTTTTAGTCATCCAATTGCTGGAATGATTCGAAGAACAAATCTGCCTCTTCCTGCTTATAATCTTCCTCTTTTTCTGCTAATTCAGGAAGTTCCTTTAAGTCCTTTAAACCAAAATGATCTAAAAATTCCTTTGTCGTTCCGTATAAGATTGCCCTGCCTGCACCTTCTGCTCTGCCGACCTCTTTTATTAGCGCTTTTGCAGAAAGGGTATGAAGGGGCCTTTCTGTTTTCACACCGCGGATTTCTTCAATTTCTGCTCTTGTAATCGGCTGCCTGTAAGCAATAATGGCAAGGGTTTCAAGTGCAGCCTGTGATAATGTAGAAGCATGCGGGGATTCAACAAGCTTTTTTAAATAGACTGAATGCTCTTTTTTCGTGGCAAGCTGAAAGGTCCCGGCTATTTCCACAATGGAAATACCTCTATTTTCATCTTTACGATAATCCTCCATCAGCTCTCTTGTTACCTGCTCCGCCTCGAATTGCTCCACATTCAGGACATGGGCCAGCTGCTTAAGTGTCAAGCCTTCATCTCCAGCTGCGAATAATAAACTTTCAATAATACCTTTCCAATTTGTAACCATCAAAATCTTTCCTCTTCCTTTCCAACCACAAATATATCTGCAAAGTTATGCTCTTGTTCCACAAATAACGCCTGGCGCTTCATTAGCTCCAACAGAGCAAGAAAGGTCACAACTATATGGGTTTTATCATGGACAGGAAAAAGCTCTTCAAAATGAGTTCTTCTTCTGCTTTTAATGAAAACAAGAATTTCCTCCATCCTGCTCTCGATTGGAATTTCCTGTCTTGTTATTTTTGTCGATAGGGGCGCCTGCAGCTTTTTCCTGCGCATCAGCTTTTGGAACGCAGCCAGCATATCGTATAAAGACACGTCCAAATCGCTTTTAGCATTTTGATCTGCATCTTGGGTAAAGTCAGATAAATCGCTCGGAGGCTTCGTGAAAATCAACCCTCTCTCCTGCTCCATCTCCTTAAGATCATCCGCTGCTTCTTTAAATTTACGATATTCTACCAGTCTTTCGATTAAGTCTTCTCTTGAATCTTCTTCCGGCTCATACATAAGGTCATCATCAAGAAGCTCTTCATCGTATTTAGGAAGCAGCATCTTGCTTTTAATTGCGAGAAGTGTCGCTGCCATCACTAAAAATTCACTTGCAATATCAAGCTGCAGCTCTGACATTGCATGGATATATTCTAAGTATTGTTCCGTTATTTCCGCGACATTTATATCATATATATCAATTTCTAATTTATTTATTAAATGCAGCAGCAAGTCCAAAGGACCTTCAAAACTGTCAATCTTCACATTATATTGCATTATATCTCACCAAAATCCTAATAAAATAACATCTATATTCCTTATGCTAGTATAAGTATAGATGATTCCATAAAGTTATCCAATAATAAATTATACCATCTTCAAAAGCATATAGGGTAACTGACTTTTCTATCTGCTTGTAAAGGAAGTATAATAGCAAAAGATACTTTTTGTCGGGAAGGAGAAAATAGTGGTGTATCCAGATGAATATATTGAGTATTTGGCACATTTTCATGGAGATCAAGATTTCTTTGAGTGCCATGAAATATTAGAGGAATATTGGAAAGAGGTTGATTCAGGCAATAAAGAATCGATTTGGGTCAGCTTTATTTTAATGGCAGTATCATGTTATCACCATCGTCGCGGAAATTTCACTGGCGCACGCAAAACATTAGAAAAAGCCATTGTCATGTTTAAGCATGGAAACTGGATATGGTCAGACTATGGACTGGATGAGCATATATTGCTGGCGAGATTGGAAGAAAGATTGCATAATATCAATAACCAGCTTCCCTTTAAACCGTTAGTCCTGCCTATTAACGATGCTTTTTTAGAAGAGCAATGCGTGAAATGGTGTCTATCGCATGGAATGGAGTGGAAATCAAGTTTAATACCTGCTGAAGCAATTGTTCATCGTCATCTGACACGAGATAGAAGCGAGGTCATCTTAGAAAGAAATGCTGCCATTGCAGAGCGTAAGGAACGCAGGAAGAAATAGGTAGCAAAAAATCCCTGACCGCTTACCTGTAAGGAATCCGGTCAGGGATTTATTTTTATTACGAATTAAGATTTTCCTCCATATTCATGCATTTAGAAAGAAAGCCTACAGTCAATTCGTTCGCTTCGATTTTTTTGTTGGTATATAATGACTTAATTGCTTGCACCATCGATTTACCGACACCTTGATGTCTGTACGAAGGGTTTACGGATATATGCTGGATGCTGATTCTGTCCGCATCTTCAAAGCTGATTCCTATAAGCCCGATAATATCCTCTTCTTCCTTCCATAAAAAAAGCTGCCAATTCTCGTTAGCTTCGTATTGCTTTATCGTTTGCTGTAGCACTTTTAAATCCTTTTCGGCAGGCATAAAAGAAAGCAGGCCCATCGCAATTTTCTCAAAAGATTTTTTATAACGAATAATCATTTGTATCCCTCATTATTATTAAAGCATATTTACCTGTAAGTTTTCCCATAATGGATTGTTTCCAAACAATATTCTATTTTAAATATGAAGAAACCGGCACTAGTATTAAAATCCGCCATAAGAGCATAAATTATCTGACTTTGGCGAAACCTGTTATAAATACTATCATACATAAATTATGATTAATCTTCAATGAAAATATTATAAGAAGAAAGCATCATTACAGTAACTGCGTCAAAATCCCTACTGTTTGCAAGTAATCCATATATCATCTTCTCATTATAATAGTATGCTAAAACAATTCATTCAGCTACTATTTTTATTAGCCTTATTATCGATTATAATAGCAAGTGCAAATCCCGTCCTTTACACAATATGTGGATAGAAGGAAACTTTTTGATTTGCCTGTACGTCTATATGCATAGAACATATTTAGGAGGAAACACAGATGATTAGAAAAAAATGGGCTGTGCTTGTCTTTTCACTTTTGCTCCTGCTGCCATTGCACGCATTAGCAGATGCAGCGCCAGGGGATATGATTATCACTTTAGGTGAAAACTTGACAGAAGAGCAGAAGAAACTGCTTCTGACGGAAATGAAAGCGCCTGATGATGCACAAATCATTACAGTCTCTAATAAAGAAGAACATCAATATCTAGGAAGCTATATTTCCAAGGCATTGATTGGCACAAGAGCCATCTCTTCCTCCGCTATTACCATCAATGATGCAGGAAGCGGAATAGAAGTGACAACTAAAAATATAAACTGGGTAACAGATGAAATGTATATTAATGCGTTAATAACTGCAGGTGTAAAGGATGCTGACATTTATGTTACAGCTCCAATTGAGGTTTCGGGGACAGCAGCACTTACAGGTCTTATTAAAGCATATGAAGTATCTACAGATACAGAAATTCCAGAGGATGTTAAACAGGCTGCCAATGAAGAGATGGTGCAGACCGCTAACCTCGGTGAAGAAATAGGAACAGATAAAGCATCTGCACTAATGGCAAAAATCAAAGAAAAAATCGCGGAAAATAAACCGTCGACAGATGCTGAACTGGAAAAAATCATCAATGATGCAGCAAGCGAGCTTAATATTTCGTTAAGCGATACTCAAAAGCAAACATTGATGGATTTCTTCAATAAGCTTAAAGAGCTGGATATCAACTGGAATCAGGTTGGAGATCAGCTGCAAGATGCAAAAGATAAATTTAATGCATTTATTGAAAGTGAAGAAGGTCAAGGTTTTCTTGCAAAAGTAAAAGAATTTTTTGCAAGTCTCGTTGATGCGATAAAATCATTCTTCTCTTAATAGAAAAAAAAGGAAGTGCAAATGCACTTCCTTTTTCTTATTTATTTACAGACGCCTTCTCTTTCAAAGGTAAATCCAGACGAACTATGTCCTCATACGTCTCTCTTTTTACAACAAGAACCGCTTCCTTGTTTTCCACAAAAACGACTGGAGGTCTTGGAATTCGGTTATAGTTATTAGCCATAGAATAACCATATGCACCTGTGCAGAACACTGCTAAAATATCTTGTTCTCCTGCTTTGGGCAGTGGTAGATCCCAAATTAGCATATCTCCTGATTCACAGCATTTGCCAGCGATGGACACCGTTTCTTCTGCTTCAACCAAAGGTTTATTTGCCAAAACAGCCTCATATTTCGCATCATACAATGCCGGACGGATGTTATCTGTCATTCCTCCATCAATCGCTAAGTATTGGCGCACTTCTGGAACTTCTTTTCTCGAACCAATCTTATATAGAGTTGTGCCTGCATCCCCAACTAGTGATCTGCCTGGCTCAATCCAAATTTCCGGCATGCTCATGCCAAATTGATTCATATTTTTCTCCACTTCAGTAATAATCTCTTCCACATATTCTGAAGGCTGGATCGGTTGGTCTTCGTTTGTATATCTGATACCGAAGCCCCCGCCAAGGTTTAAAACTTTAGATTCAAAGCCGAAAGCCTGTTTCCATTTATAAAGCTGACCAATAATCTTTTTTGCAGCAAGCACAAAGCCTGTTGTCTCAAAAATTTGAGAGCCGATATGACAATGCAGCCCTAACAGCTCAAGATTTTCAGATTCCATCGCTTTAAGGATCGCTTCCTCTGCTTGTCCATTTTGCAGTCCAAAGCCAAATTTAGAATCCTCTTGTCCTGTAAGGATATAGTCATGTGTATGTGCTTCAATCCCAGGTGTTACGCGAAGCAGAATCGGCATCTTGCTGTGGTTCTGTTCACACAGCTCCTGCAATAAGGCAAGCTCATAAAAGTTGTCAACTACAATACAGCCGATTTTATGCTCAATTGCCATCAGCAGTTCTTCTCTGCTTTTGTTATTGCCGTGGAAATGGATTCTTTCCATCGGGAAACCAGCTGTAATTGCCGTATAAAGCTCACCGCCGGATACTACGTCAAGGGACAGCCCTTCCTCATTGGCAAGCTGTACCATTGCAATTGTTGAAAATGCTTTGCTTGCATAAGCAACCTGTGCCGGAATACCTCGTTTAGCGAATGTATCCTTAAATCCTCTTGCTCGTTCTCTGATAAGTGCAACATCATATACATATACTGGTGTTCCGAATTCTTCGACTATTTTCACTGTGTCAACACCGCCAATTTCCAAATGGCCAGCTTCGTTCACACTGGAAGTTCCATAATAATGCATATATCCCCCTCGATTCTCCCTAAGATTGATATGAAAGGCTAAGATGAAAAAATAAGAAACAAGCAGACAGTTCCCCTTTCGAACTGTCTGCCTTTTTATGTCCAATTATTTAACAGCCTACTTGATTAAACAAATGTATCATAAATAAACCCATTTCTCAATCCTCTTTTTATTGGATATTTCTATTTATTACGGTCTTGAGCATGTGCATGGCTTGGTCTTAATTTACTACTAGGAACTGTTCTTCTGATAAGAATATTAAGTAGCGCCTTTGGATAAAACGGAATGAAAGGCCATAGATATGGAACATTCAATGTGCGCAAGCTTGCTAAAAACAGAACATACAAAGTACAGCCGACAACAAAACCTGGAGTATGGAATATAGCGACTAATATTAAGAGAACAAAGCGTACGAGCTTATTGGCAATCCCTAATTCATAACTTGGAGTCGCAAAATTCCCGATTGCTGCCACTGACACATAAAGAATAACTTCTGGTACAAACAAACCAACATCAATGGCGATTTGCCCAATCATAACGGCCGCAATTAAGCCCATTGCGGTCGACAGCGGTGTCGGTGTATGAATGGCTGCAATCCTTAAGAATTCTAAACCGAAGTCAGCAATAAATAACTGAACAATAATCGGCAAGTGGGTACGCTCTGTCGGTCCGATAAAGGCCAGGTTTTCCGGCAGCAAAGACGGCTCAAGTGTAACAAGGAACCACAATGGCAAGAAAAACAAGGAAGCGATAACACCTAAAAAGCGAACCCAGCGCACAAATGTGCCGACCATTGGAGCTTGTCGATATTCCTCAGCATGCTGCAAATGATGAAAGAACGTAGCAGGTGTAATAATAACACTCGGTGATGTATCAACATATATGACAACATGGCCTTCTAGCAAATGATTGGCTGTGACATCTGCTCTTTCTGTGTAGCGGACTAGAGGATATGGATTGTAACCTTGCTTTAGCAAAAACTCCTCAATTGTCTTGTCTGCCATCGAGATGCCATCAACATTTATTTGCTCTAGCTCCTTTTTAATGATTGCAACTAGATCTGGATCAGCAATATCTTTAATATAACCAATTGCCACATCAGTTTTTGACCGTTCTCCGACCTTCATAATCTCAAAACGGAGCCGCTCATCACGTATTCGTCTTCTTGTAATTGCCGTATTTACGATAATATTCTCGACAAAACCATCACGAGAACCGCGGATAACCTTTTCTGTATCCGGTTCCTGCGGAGTTCTGCCAGGATAGCTTCTTACATCGATGGCAATACCTTTTTCATAGCCTTCCATGACTGCAACAACTAAACCAGACAGCACTTGGTCTACAAGCTCATCCATTTTTTCCAGGGGCTTTACTTGGTGGTGCACAAGCTGGTTTTCAATAATTTTAAAAAAGTCATCTGATTGATGTACACGTTCTTCATCATTTAAAAATAATAGCTGTTCTAAAAGCTGAGAAATGATGGCACTGTCAACGAGTCCGTTCACATAGTACACATTTACCTCATGATGGAGAACACTGATTTTTCTCACTCCAAGGTCAAAGCTGACACCTAAGCCTACCCTGTCGGTCATGTACTTTTCTACATCGCAGAGCCTTCTAAAAATAGTCTCCATATCATGTGTTTCCTTGCTCATAAAATCCACTTCTTTCTAAAATATATTCCACTGCAATTCGTGTTATTGGTGCACCTTTTTCATAGGAATCTCTTTTGCCCATTTTGCCTATATCACCGATGCCGACAACTAAAGGCAAGTCGAGACTATCGAGACTGTAGACAGTATCACCGCTCATTCTTCCTATCTCATACTCTGGAATGCCAAGCTTATCTACACCGTAAGGAGTCAGATTGCCATCTTGGTCGATTGCCACATCAATCCTTGTCCATTCCTCTCTTCTCGTTCTGCTTGCAACAGCAATTACCCCAAGCACTTCCACATCCTTGTGTGCTGCTATGTATTTCAAAGCTGTCTCGCCTGCCCCCTCACCCACATAGCCACTATCATCAAACATCACTAATACGGGATCATTTTTGGCTTTTTTTATGAGATTTAAAATCTCCGGTCCACTATGGGTGGAGGGATTTCCAAATGACGTAGAAATGCAGCGGCCTCCCACTTCTTTTGCCACCATTTCAACTGCTCGTTTTGCATATTCGTCTCCATCTGTTATTAAAATAATTTTTCTTTTTGTACCCATCTGCAAATTCCTTTCTTTGACACTTTGCTAGAATCTACGGTGCAAAATACATCCAGTGAAATAAGGAGCCAAAGATTTTACCAAAGACAAGTGCCATCATCAATACGAGCAGCCGATCATCGAGGCTTACCCTTTTTGCGAGAAGAGGAAAAACATTTAATACTTCTGTAAGTGCTGCAGCAATCATACCTATATAGATTCCACCGGCTAGACCCATTACTGTTAACAGAATGGCTGGTAATGAGAAGGCTGGTTCTCTCAAAAAGACGAATGTACCGCAGACTGCACCGCAGACGACAGACCATTCATAGGAATATATCTTGCTTCCTGTTTTCGTCAGCTGCGTCAATCTCGGAATAATCCCAAAGACGGTTAAAAAAGCAACATAACCGGCTCCGACTGTTATTCCCCAAGCTCCCCCAATAAAAAGGACAGCAAGTATTTTAATGATCATCTAATTTTTTCATGCTTTCTTTATTTTCATGCATGATGACATATTGGTCCAAAGCTTGCTGATAAGAGAAAACTTCTACTTCCAGGGGGCTTGGTTCCTCATTAAAACGCTTTTTGAATACATGGTTGAAAAAAATGATCATTCCTAAGCCTAAACCTAGACTATAGGGAATTTGGAAGATGAGAGGCTTTTCTACCTCTTTTCCTGTAATGATTTTATACAGCTTTTGGTGGACTGCCTGCATGCTGACGTCTTCATGAAAATTCATAATAGTCAAGGCAGAGCCAATAAAAAGGAGCAGCCAAACCAAAAGGAACAGCGGTATAGACACTTCTTTTTTTTTGAGGATGACTTCAATGATGGTTTGTGCAGGACCGATAATCTGTATCTCCAAGTTTAGATTGAAGCTGCGTATTGCCTTAATTACCCTTGTGCTGTCGATGATGATGATGTTACGGTCACTTTCTGAAATAGAATAGATTACCAAATTATTCAATTGTTCCATTAAGCTATCAACAGCTATTACTTGGGCTAAATCCTTCAGCAGCACATCTTCATTCAATCTTTTTTCGATACGATTTCTCATCCGAATATAGACTGTCTCAGCCATTCATCAACACATCCAATCATCTAATGTTTTTACGATGATGGTAGTATTTGCTTAATGTGGGCAATTTATAATGATAATTTTTTTGGTAATATTTCCATATAAAAAGAGCAGATGGATATTAAATATCCATCTGCTCTTTCATTTGTAGCAATATTTTTTTCTCAAGGCGTGATACTTGGACTTGGGATATTCCAAGCCGGGTTGCAACTTCAGATTGTGTCTGATCTTTGTAATAGCGCAAATACACAATCAGCCTTTCTCTTTCGTCGAGTTCCCTAATCGCCTCTTGCAGGGCGATTTTATCAAACCATTTGCCCTCATTGCCATCATCTATCTGGTCTAGAAGGGTAATAGGATCGCCGTCGTTTTCATATACTGTCTCATGGATAGAGGACGGTGTTCTGGCGGCCTCTTGTGCTAAGACAATATCTTCCGGCGGAATATCAAGATGCTCTGAAATCTCTCCAACAGTTGGTGTACGGCCGTACTGCTTGGAGAGTTCATCTTTTGCTTTCCTGATTTTATTGCTCAGTTCCTTTAAGGAGCGGCTCACTTTCACGGTTCCGTCATCACGGATAAAGCGCTGAATTTCGCCAATGATCATCGGGACTGCATAGGTCGAGAACTTCACATCATAGCTTAAATCAAATTTATCTACTGATTTAAGCAATCCGATACAACCGATCTGAAATAAGTCATCCGGATCGTAGCCTCTGTTCAAAAACCTTTGCACGACTGACCATACAAGTCGCATATTCTTCTGGACTATTGTGTCTCTAGCTGACTGATCGCCATCTTGGCTTCTTTTGATAAGCTCCTTCACTTCATGGTCTTTTAAATACGTTTCTTTCTCCTTTTTTACCTCCACATCCATAAGCGATTCTCCTTAATTGCTTAGCATTTTGCTCTTTATTAAATGCTTGCGCAGGCGGATCTCAGTTCCATTTTCTGGGCTAGAATGCACTTCAATTTCGTCCATAAAATTTTCCATGATGGTGAATCCCATTCCGGATCTTTCCAATTCAGGCTTTGTCGTAAATAACGGCTGTCTTGCTTCTTCTACATCCATAATTCCTCTTCCATCATCACGAATGGTCAAATCGATAAAGGAATCTTCCATAATGACTGAAATGTAGACAATCCCGTCAGGGTCATTTTCATAACCATGAATAATACAGTTTGTGACCGCTTCTGATACGACTGTTTTGATTTCTGTCAACTCATCCATCGTTGGATCAAGCTGTGTAATAAAAGCAGCGACAGTTACCCTTGCGAAGGATTCGTTTTGGCTTTGTGCGCTGAATTGCAAATGCATTTCATTTCTCATTTATGCAACCCCCAATCTTTCAAGTGCAAATTGTTCATTTGTTTCCAGCTTCATTATCTTAAACATGCCAGACATATCAAACAACCGTTGTACACTCGGGGAGATTGCGCAAATCACCATTTCTCCGCCTAGCTGCTTTATTTGTTTATATCTGCCTAAGATTACTCCTAAGCCTGAACTATCCATAAATGATAAATGCTCTAAGTTTAAAACAATATGGCGAATATTTCTGCTCTCTATCGCATCAGTCGCTTTTGTGCGCAGCTCTTCTGCGTAGTGATGATCTAATTCCCCTGCTAAACGAATACAAAGAACATTGTTTTTTGTTTCCAGCTCAATATTAAGACTCACTATCCATAGCCTCCTCTTTTTAGGTTAGTGAGTCAATTCTACCTTTAATCCCGCATTTCCTTCAAGCAAGACAAAACTAGTGTTGATTCGCTAAAAAAAGAGGAATGCTGACAGTTTTAGCAAGCTTATTGCGTTTTTGTAAACATACCGGCAGTTCGTTTAAACAGTGTCCACCAGCCTGCTTCTTTAATTTCTGTTTGCGATACGAGCGGACTTTCCACGATTGTCTTGCCATCTTTCACAAATTGGACCTTGCCGATTTCCTGACCCTTTGCAATTGGGGCTTTTAAGTTTTTGTTCATGACGATTTTTTTCTCTACGTCATCAACCTTTTCTCCCTTTTTCGTCAATAGAGAGATTGGTTCGCTTGTAACAGCTGATGCCTGTTTTTGGTCCCCTTTGCTTACATTTACTTTGCCGATAAGCTCATTCCTCTTATAGACTGGATGCGTTTCGTATTGGCTAAATGCATAATCAAGCATTTTTGTTACTTGTGCATTCCGCTCTTTTGATGTAGGCGCACCAAAAACAACAGCAATCACACGCATTCCATTCTTTTGGGCAGTTGCTGTCAGGCAGTATTTTGCTTCTTTCGTGAATCCCGTTTTCAAGCCGTCTACTCCAGGATAAAACTTAACAAGACGATTAGTATTTACAAGCCAGAACTTCTTGTCAGAGTCTTCTCGCAAGTACGCCTCATATGTACCTGTAAATTTAGTGATATCCTCATATTTCAATAATTCCTTCGCCATGATAGCCATATCATGTGCTGTGCTGTAATGCTCATCGACCGGGAGGCCTGTGACATTCTTGAATGCTGTATTCTTCAATCCTAAACTGCTCGCTTTTTTGTTCATCATTTCTACAAATGCTTCTTCTGAGCCAGCAAGTCTTTCGGCTACTGCCACTGCTGCATCATTCCCAGACCCGATTGCAATGCCTTTAAGCATTTCCTCTGTTGTCATTTCTTCTCCAGGCTCCAAGAAGATTTGGGAGCCGCCCATTGAAGCTGCATGTTCACTCGTCCTGATTTTCTCGTCTATTTTGAGTTTACCTTGATCGAGTGCTTCCATGATTAAAAGCATAGTCATTATTTTTGTCATACTTGCCGGCGGCAGCTCTTCATTGCTGTTTTTCTCATATAGTACTGTCCCAGTGTCTCTGTCAATCAAAATAGCTGATTTAACATTGTCCACCAATTCACTACTTTTCTCTGCAGCAAGTGTGCTTGGTGCCAACATAGATGCAAATAGTAACATGGTTAAAAAGATTGTTGCGATGCGTTTCATCTCAAAGACCCTCCATTCTATATACTGTCCCATTTTTTCCAATCATGTTTTTTTTATACAGTCAGCTATAAATATTTTTCTTAGGAAGACTACTGTGCGCACGAGGAGTGAGTATCCTTGACACAATCATGCATTTAAGCTATTTTTAGACTGTTATATAAATAGTTCGGCTATAGAAATAAGCTGTATTAACTTAGTGGTTTTTTCGAAATAAAGGAGGAGAAATTTTGATTCAAATAAAAACAAAGGAGCAAATCGAAAAGATGAAGAAAGCCGGGGAAATCCTTGCAGATTGCCATAAGGAAATCCGCAAGTTAATTAAACCTGGCATTACAACACTTGAGATTGATAGATTTGCAGAAGAATATATCACAAAAAGAGGAGCAACACCTGAGCAGAAGGGATATCACGGTTATCCTTTTGCGACATGCGCATCTGTCAACGATGTTATTTGCCACGGATTTCCAAACAAGACTGCTTTGAAAAATGGCGATATCGTTACAATAGATATGGTGGTGAATTTAGACGGATGGCTTGCCGATTCTGCCTGGTCCTATGCGGTCGGAACGATTTCGGAGGAAGCGCAAAACTTGCTGAAAACGACAGAAGAGGCCCTGTATAAAGGGATAGAGCAAGCAGTTGTAGGAAACAGGGTCGGCGACATTTCCCATGCCATTCAAACCTTTGCAGAGTCAAAAGGCTATGCCGTTGTTCGCGACTTTGTCGGCCATGCGATTGGCAGAGACATGCATGAAGAGCCGCAAATTCCTCATTTTGGTCCTCCAAATTTGGGTAGAAGGCTGAAAGAAGGCATGGTTATCACGATAGAACCAATGTTAAATACCGGAATGTATCATGCGAAGGTTGATTTAGATGGCTGGACTGCAAGAACAGTAGACGGCAGTCTCTCAGCTCAATATGAGCATACGCTCGCAATCACAGCAAATGGGCCTGAGATATTAACAAAGCAATAAGAAAAAAAGGGAAGCTAATTTTAACGCTTCCCTTTTTGTATGCAATTATTCGTGGATAAGCTGTCTCACTTGATTTGGCGGCATTACATCTGCCGGTATTCCAGGCTCATAAAGTTTCACAGCCGATGTTTTTGCAAACTCTTGTTTAGCTTCGTCTATTAAAGAATGATCTTCCAACAAATCATAAAGTGTTAAAGCCATTGTTTTGGCAGCTAAATGCATTCCTTTAAAGCCGATAGAGCTGCCATAACAAGCCGTTGCTTGCCAGGAATGCGCTTGAACTCCTACCGGTGCACAAGTTGTCATCACTTGTCCTACAGGGGTGATCCAGCTTACATCGCCGACATCTGTTGAACCGCCGATTGATACACCTTTCATTCTTTGATCGTCAATATTGACTGTTGGAAGGAGATCATCTGTGAATGCTGCAATGCGCTGTTTAGATGTAGCAACGATACTTGGGTCAATGGAAGCGATAACTTCACTTGCAAATTGTTTTTCCTCTTCTGTAAAGAATAACGGGTTTTCCTCCATATTTTTCAGCATCAGCCCGTTTAATGTATCGTTGGGCAATGTTTCATAGGCGAAAGCAAGAATTTCAGAACGAACTGTCGTTTCTGTCATTATGGCCGCTCCCTCGGCACATTTTTTTACCCTTTCAAGCAATTCGTCCACTTGTTCCTTTGTGGCAGCCCGGATATAATACCACACGGTGCTAGCATCTGGAACAACATTAGGAGCAAGACCTCCATTAGTAATGACATAATGTATTCTCGAGCCATCGAGGATATGTTCTCGCAAATAATTGCTGCCAATATTCATGATTTCCACGGCATCAAGTGCACTTCTGCCGGCATGAGGAGCTCCTGCAGCATGTGCTGCAATTCCGCTGAAATGGAATTTAATTGACACCATTGCTTGCATGCTAAAGTTTGACGTCATATTAGCAGTACCTGGGTGCCAAGTAAGGGCACAATCTAAATCATCAAATACACCTTCTCTTGCCATAAAGGTCTTGCCTGACAGAACCTCTTCGGCCGGACAGCCATAATAACGAATCGTTCCAGTGAGGCTTTCCTCTGCCATTTTCTCTTTTAAGGCAATAACTGCTGCCACCCCTGCTGTCCCTAATAGATTGTGTCCGCAGCCATGGCCTGGACCGTTTGCAACTATTTCCTCCCGAACTGGCGATACGGTTTGAGAAAGACCTGGCAATGCATCATATTCTCCTAATATGCCGATGACTGGACTGCCGCTACCAAACTCTGCAATAAAAGCCGTTTCTGAGCCTCCTGCATTTTTTGTAACCGTAAACCCGGCATTTTGCAGTGCTGCTATTTGCAGCCCGACAGCATGCGTTTCCTCATAAGCAAGCTGCGGATGTTCCCATATATCCTTCGCCATGTCTGTAAAGAATTGTTCATGTTCGTTCAGCCACTCTACTACATCTGTTTTACTCATATAAAGCCTCCTAATCAATTAGTTGCAAAAAGAAGAATGAATATTCTGTATTTTAAAAGCATAACCCATCTTTTTAATTCGTGCCACTAATCAGTCAGGAAATCTGACGAAAACATTTTTATTGAAGAACATCCATCACTTTATTCTGTATCATGACAACCTCATTTTTCATATGTACTGGCTCATATTCCTTGTCTATACATTCCTCCCAATAGGCAATATGAAGGTTATCTATTTCATGTTTGGATTCCGCTAACAAAGCTCCCCCTTCACCTTGGATTGAGTACCAATAAAGAAATTCCTCACCGCCTGTAACCTCCCGAAAGATTGTTTCCACATACATTTTTTCATCTTCCAACGTCAGCAGCACCTTGTCCATTTCCTTATTTAGAAGCGCCATCCATTTATCCACGACTGCAGATTTACCTTTTTTCACTTTTACTTTCGTCAACTCTATATTCACAAGCAGCACCCTCCTCAAGTAATTAATGTCATTATAGCAAACTAATTAGATATCCGTCTAATTAGTTTGCTATAAAAGAAGATCGAGTTCGCCTCGACCTTCCTTCCTGCTTTATTTAGCCTGAAATTACTTCATAAATTAATTCAGGAGCATCTACTTTTTGATCTGTCACTTTAATATGCTCATATAATCTTTGTTTAACATCATCGACATTGTCTGTATTACTATAAATCGTCACAAGGGATTCGCCTGCTTCCACCTTGTCACCGATTTTCTTGTTTAGAACCAATCCAACAGCTAAGTCAATTTCTGACTCCTTCGTCGCTCTGCCAGCACCTAGAATCATCGCTGCTGTTCCGATACTATCAGCCGTGATTTCTGCCACATAGCCGGACTCCTTTGCAGGTAGCTCAAGCTTGTATTGTGCTTGTGGAAGACGCTCAGGCTCATCCACAACACTTGAATCGCCGCCTTGTGATTCTAAAAACAGCTTGAACGTTTCCAAGGCTTTGCCGCTCTTAATTGCATCCTCGAGCATTTCTCTTGCTGTTTCAATATTTTCAGCCTTCTCCGCTAAATACACCATCTGAGAGCCTAGAGTGAGACAAAGCTCTGTTAAGTCTGCTGGTCCTTGACCCTTTAATGTATCGATTGCTTCCTTCACTTCTAAAGCATTACCGATGGCAAATCCAAGCGGCTGGCTCATGTCAGAAATAATTGCCATCGTCTTGCGGCCGACATTATTGCCGATTCGAACCATTGCTTCTGCAAGTTCCCTTGAGTCATCCAATGACTTCATAAAAGCTCCTGCCCCTGTTTTAACATCAAGACAAATCGCGTCAGCACCGGCAGCGATTTTTTTGCTCATTATGCTGCTTGCAATAAGAGGAATACTGTTTACTGTTGCCGTAACATCTCTTAAAGCATACAATTTCTTATCAGCAGGAGTCAGATTGCCGCTTTGACCAATGACAGCAACCTTATTTTTATTTACTAGTTTAATAAATTCTTCTTTATCGATTTCCACATGGAAACCTTTTACTGCTTCTAATTTATCAATCGTTCCGCCAGTATGGCCAAGACCCCTGCCGCTCATTTTCGCAACAGGAACGCCTACAGCCGCAACGAGCGGGCCGAGTACAAGTGTCGTCGTATCGCCGACACCGCCAGTAGAATGTTTGTCAACTTTGATTCCTTCAATTGCCGACAGGTCGATTACATCACCGGAATGAACCATTGCCATTGTTAAATCAGCTCGTTCCTTCTCGGTCATGCCTTGAAAAAACACTGCCATTGTAAATGCACTGATTTGATAATCAGGTATTGTACCATCTGTATAGCCGTTGATAATGAAAGAAATTTCCTCTTCCGTCAATTCGCGTCCATCACGTTTTTTCTCAATTAAATCAACCATTCGCATTTTCATAGTGAGAATCCCCTTATCTACTATTCGCCGATTTTTGTAACCAATTCTTTCACATATTTAAGGAAGTCTGCTTTAACTTTTTCTGTCGTTTCAATTACTTCTTCATGATTCAACGGCTGGTCAAGAATACCTGCTGCCATGTTGGAAATACAAGAGATTCCAAGGACTTTAAGTCCAGCATGTCTAGCAACAATTACCTCTGGAACTGTTGACATACCGACTGCATCTCCGCCAAGAACTCTAAGCATTCTAACCTCTGCCGGTGTTTCATACGATGGACCTGTGTTACCGACATATACGCCTTCTTGTACCTTTAAGCCGATGCTTGCAGCGATTTCTTTAGCTGTTGAACGTAAATTTTTGCAATATGCTTCAGACATATCAGGGAATCTAACGCCTAGGGCAGAATCATTTGGGCCGATAAGCGGGTTTGTTCCCATATTATTAATATGATCTGAAATAAGCATTAAGTCTCCAGGAGCGTATGATTCATTCACACCGCCTGCTGCATTTGTTACGATTAAGTTTTCGACACCTAATTCTTTCATAACACGAACTGGGAATGTCACTTTTTCAAAAGTGTACCCTTCGTAATAATGGAATCTCCCTTGCATTGCAACAACTTCCACACCGCCAATTGTTCCAAATACAAGCTGACCAGCATGGCCTTCTACTGTTGAAACTGGGAATTCTGGAATTTGCTCGTACGGAATTTTTACAGCATTTTCGATTTCTTCAGCTAGAACACCAAGTCCTGAGCCTAAGATGAGGCCAATTTTTGGCACAGCGGAATATTTTCCCTTCAAAAAGTCTGCTGATTGTTTAATTTTAGTATAATCCATGTTCACTGCTCCTTATATTAACTCTTTTAAAAAGCTCTTTCCGTTTTTTGGCATAGAGACATTAAAGTTTTCTGCAATCGTTGCGCCAATGTCCGCGAACGTTTCTCTTAACGGAAGCTGTTGTCCTGCACTGATTTTTTTGTTGTATACTAACAGCGGCACATACTCTCTCGTATGGTCAGTTCCATGATGGACAGGATCATTTCCGTGGTCTGCTGTGATAATCAGCAAATCATCCTCGTTTAAGTGCGGCAGCACTTCTGAAAGCCTTGCATCATATTCCTCAAGCGCCTTGCCATAGCCGATTGGATCACGTCTATGTCCGTAAAGAGCATCAAAATCGACAAGATTTAAGAAGCTTAATCCCGTAAAGTCCATATGTAAAGTTTCAAGCAGCTTATCCATCCCATCCATATTCGATACGGTTCTTAGTGACTTAGTAACACCTTCGCCATCATATATATCAGAGATTTTACCGATAGCAATGCTGTCAAAACCGCTGTCTTTCAGTTCGTTCATTACTGTTCTTTCAAACGGCTTCAACGCATAATCATGGCGGTTTGCTGTTCTTTTAAAGCTGCCTGGTTCACCTACAAACGGTCTTGCAATAATTCTGCCTACCATATACTTCTCATCAAGTGTCAATTCTCTTGCAATTTCACAAATCTCGTAAAGCTCCTTTAATGGTACAACTTCTTCATGTGCTGCAATTTGCAGGACAGAATCAGCTGATGTATAGACAATCAAGGCACCTGTTTTCATATGCTCTTCGCCAAGCTCATCTAAAATTTCCGTACCGCTGGCAGGTTTATTGCCGATAATTTCTCTGCCTGTTTTTGCTTTTAATTCATTTAACAGCTCATCCGGGAATCCTTCCGGGAAAACACGAAACGGTGTGTCAATACGCAGGCCCATGATTTCCCAGTGACCAGTCATTGTATCCTTGCCGTTTGATGCTTCCTGCATTTTCGTATAATGAGCCATCGGCTTGTCTGCTTTATCAATACCTTTAATTTCTTCGATGTTGCTCAAGCCAAGTTTCCCCATATTTGGCATATGGAGACCATTCATCTTTTCAGCTATATGACCAAAAGTATGGGCACCTAAATCGCCGAATTTTTCAGCATCAGGAGCTTCACCAATTCCGACTGAATCCATCACAATTAGGAATACCCTTTTAAATGGATATGTGGACATTTAATTACCTCCTATATATGAATTAATCATCCTATTTTACCCTTTAGTATGTATCTTTAACCTAAAAAATTATAGCATATTGTCAGAAGTCTGACATCTATTTGCATAAAAATAATTTTAGGGCCAGTCCTTCCACCATTGTATGAAAAAAGGTGAAAGGGCTGCCCCTATGCTCTTGGATGATATTGACTATAAACGTCTTTTAATCTTGTTTTTGTAACATGTGTATAAATTTGTGTTGTAGAGATGTCAGCATGTCCAAGCATTTCTTGAACTGCCCGCAAATCTGCCCCATTCTCAAGCAGATGTGTCGCAAAAGAATGCCTTAGGGTATGGGGAGTTATCTCCTTATTAATCTCCGCTTCTTTGCCGAGTCGTTTTAAGATTTTCCAGAAGCCTTGCCGTGACAGTCTTCTGCCGTGATGGTTTAGAAACAGGGCATCTCCTACTTCTTTTTTGCTTATAAAAGCAGGTCTTCCTTCTTCAAGGTATTCTGTAAGCGCCCTTGTGGCGGCACCCCCGATTGGAATGATTCGCTCCTTATTCCCTTTACCGATACACCGAACGAAGCCCATCATTAAATGGACATCATCCATATTCAACTGAATCAGCTCACTCACCCGTATTCCTGTTGCATATAAAAGCTCCAGCATAGCCTTGTCTCTTTTTCCAAAATGATCCAGCTTATTCGGAAATTCAAGCAACGCCTCTACCTCTTTCATAGACAGCACCTTAGGCAATGACCTTTCTCCTTGCGGCGATTCAATATGTACGGTCGGATCCTCTTCGGTCACCCTGTCCCGAAAAAGGAATTGGTGAAACGCTCTGATAGAAGCTATGTGTCTGGCAATTGTTTTAGAAGATTTTCCGTTATCTTTCAAAAACCCCAAAAACCGAACAATATGTGCACGCTGAATATCGGTAAGGCCAACCATCTCTACTTCTTTCATGTACTTACTGTAGGATTTCAAATCCCGTTCATACGAAACTAGAGTGTTTTTTGCCAGACCCTTCTCCACCAATAAAAAATGCATAAAGTCCTTTAGCTGTTCTTCCATTAGTCATTACTCCCCATTTAAGTAAAAAAGAAATATTCGTTCCTTCCAGGAAAATTCCTCTGCCTTTCCATCACCACTCACTTTCACAGCAGCTCCAGATGGTTCATCATAACGATGAAAATCCTGATATTCTTCATTAAACCATATAAGCGCATAATAAAAAAGAACTGTGCATCCTACAAACAGCAAAAAAACCTTTGCTGTCCGAAAAACTACTTTAGACCATTGCAGCATTATTACTCCTCCAAACTAGTGTCATACTAAAAGCTATGCCAGTTTACGGAGTAAATATACCTGTAATAGGACCTAAAACTACTAAACAATGCAAAAAACCTTCTCCATATGAAAAAGGTTTCTCATTCTTTGATTAATCTGCACTTTTTTCAATACAGCGATGACATATTCCATGAAAGGTTAAACGGTGATCTTTTATTTTAAAGTTCCAGTCACGTTCAACCACTTTTTCAACATCCCCTAATAAATCCTCTTGAATTTCATCAACAGCTCCACATTCTATGCATACTAAATGATGGTGAAAGTGAGCTGCACCTTCTTGTCGCAAGTCATATCTAGAAACACCGTCACCGAAATTTATCTTGTCGACTATTTTCAGCTCAGTCAGCAGCTCTAATGTCCGGTAAACTGTCGCTAATCCAATCTCGGGAGATTTCTCTTTTACAAGGAGGTAAACATCTTCTGCACTTAAGTGGTCTTCTTCATTCTCTAGCAAAACCCTCACTGTTGCTTCCCTTTGAGGAGTTAATTTATAGCTCGAAGAATGCAACAGCTTTTTTATTCTATCTATTCTACTTTCCATTCCGAAAGTCCCTCCCTAGCCACTGTCCATATCATTATAACAGAAGAAGGAATAGAATCCTAATAAAAATTATTATAAATAAGAATCAATAATTATTTGTTAATTAAAATAATTATAATTTACTTACACTTTCGGGATGAACCCTATAAATGATTCTACCATATTAATAATCGATTTCATAAGTCCTGGTGAAATATAGGCCTCCACTCCAGCGGCAGCAGCAAGGAATATCATAGCAGCAAACAGCAGAAACATATATCTTCCAAATAACGGCAGCATCGGCTCTCCCATTTTTTTCATAAATTGCTGTCTAATCATCTTAAATGAAAACGAAACAGACAAGGTTGCAGAGATGATAAAAATCGGGATAATGATAATATTTTGAGGCAAAACAGACACAAAAGAAAGCAAGAAGCCGTTCCAGCCCATCTGGTTTACTAAAAATCCGACTGTAAATCCAACAACCATCCCTTTAATGAACAATAAAATGAGAATAACCGGCAAACCGATGATAGAAATACCCAAGAGCCACATCAAGCCGATGAATTTACTGTTATGAGAAAAGCTTTGAATAAATAAATCCTTGCTGTCAGCAACCTTGCCATTAGAAATTTGGCTGAAAAACTGTGACAGATAATAGAATAAATCTTCCTTTTGGCTCAATGTTAAACTGTTCACGACAATTGCTCCAAATATGACACCCATCAAAAACAACACCGCAATAAATAAATAGATGGAGGAATGCTCCCGAAAATGATTTGCTAGAATGTTCTGGTACTTATTTTTTTTCATTGCTACCTCTCCTCTGTGCCAATCTGTTAGTTCATTCTATGAAAAGATTCAGCAGTATATGACTAGCAAATCTAGTATTTTTCTACCAAAAGTATCTGTAAATTATAGATGGCAGCACGTATACTAAAAGAAACCAATAGAAGGGGCGAGCGCTTATGAAACCAATCCTCCTTGATTTTCCTCCTAGAATAGAAACAGACAGACTGTATTTAAGGCCATGCCTACCAGGTGACGGAAAACTAGTTTTGGACAGCATCCAGCATTCCTTGCAAGAGCTGCAAGATTGGCTCCCTTTTGCCCACAAACAGCAAACATACGAAGAAATAGAAGAGAATATTAGAAGGTCGTATGCTAAATTTATTTTACGAGAAGACATTCGCTTGCATATCTTCTTGAAAGAGACAGACACATTTATTGGATCAACTGGCCTTCACAAAATTAATTGGGATGCTCGCATTTTTGAAATCGGCTACTGGTGTGATTCAAGATTTGCTGGATGTGGCTATATTACGGAAAGCACGAAGGGATTGGTCCAATTTGCGAAAGATGTTCTAAAAGCAAATCGAATTGAGATTCGCTGTGACCCTCTCAATACAAAAAGTAGGAACATCCCTGAAAAGCTCGGATTTACGCTGGAAGGAATTCAAAGGAAGGATTGTATGAGCGCAGACGGAAGTACCCTTAGAGATACTTGTGTGTTTGCTTTGACTTAACTCATGACAAAAAACGAAAAGAAACGGCCAATCCGCCATTTCTTCTCGTTTTTTATTCGTCATTTTTATTAGAAACACGCCCATACCTGCCGCCGCCGCCAACAGTGAGCGACAGCTTGCCAGCTCTTGCAGCTTGGATATATTCGGCCACCTGAGTCGGAAGTATTTCAGCAAGCTGCTCATACGGTGCTTCGTGAATAATTTGCATTTCCGTCGAAAAATAATGAAGCAGCTTCTCAAGTGTTTTTTTCCCTAAACCTGGAATAAACTCCAGTGGAACTTGATGAATATAGGGCGGCCTTGACGGCTTATCACCAGCAGTGGCAAGCTCTTTTATCCTTGCAGCCACCCCTTTTTTTCCGTTTTTATGCCCGCAGCTTGAGCATACCTCTTCCTCTTCTCCTAATGGCTTGTGGCATTTTAAACAAACTGTATTATGATATTTGCCTAACAAAGGATCCATTCCATAGTTTTCTGCGACTTGCCGGCCATCGACACCCTGCAATGCTTTCTCCAGCTCTGTGAAGGATGCTTCCTCTACCTCTAAAATTTGATACTCTCGGGCAATTTTTGCCAGAGAATGGGCATCTGAATTGGTGATATACGTATAGCTGTGTAGCTCCTTGATCTGATCTGCCATCATAGTATTCGAGCTTAGGCCCAGTTCTACAGCATCAATCAAATCTGGATCAAAAACTTCTGAAAGGGATGCTTTTACGCCGCTTCCGTACAAACTTTTATATGGTGTAAAGATATGTGCAGGAATAAACAAACCGCCAAGACTCTTTACCATTTTTTGCAGTTCTTTGCCTGTCACATAGATGCGCTGTGAGCTTAATTGAATGTTTTTCATGTATTTAGAAAGCCATGATGAGAATTCCTTCATAGCCGTCAATGTCGGCATATAACAGAGCACATGGATAGGCCCTTTACAAGAATCATCATATATTTCAAGCTCAGAACCAGGAATAATGGTTATTCCATCCATCTCCAGTCCCCCGCCTGTCTTTTGAACCATTCTGCCTTTTGCGATGTATTCATCCATTTCCATTAGTATTTCTGGCGAATGGCAATCGATAATTCCAATCATATCAAGCCCCTTTTGAAAACTGGCATATTCGATAATATTCAAAAGCGTCAATGTACGAGATCCTGTGATTTTTACTGCCTTACCGCTTGCTGTTCTGCCGATATGGATATGTAAATCTGCAAATATGCGAATCATTAAATCACCTTATTTTCCTAGAAGCTGCCAGTACTGGACGGCATACATTGTTTTGGCATCAAAAATTTTTTGCTCCGTTATTAAGCTTTGTGCTTCCTCCATTGTAATTTCCATCAAGTTGACGAATTCATCTTCATCTAGTTCTGCCGCATTTTCTATTTTATAAAGACCGCTCGCCAAGTATACATGGACAATTTCATCAGCAAAGCCAGGGGAAGTATAAAAGGAGCTGATAAGCTTCATTTCCTTACATCCATAGCCGGTTTCTTCCTCTAATTCCCTTCTTGCACAAAGAGCTGGGTCCTCATCCTTTTCAAGCTTGCCTGCCGGAATTTCCACAATCGCTTTTTCCAAGGCTTTCCTGTATTGCTCCACCACCACAAGCTTCCCTTCTTCTGTTATCGCTATAACTGCAACAGCTCCAGGATGCTTAATAATCTCTCTTTTGGAAGTACTGCCATTCGGAAGCATTACCTCATCCACTTGTAAGGAAATAATTCTCCCGTTAAAAATCTTCTCTGTGCTGATTGTCTTTTCTTCTAAATTTTCCATTTGTCCTTCACTCCTGTTCTAAGCAATTCCATTTTTCATATATTTCATTATACTTATTTCCCTGTGCAAAAGGGAAGGAAACGGAGGATGTCTTTGAAGATTTATAAACAGGAAAAAGCCATTATACTGACTGGAAAGGCATGGCAAGTCCGGCATATGCTTAAAAACTACCGTAAAGACTATGTTTATATTAAGGATTGGATAAAGGGCGAAAAAACACTGCAGAAAAAAGAAGACAAACTTTAAGCCACTTTTTTTGTCTTCTTCTCCTCCTTTTCGTTAAAATAAAGATGGAAATACTAGTGAGAGAGGTGTGCTTATGAAGAAAAATCGTTTAGGACAATCTGATTTACATGTTTCTGCTCTCGGACTAGGCTGCATGAGTCTTGGGACAGACGAAAAAACAGCCTTCCCTATCCTTGAAGCAGCACTGGAAGCAGGCGTTAATTATTTTGACACAGCCGATTTATATGATTTCGGACAGAATGAACAAATCTTAGGTAAATTCTTTAAGCAAAACCGAGAGAATGTTATTATTGCTTCTAAAGCTGGCAACAAGTGGCAGGAAAACAAAGAAGGCTGGACGTGGGATGCCAGTAAGGCTTATATAAAAGAAGCGGCCAAACAAAGCTTGAAACGCCTTGATACAGATTATATCGACTTGTACCAGCTTCACGGCGGAACGCTCGATGATCCTATTGAGGAGACGATTGAGGCATTCGAAGAGCTAAAAGCAGAAGGTTATATCCGTTATTACGGCATTTCTTCCATCCGCCCAAACGTTATTAGAGAATATGTAAAGCGTTCTAATATTGTTTCAGTTATGATGCAATACAGCATATTGGACAGGCGTCCAGAAGAGGAAGCCTTGCCACTTCTTCATGACAGCGGAATCAGTGTTGTCACGCGCGGTCCAGTAGCAAAGGGCTTGCTGAGTGATAATTACCTAAAAAAGCTTACGGCAAAAGGCTATTTAGACTACAGTGAAGAAGAGCTCCGCTCCACACTGGAAGGTTTACAGGCACGCTTTGAAGGCAAACGCTCTATTTTGGAAGCAGCTGTCCAATACAATCTTTCCAATCCGGCAGTTGCTACTGTTATTGCTGGGGCTAGCAGTGTGGAACAGCTGCAGGAAAACGCCAGAGCTGTTAACAGCATTGCCTTAACTCAGGACGAACAAAAAGTCATTCAAGCCGTATCAAAAGCTTCCTTCTATAAGGATCACCGATAAGAGTAAACAAAAAAAAGCAGGATTTTAGCCTGCTTTTTTTATTTGTATTCTTTCCAATTCATAGGGGTCTCGTTCAAAAGTTCTTCAAAGCTTTTGTTTTTATCACGCTGCCTGCGCTCTTCTTTTTTTCTTTCTTCTTCGACTTTAAGTTTTTCTTCTTCTGCAGCTTTCAGCTCCTGCTTCTTATCCTTAAGCTGTTTGGCAAGCTGTTCATTCAGCATATCTCCAAGTGTTACAGGCTTATCTGTGTTATCCTTTTTTGCAGGTCTGTTTTGTTTTCTCATGGCAAGAAACCACCTTTCCATTAATCTTCGATTGTAATCGTCTCTTCAAGGCTAACCTTAACATTGCCTTTAATTGCTCTTGTAATCATGCAAGATGCCTCTGCCTTTTCCGCGAGCCTTTTTGCAAGCTCCACCTCTTTGCTTGAAGATCCAGCTGGAAGAACTATATTTGGACGATGGATGATTTCTTTATATGTAAAGACACCGTTTGTCACATCTACAATCGCTTCCGATGCCAATGTTAAGCTATTTTTATCTAATTTGCTTCTTTCCATCATTGCTGCCAATGTAATTATAAAGCAAGTAGCCGCTGCACCGAGCAGCATTTCATCAGGATTTGTCCCGACACCTGGACCATCCATTTCCTTTGGAATAGAAATTTGTGTTTTTAAATTGCCGCTTTCAATTGTGCCAATATCATTACGAAGTCCTGGCCAATTTGCCTGCAAATGAAAATGATGTTCTGCCATTCCTTTCATCGTCCTTTCTGTAAAACCTGATGAAAGTATCATACCATAATTTTGGAGCGTTTGTTCGTTGGAAGCTTATACAATTACTCACTTGACTCATCTTTTCCTGTTTAGGCTTTTATGTGTATCGAATCTCGTGTTTTTGTGTATGTATAATACTAGCAAAGCTTGTTTCATGCTTAGCTAAAAGCCAGTAAGGAGACAAGGGGTGCAAATTATATTATTGTCCGCTTTGTTTCTATAGAAAATAATGGTAAACTCATATTAGTTTTTTGAAATGAAATATTTTGTTCGGAGGAATGAATGTGAAAAAATTTTTTCGCTATTTTTTTTCATTCTTAGTTTTTATCTCATCCATCGGTGTATATTGTACGAACCGATTGATGTATATGAAGAAAAAAGAAGACGAATTTATTTTTAACAGGGAAAAAGCAGCTGGAAGACTTAAGCCAGAAGTTCTGGAATCCCTAAAAAAACGGGAAGTAACCATCCCTTCCCCATATGGATACATGCTGAAAGCAGTTGTAGCAGAGCCTTTCCTTGAAAAGCGGTATATTATTATTGCCCACGGGGTGACGGAAAGCAAAACGAACTCCATTAAATATATGAACTTGTTTCTTGAGAGAGGATTTAATGTTGTCATTTATGATCATCGTCGTCACGGGGAGTCTGGCGGAAAAACAACTAGCTTTGGTCATTACGAAAAATTCGATTTAAAAGCTGTTGTTGATTGGTTAAAGGCAGACAAAGGCAAAGACATACTTTTAGGTATTCACGGGGAATCGATGGGAGCTGCCACGATGATTCTATATGCCGGGATGGTCGAAGACGGTGCTGATTTTTATATTGCTGATTGCCCTTTTTCCGATTTTGGCGAACAGCTTAATCATCTTGTCAAAGCTGAAATGAAGGTGCCTGGAAAACTGTTTCTGCCAATTGCTGATGTTTTTCTGCGGGCAAGAGAACGATATTCTATCCGCCAAGTGTCTCCCATTGCAGTTATTGATAAAATCGCGAAGCCGATGCTGTTTATCCATAGTGAAAAAGACTCCTTTATTTTGCCGCATATGACACAGGAGCTTTTTGAAAAGAAACAAGGACCTAAAAAGCTTTTTTTAGCATTAAATGGTTTTCATGCCCAAAGCTATAATGAAAATAAAGAAGAATATGAAAAAGTAATTGATGATTTTTTGCAGGAATATGTCATTCAGTGATTTATTCACATATTCTTTATAGGAAGGTTTGCTTCTTTATATGAAAGTTCTATCCATGATCCAGCCTTGGGCAAGTTTATTTGTACTTGGTGAAAGTAAATTCGAGACAAGGTCGTGGAAAACAAATTACCGCGGACCTCTTGCCATTCATACGAGTAAGAAAATAGACAAGAAGGCAAGCAGCCATCCCAATATTCAAAAACTGTTGAACTTAAAAGGCCAAGCGCCAGACACTCTCCCAACAGGAATGATTATCGGCGTCTGCATGTTAACAGACTGCTTACGAGTGATAGACAGCCGAGAGAATGAGGCAGTGTTGGCAGATGGCCGCCTTGTTATCGGCAATGAATTTTTCCTTGGTGACTACACTGTCGGCAATTATGCTTGGGAAGTGAGCTCTATGAAGCAGCTGGATGTATTTATCCCTGCTAAAGGGCAGCTCGGATTATGGGAATATAATGGAGATATCTCCATTTAAGCAAAAAAAGACATGCAAAGCTTCGTTCTTTGCATGTCTTTTTTTGCTTATTTCCAGTGCTCGTTTATATACTCATCTCTTCCAGACATTGCTCTGTCCTCTTTGTAATGCTGTTTATTTTTCTTATGATAATCTTGATGATAGTCTTCAGCTGGATAAAAGATAGCTGCCGGCTCAATTTCTGTTACAATCGGCTTTTTGAAACGGCCGCTGTCTTCAATTGCCTTTTTCGAGTTTTCTGCCAACTGTTTTTGCTTTTCATTATGATAGTAAATAGCAGTACGGTACTGGGAACCTCTGTCTTGGAATTGCCCGCCGCTGTCTGTCGGATCTATTTGCTGCCAATACAGCTCCAGCAGTCTCTCATATGGAAAAACCTCTGGATCGAACGTGATTTGTACCACTTCTGCATGTCCAGTGCTACCCGTTTTCACTTGTTCATATGTAGGATTTTCAACATGTCCTCCTGAATACCCTGATACAATGCCTCCGATTCCCGGAAGCTCTTCAAAAGGCGTTACCATACACCAAAAGCATCCGCCTGCAAATGTTGCTTTTTCCATCTTCATCCCTCTTTCTGACCACTAACTTCCTAAACGGAAGATTCTTCTAAGTTAAGATTGAAACTAGTATATACTAAATTCTAGTAGGATACTACCATTTAACACTAAAAAAGGACTTGCATTCATTGGATAAATAGCTATAGAAAAATGCTTAAAATGGCTGAAATTAAGGTTTTTGGCTATATTACCGTTAAGGAGATTACTTTTTGTCCAGCATGCCGCCCATAATCCGGTCAGCAATACGAGGAAACAGATTATAAAGAACGCTGCCTGCATTCATCCATTTCGGCAAATTCAACTCTCTTTTCGGTTTTAAAATCAGCGCTGTTATCTTGTCCGCAACATAATCTGTGGAAAGCATGAACTTCTCCACATTTTTTGCATAGTTGCCGGATTTATCTGCAATCTCAAAAAAATTAGTATCAATTGGTCCTGGGTTAACTGCTGAAATACGGATATTGGTTTTAGCAACCTCCATTCGCAAGCTGTTAGTGAAGCCTAACACAGCATGCTTTGTTGCTGAATAGCCGCTTGACTTAGCTGTCGCTAGCTTGCCGGCTTGTGAGGCAATGTTAATTATATGACCTTTATTGGCACTTAACATCGACGGCAAAACTTCCTTCGTACAAGCAATCAGTCCTAGAACATTGACAGCAAACATTCTTTCCATATCAGCAATACTTGTTTCATGGAGGTACTCAAAAATGCCAAAGCCGGCATTGTTCACTAAAATATCAACAAAACCGACCTGTTCATTAATTTCAGCAAATACCTCATGCACTTTTTCCAGATCGCTTACATCTAAAGCGAAATAGATTGGATTTACTGCTGTTTCACTTTGTATTTTCGCTGCGATTTTTTGGAGCTTTTCCTCTGTTCGCGCAATCAGGATTGGTCTTCCACCAAGCAATGCTATATTGATAGCAAGCCTTTCGCCAATTCCTGATGATGCTCCTGTTATTATGATATTTTTACCTTGTAAGCTTTCCATCC
The DNA here is from genome assembly GCF_022049065.2 of Niallia sp. Man26. Classification (NCBI taxonomy): domain Bacteria; kingdom Bacillati; phylum Bacillota; class Bacilli; order Caryophanales; family Bacillaceae; genus Niallia; species Niallia sp. Man26. The sequence continues at coordinate 2,543,644 of NZ_CP095743.1, forward strand.
GTATCACCTCTTATATCATTCATGATTAATCGCTATCTTTTTGTACTGGAATATCATATTCCTTGAAATCCTCTGCAGCAGAGGATGGCGGGAATATTCGTTTTGCTTCTTCAAGAAGGCTGTCGGCACAATCATATCTGGCGCTAATATGGGTAAGAATCAAAAATTTTGCCCCCGCTGCCTTTGCGTTTGCAGCTGCATGTGTTGTCGTCGAATGATAATATTCCTTTGCTATGTCTGCTTCCCCTTCAGCAAAAGTGGCTTCATGTACTAACACATCAGCATCTTTTGCAAGCTCTACTGCTGCTTGACAGGTTCTTGTATCACCTAAAATTGTGACTATTCTCCCCTTAATACTAGGTCCAACAAAATCTCTGCCATCAATGATACTGCCATCTTCAAGGGTAACTTTGCGGCCTGCTTTAATCTCTTTAAATATCGGTCCAGGCTTTACTCCGATTTCTGCCAGTTTGTCTGTTTGCAGAACACCAGGCTTATTCTTTTCTACAATACGGTAGCCAAAGCTCACCACACCATGCTCCAGCATTTTCGCTTCCACTGTGAATTTATCTTCATCTAATATAATGCCATCTTCTATTTCTACTATCTTTAATTCATATTTTAAGTATGTTTGACTAACCTTCAGGCTAACAGCAATATATTCAGCAATTCCTTTTGGTCCGTATACAGTAAGAGGTGTTTCTCCTCCTTGAAAGGATCTGCTTGCTAAGAAGCCTGGTAACCCATATAAATGATCGCCATGAAGATGGGTGATAAACACCTTTTCCACTCTTCTCGGTTTAATGTTCGTATGTAAAATTTGGTGCTGTGTTGCTTCCCCACAATCAAACAGCCAAATGCTTCCTGTTTCCTCGAGCAGTTTCAATGCGATGCTCGTCACATTTCTTGCCTTGGCTGGAATGCCAGCTCCTGTTCCTAAAAATGTAAGCTGCATATTCAAGTCACTTCTTTCTCTTTTTCTAAGCTTCTTTCTACTAAAAGTATGGGTATGTGATTGGACATTTTGCACAAAAAAATCGATACTAATAGCAGTATACGGCAAAAAATGCCACAAACCAAATATATTAAAACTTTTTCCTAGTAAGTTTCCCTATTATCATGTAATATCTAAAAAGACAACATATTTTTCAGATATGGATATAGGCTGCTTACCTTTTAAAAATTTTCAAATATTCAAACATAATATTTGCCAAATTAACTTTAGTCAGCTAAAATTCTATATCTGTACAGATGCTCAAGGCTTGCAAACCGAGTTTTGCAAGAACTTGAACAACAACAATGGGGATACAAAGATCATACATATATATAGAAAAGAGGTCCATGTACGTGAATCAAAATCAACAATCTACTGCGTTAATCATGATTTTTGGGGCAACTGGAGATTTGGCAAACAGAAAACTGTTTCCTTCCCTTTACCGTCTATACCAAAAAGGCAAACTTTCTCGTTTTGCTGTAGTCGGCGTCGGAAGAAGAACTTTAACAGATGAGCAATTCAAACAAAATGTACAAAACTCTGTCGCTGAAGCAATATCTGGCAGCAAGGATTTAGAAGCATTCGCTTCCCACTTCTGCTACCATTCGCATGATGTAGCTGATTCCAGTTCCTATGCTGCTTTGAAAAACATTGCGGACGACTTGGATAATAAATATAATTTGGGCGGAAACAGAGTGTTCTACTTAGCAATGGCACCTGAATTCTTTGGTCCGATTGCCATACATTTAAAAGAGGACGGTCTGACAGATGTTGCTGGCTTTAAGCGCCTGATTATCGAGAAGCCGTTTGGACATGATTTAGAATCAGCCAAAGAGCTGAATGAACAAATACGTACTGCATTTGCAGAAAATGAAGTATACCGCATTGACCACTATCTTGGTAAAGCGATGGTTCAAAATATTGAAACAATTCGTTTTTCCAATGCTATTTTCGAAAATCTATGGAATAACCGTTATATCAGCAATATTCAAGTCACTTCTAGTGAAGTGTTGGGTGTGGAAGAAAGAGGAAGGTATTACGAAACAAGCGGCGCTTTGCGTGACATGGTGCAAAACCATATTCTGCAAATGGTTGCCTTGCTTGCAATGGAGCCGCCAATCCGTCTGACTCCAGATGAAATCCGCTCTGAAAAGGTTAAAGTATTCCGTGCAATGAGACCTGTTGAAGGGGATGCAGTGAAGGATTATTTCGTCAGAGGACAATACGGAAAAGGTGTAGTGGAAGATTTGGAGGTTCCTAGCTACCGCGAAGAACAAATGGTAAATCCAGAGTCGCAAACCGAAACATTTGTGGCTGGAAAAGTGATGATTGATAACTTCCGCTGGGCTGGTGTGCCATTCTATATCCGTACAGGAAAACGCCTTGAATCAAAATCAACCAAAATTGTCGTTCAATTTAAAGATATCCCAATGAATCTTTATGACAGACCAGATCAAGCGTTAACGCCAAATCTGCTTGTTATCCATATCCAGCCGGAAGAAGGAATCACCTTGCACTTAAATGCAAAAAAAGCCGGCCAAAACATGGAAGCTACACCAATTAAATTAAGCTATGCCAACACAGGCATCGCAAGCATCAATACTCCAGAGGCATATGAAAAGCTGATTGATGACAGCATTCATGGTGACGCAACAAACTTTACCCACTGGGATGAAGTGGCACTTTCCTGGAGCTATGTTGATAAGATTTCACAAGCTTGGGCAAGCACTCCAGCAGAAAACTTCCCGAACTATGTTTCTGGCAGCATGGGTCCGAAAGAAGCAGATGAGCTTCTTGAGAAAGACGGATTCTTCTGGTGGCCGCTAAGTCAGTTTGAAGTAGATGTTTGCTGATTATAATAATAACAATATTAAAACGTGGAATCCTCGATTTCACGTTTTTATGTACTTATCAATATTATGATGGGAGTTTCGAAGTTTGATGGGAAAAACAAAAATAGTCGTGCAATTTTTACTCGTGTTTCTTCTATATAATTTAATTATTTTATATATTGGCTGGAATATCTTCACATGGCTTGAAGTATTGCTGCCGAATGTGTATGTTCCTGTTTTGACGGCTATACTGCTTATCGTTGCATATTCGTATTTTGCCGGCCATCTCATCCGTTCCATTCCCTTATTCCGGATTGTCGGTTCGTATTGGCTCGGTTTTCTTCAATATGCTGTCCTTATCTTGCCAATAGCTGACTTAGCAGCATATATTATTTCAAGATTTACGGATGCCGATAAAACAGTTGCCATTATTGGAATTATGACCTTTATAGCTTTTGCTTATTTACTGATTGCAGGGAGCTATAATGCTTACTCCCCTGTTATTAAACAATATGAGCTTATGCTCCCTAAAGGTACAGCAAAACCTAGTAAGCTGAAGATAGCAATGGCATCCGATATGCATTTTGGCACATTATCAGGCAATGCCCACTTAAACCGGCTTGTAGAGCAAATCAATGGACTGGAACCTGATATCATTCTTTTTCCAGGTGATATTATTGATGATGACCCTATTCCCTTCCTCCGTAAAAGAATGGGTGATAAAATGATGGAATTAACCGCTCCTTTAGGAATTTATGGTGTATTAGGAAATCATGAATATTATGGTAAAAAAATTCCGGAGTTTTTGGAGGAAATGAATCGTGTCGGTGTAACGATTTTAATGGATGAGACAGAAGTCATAGATGACCGATTTATCCTGATTGGCAGAAAAGATAAGACAGACAAAGACCGCTTGCCTATCAGGGAATTGGCTCACCAAAAACCTGCTGATCTCCCTGTCATCATGATGGATCACCAGCCAGCAGAGTTAGTGCAAGCTATGGAGGAGGGCATCGATTTATCTTTATCTGGCCATACACATAGAGGTCAAATGGCACCAAATCATTTAATTACTAGAAAAGTATTTGAATTAGATTGGGGCTATAAACAAAAAGAGCAGCTTCATGCCATTGTTTCATCTGGCTATGGATTTTGGGGTCCTCCAATCCGCATGGGCAGCCGCTCGGAGATTGTATGTATTGATATTGAATTTGTATAAAATTCAGCAAACAAAAAAACACCGAATGGTGTTTTTTTGTTTTAACTGTTTATTTCATCCAGTTAGTGTGGAATACGCCTTCTTTATCCGTGCGTTGGTATGTGTGTGCACCAAAGTAGTCACGTTGTGCTTGAAGAAGGTTTGCTGGAAGCGTTTCTGTACGGTAGCTATCGAAATACGCCAGTGCAGCAGCAAAGCTTGGTACAGGAATACCGTTCAATACAGCACCTGAGATTACTTCGCGAAGAGCAGCTTGGTATTGCTCTGCGATATCGCTGAAGTATGGATCAAGCAACAAGTTCTTCAATTCTGGGTCACGGTCATAAGCATCTTTGATTTTTTGCAGGAATTGTGCACGGATGATGCAGCCTCCGCGGAAAATCATTGCGATTTCGCCGTAGTTAAGATCCCAGCTATACTCTTCAGATGCAGATCTCATTTGCGCGAAACCTTGCGCATAAGAAACGATCTTGCTCAAGTATAGGGCTTTGCGAACAGACTCAATATATGCAGCTTTATCGCCTGTAAACGGCTTGATTTCTGGTCCAGTCAATACTTTGCTTGCTTTAATACGCTCTTCTTTCATTGCAGAAATGAAGCGTGCAAATACTGATTCAGTAATCATTGGAAGTGGAACACCTAAGTCAAGTGCACTTTGGCTTGTCCATTTACCAGTACCTTTTTGGCCTGCAGTGTCAAGGATTAAGTCTACAAGCGGCTTGCCTGTTTCTTCATCCACTTTAGTGAAGATGTCTGCAGTGATTTCGATTAAGTAGCTGTCTAATTCGCCTTTGTTCCAGTCAGCAAATACTTCATGCAATTCTTGAGCATCAAGGCCAAGAACATGCTTCATGATGAAGTAAGCTTCACAGATTAATTGCATATCTCCATACTCAATACCGTTATGAACCATTTTTACATAATGACCAGCACCGTCTGGACCGATGTATGTTGTACAAGGCTCATCGTTTACTTTTGCAGAGATATCTTTGAAGATAGGAGCTACTAGCTCATAAGCTTCTTTTTGTCCACCAGGCATGATAGAAGGCCCTTTTAGTGCTCCTTCTTCACCACCAGATACACCAGTACCAATGAAGTGGATACCTAGCTCACTCAATTCCTTGTTGCGTCTTTGCGTATCTACGAAGAAAGTGTTTCCTCCGTCAATAACAATGTCGCCTTTATCAAGCAATGGCTTCAATTGTTCAATTGTAGCATCTGTTGCTGGACCTGCTTTAACCATAAGCATGATTTTGCGCGGCACTTCTAATGATTGAACAAATTCCTCCATTGTGTATGTGCCAACAATGTTTTTACCTTCTGTTTCTTGCAGCATTTCTTCCGTTTTTTCTTTTGAACGGTTGAATACTGAAACAGTGTAGCCCCTGCTTTCGATGTTCATAGCAAGGTTTTTACCCATGACTGCTAAACCAATAACCCCAAATTGCTGTTTTGTCATCTTTTAACGTCCCTTCTAAACTATGTATCCTTAGCTTTATAGTAGAATTCACTTTACTTTAGCAAGATTCTACTATTTATACAACTATTCTAGCTCATTCCAAACAAACTTTCATCGAAATTCTGAAAAAAATTTTCTTAAAAAGTAAATTACTTATAAAACTACTTTCCTTGGAGGAAATCTTTGTTAAAACTTGTTTGTGTTCCTACATTTTCATCAGCCTTTGAAACTGCATTTTCTGAGGCCGGTTCAATAATTTTCGAACCGTATTTTGCCTTTAACTGTTCAATAGTTTTCCATAAAGGCTCTTTTTCTGCTTCTTTTTCAAACGAGAATAAATCAAGTTGTTTGGCAACATAGCTATTCTCTACTAAATCAGTTGCAGTTATGCCAAGCAGTCTGACCGCATTGCCGTCCCAGGCTTGAAGAAACAGTTCCTTTGCGATGTGGATTAAGTCACTTTCCGCTTTCACCGGGTTATTAAGCTTTCTGCTTTTTGAAAAGTTCTTCCTATTACCATACCGGATTGTAACACTTAACCCCTTTGCATGGACTTTCTTGCGCTTCATTCGGGTTGCAACCTTATGGGCCAATTCTGTAATTACTGCAAATAGTTCCTGCTGATTTGCTGTATCCTTCGGCAATGTGGATGAATTGCCGATGCTCTTGAACTCTTTAGCAGCTTCAGGATCAACTTGTCTGTTATCCATTCCATTCGCTCTGTCCTTTAAACGGAGACCGTTTATCCCAAGCACTGCCTTCAGCTGGATTGAATCAGCATGCGCCAAATCCTTTATTGTCGTTATGCCCTGCTTCCTCAGCTTTTCACCTGTTTTTGTGCCAATGCCATGCATTTCCTCGACTTCAAGAGGCCATAAGACGTTTGGTACATCCCTTTTTCTCAGAACAGTAATGCCCATTGGCTTCTTAAAATCGGAAGCGGTTTTCGCGAGAAATTTGTTTGGAGCAATTCCAATACTGCATGGCAAATCCAGGCGGTCGTGTATCCTTTTTTGAATAGACTCCGCAATTTCAAGGGGAGTTCCAAACTCATAGCTTTCTGTTATATCAAGATAGCCTTCATCAATGGATACAGGTTCTACTAAATCGGTGAATTCCCGCAAAATGTCAAACATAGCAGAAGAAGCTGTGCGATACCTGTCAAACTGGGGTTTCATGATAATCAGCTCAGGACACAATCTTTTCGCTTCCCAAAGGGGCATCGTCGTCTTTAGACCGAACTTTCGGGCCTCATAACTGCATGTAATAATAATCCCTTTTCGTTCCTCCACATTGCCTGCAATGGCAAGCGGTTTTCCTTTTAATGAAGGCTCGTATGCCATTTCTACTGATGCATAAAAACTATTCATATCGACATGCAGAATGACTCTGCCCTTTTTCGGATAGAATTCCTTCATTAAAATCACCCATCCTATCTTTACTACACAGGCTGTTTGTTCATATAATCCTTAATTTCTTTGATGCCATCAAGGGAATCAAGCAGAATATGCGGCTCAATCACCATAACGAGGCGATTGTCTTCCAGATTCAAGACACCTGTGAAATAGCTTGTCTTTTGATAGGCAGACAAGCCTGCTTGTTTAATCATCTCTGCTTTTACATCTATTATTTCCTTGGCTGCATGAACTAAGACAGCAAATGACAGTTCTTCTGTTTTAATAACAATCAGCCTGTTGTGCTCATTAGACTGCGTTGCCTTATTATACAATACATTTTGCAGATCAATAACGGGAATAAGCTCATCCCGCACCTTCGTAATTCCAAGCACATAAGAAGGCAGCTGAGCTATATTTGTTATATTTTCCTCTTTTTCGATGGATATAACGTGCTTAATGGAAATAGAGTATTCTCCTGAACCAACTTGAAATATTACCGCTTTATCTAAATCCTGTATCATTTATACTTCTCTCGCTTTCTATTAATTTTTTATGTAAATGGATGTTATTTGAAAGTCACTCTAGTATTATTATACTAATTTTATCTAATATCCTCTACCAAAACGACTAAATCTAGCTGTTTTTATCCGTTAATTGACATTATTTCAGTATATCACTCCTGTTATTTCTCCATAATAAAAAGCTTTCCCTTTTAAGGGAAAGCTTTTTATTATTTTGCTGCTGCAACTTCCTCAATAATTGCCACAACCATCTCTGCCAATTTATTCAGTTCTTCGATTGGCATTCTCTCATTTGTTGTATGTATCTCCTCATAACCGACTGCAAGGTTAACTGTTGGAATACCAAACCCACAAATTACATTTGCATCGCTGCCGCCGCCGCTTTGCTGCAATTCACAGCTTCTGCCGATTTTTGCTGCTGCTTTGCGCGCTACTTCCACAACATGGTCTCCTTCGCCAAACTTGAAACCTGGGTACATTACTTCGACATCAACAATCGCTTGACCGCCCATGTCTTTAGCAGCTGTTTCAAATGCACTCTTCATCTTTTCTACTTGAGCTTCCATTTTTTCAGCTATTAACGAACGCGCTTCTGCAAGGATATCCACATGGTCACAAACGATATTCGTTTGCTGGCCGCCTTCGAAACGTCCGATATTTGCTGTTGTCTCACTGTCAATTCTGCCTAAAGGCATATTGGAAATAGCTCTTGATGCAATCGTAATCGCAGAAATGCCTTTTTCAGGTGCAACACCAGCATGAGCTGTTTTGCCAAGGATGGTCGCTTTAATTTTTGCTTGTGTAGGTGCAGCGACAACAATATTGCCGACTTTTCCATCACTATCAAGTGCATAGCCGTATTTAGCTTTTAAAAGGGACGGATCTAGCGCTTTAGCTCCAACCAATCCAGACTCCTCACCGACTGTGATGACAAATTGAATAGTGCCATGCGGGATAGACTGCTCTTTCAAGACAGTGATAACTTCAAGCATAACTGCAAGACCTGCCTTATCATCAGCACCTAAAATAGTTGTGCCGTCAGTTACGACATAGCCATCTTTAATGGAAGGCTTAATGCCGACACCTGGAACTACAGTATCCATATGAGAAGTAAAGTAAATTGGATCTGCTCCCTCTGCATTTCCTGGCAGTGTACAAATCAAATTTCCGGCACCATGGCCAGTTACAGCTGTTGTGTCATCTTCAAATACATCTAAGCCAAGTGCTTCAAATTTGCTTTTCAGCAATGCACAAATCTCTTTTTCATATTTTGTTTCGGAATCTACTTGCACAAGCTCCAAAAACTGATTTAATAAACGTTCGTTATTTATCATATTTCGTTCCTCCAAATAATTACTCACTTTATTAGTATACACCTAAATCAGCAAATGTTTGAATATATTCGCTTTGATTCATGGAAATTTCTTTATAGTTGTTACTTTATGCTTTTCCTAGTAAAATAGAAGGACAAGAATAAGCAGATAAATGGAGGAATTTATGAACAAAAAATTTCAAAAGATCGTCGTGTATTTGATGATTTTTATCATGTTGCTTTCTACTCTAATGATTGGATTGAGCATGCTGTTCTAAATAAAAAATGGCCTGTTATTAAGTGCTGCACCCCAAAAGTTAGAGTTGAAATCTAACTTTTGAGGTGTTTTTTTATGGCTAAATATAGTGGGAATTTCAAACTGAATATTTTTCAAGAGTATTTGAAAAGTGCTTCTTTACATATTTATGCCTTTATCAATTGCTCCATATTCAACAGCTAACGATTCAGCATCCTTACTGGAATCTGTAATCAGCACCTTTGTACCTAAAGGAACAGATTGAAAGATTGACTCAATTGCCTCATTTTGCATACGCACACAGCCTTGTGACACATAATGGCCAATGGAGGCTGGATTGTTCGTGCCATGAATTCCGTATGTTCTTCCTTCTGTGCCTTCTGCATCAAACCCAATCCATCTTGTGCCTAACGGGTTTTTCGGATCTCCGCCCATAATATCCTTCTTGCGGTAATAAGGATTGATTGCCTTTACAGTCACAGTAAACAGCCCTTCAGGTGTGAGTTCATCCTTTTTTCCTGTCGCCACACTAATAAGTGTCTGCACCCTGTTATCATCCACTAATGCCATTTGATTCGTGCTTTTATTTATAATAACGAACGGGTCGCCCGGCATTGGATTATCGCCAAGCGGCCAAATCGGAGACACAGCCAGCAGCAGACCTGCCAGTAATTTCAGCATCCACACACATCCTTTTTAGTCTAGTATGTGTGAACACTGTATTTTTATACTATAGTTTATTAATAGCTAAATGATAACTAGAATTTATTTGATTTCCCATAACTAGGCCGAGTTAGCGGCTATTACATAGATAGCAAGTCTTTGGGAAAGATTATCATGTCTAATAACCAGTAAAATAAAAAAAGCTGCCTTTTATCAAGACAGCTTTTTACTATTACAGCATTTTTTCTAAAAACTCTTTCGCTCTTGCACTTTTCGGATTTGAAAAGAACTCTGCAGGCGGCGCATCCTCAACGATTGAGCCTTGATCCAAGAACAATACTCTGCTTGCAGCTTCTCTAGCAAAGCCCATTTCGTGTGTAACAATCAGCATCGTAATCCCTGTATTCGCCAATGATTTCATAACTTCAAGTACTTCCTTAACCATTTCCGGATCTAAAGCTGAAGTAGGTTCATCGAACAAAATAACCTCTGGATTCATAGCAAGTGCTCTGGCAATTGCTACCCTTTGCTTTTGTCCGCCAGAAAGACGATTCGGATATTCATTAGCCTTTTCAGCCAAGCCGACTTTCTGCAGCAACTCTTTCCCTTGCTTTTCAGCCTCAGATTTGCTCATACCTTTAACTTTAATTGGTGCATAAGTGACATTTTGCAGGACAGTCTTATGCGGGAAAAGATGAAAGTGCTGGAATACCATTCCGACATTTTCTCTCATTTTTTTAATGTTAGCCTTCTTAGCTGTAACTTCCACATTATCAATGAAAATTTTACCTTCAGTCGGCACTTCTAATAAATTCAGGCAGCGCAGGAAAGTGGATTTACCAGAACCAGATGGCCCGATAATTGTCACTACCTCACCTTTTTTTATTTCTGTTGAGATTCCTTTCAAAACTTGTAAGGAACCGAATGATTTATGCAATTGTTGAACATTAATCACTTCTTCTCATTCTCCTTTCAAGAACCTTCGCAAGCAATGTCAGCACCATTACCATTACATAATAAATTACCCCTGCAAGCAATAATGGTTCGAAATAGGAAAATTTGTCTCCACCCATTATATAAGCCCTTCTCATTATGTCCGTAACACCAATAACTGTAACGATTGCTGATTCCTTCGTTAAAGAAACCGCTTCGTTTATAAGTGCTGGAAAAATGTTTTTCAGTGCTTGTGGAAGAATTAAATCGAACATTGCTTGTCTGTTGCTAACTCCAAGAGCAAGCGCTGCTTCCTTTTGGCCTTTATCCACAGCCAGAATTCCTGCGCGGATAATCTCAGAAATATAGGCAGCTGAGTTTAACCCGAATGACATGATTGCCGCTGCAGCTGGTTCAATTTGCACACCTGTAATTTGCGGTGTGCCGTAATAAATAATCATTAACTGAAGAACAAGCGGCGTTCCTCTAAAAATAGACGTATATGCATCTGCAATCCAGCTCAATACTGGGAATTTGCTAATTTTTAAGATCGATAGGACAATCCCTAATACAAAGCCTAATATTCCTGCAACAAATACGATTTTTAATGTAACGATAATTCCTTTTAATAGAAAAGGAAGGGATGGAATAAACTGTTGAAAATCCAATTCCATACAATGACTCAATCCTTTCAAAAAATAAGAAAACGTTAAAGAGAGTCTCTTTAAACGTTTTTCTTATTTAAGCTATTTATTTATGTTAGTTATCAAACCATTTAACAATTAACTTATCCAACTCGCCGTTTTCTTTCATTTTATTCAATTCTTCATTAAACTTCGCTGTTAAATCACTGTCTTTTGGAAACGCGATTGCAGAACCAGCATCGTCATTTGCTTCTGTTGCAGTAAAGGAGCTTAAAGTATCATCCTTTTTCAAATACCCTTGTGCTACTACATCTTCAATGATTGCTGCATCAAATCTGCCTGCTTTAATTTCTTCCACCAACTGTGGAATACGGTCACGGTTTTCGACTTTCACATCAACTTTTTTTGCGATTTCATTTGCAGCATCTTCTTGAATGGATGCAAGCTGTACGCCGATTGTTTTGCCTTTCAAATCTTCCACGCTGTTAATATTGCTGTCTTTTTTTGTAATAACTAAATCTTGAGCAGTATAGTAAATATCACTGAAATCAACATTTTCTTTTCTTTCAGGTGTAGGTGACATACCTGACATAACTAAGTCCACTTGGCCTGCTTGGATTGCTGGAATCAAACCGCTGAAATCAAAGTCTTTCACTTTAATTGTATAGCCCAGTTTTTCACCAAGTGCATTTGCTAAATCAATATCGAATCCGATAATATCTTCACTTTTTGCTGAATCAATGTATTCAAACGGTGGATAGTCAGCTGATGTTCCCATAATAAGTTCTTTTTTATCAGAAGAACTTCCGCTGTTGCTGTCATCTGTGCTTGTACCACAACCTGCTAGAATTGCTATCATTAACAGCATAAGTGCCATTAGTTTTTTCATAAAGTTTTCCCCCTATAATCAATATGATGTATTTTGCGCGATGTTTTTTCGTTCTCATGAGAGTTATATTCATACAACTATATGCATTTTAACACAAACTAATAATTATTCAATACACTTTATACAAATTCATTTAAAAAAATAATTTTCCAAAAGGATGAATTTAACTACTTTTCTGAAAAAACTTTATAATAAAAGACAGAGGATAATTTCCTCTGCCTATCTTTTACTTATTTTGAAAGTTTATACTTCCTCACAATATTCTTCAAATGCATTTTGCAGTTTCCCGACAACTTCCATTGGATCATGGCCTTCGATTTCATGACGTTCTACCATCTTCACAATTTGCCCGTCTTTTAATAAGGCAAAGGATGGTGAGGATGGTGCATATCCTGTAAAGTATGATCTTGCTTTTTCTGTTGCTTCTTTATCCTGTCCAGCGAAAACCGTTACGAGATGATTCGGCTTCTTCTTATAATGTAGGGAATATCCTGCAGCTGGACGGGCAATACCTCCTGCACATCCGCACACAGAATTGACCATCACTAATGTAGTTCCTTCTTTAGCAAAAGCCTCATCTACTGCCTCAGGTGTAGTAAGCTCTGTATAGCCAGCTTCTTCCATGTCCTGGCGTGCTTGGCGAACAACATCGTTCATGAATAAATTAAAATCGATATTCATTATTTTGCCCCTCCGATTTATTTGATTAAGACATTATGTCCAGTATTTACTTATCTATCTTATTATTATCAATTGACCCGCAACTTTCAATTAATATGTTTTATCTTCTATTAATAGATTGGCGTATTGTCTTTTGTTGTATTTTCTAATCTTTCTTTCAAACGCTGCATAAATCTTCCACATACCAAACCATCAAGCACACGATGGTCAAGAGACATACACAAATTAACCATATCGCTAATTGCAATCATGCCATCCTTAATAACAGGACGCTTAACAATCGACTCAACCTGCAGGATTGCCGCTTGCGGGTGATTAATAATACCCATTGACTGAACTGAACCAAAGGAACCTGTGTTATTCACAGTAAAGGTTCCTCCCTCCATTTCATGAAGCTGCAATGTACCGTTTCTTGCTTTTGCAGCAAGTTCCGTAATTTCTCTTGCAATTCCTTTAAGGGATTTCTCATCGGCATTTTTGATAACTGGTACAAATAGTGCATCTTCTGTTGCGACAGCTATAGAAATATTTACATCTTTTTTGCGAATGATTTTATCGCCAGCCCATGTTGAGTTAATTTCCGGGAATTCCTTTAATGTTTGCGCAACTGCTTTAACGAAGAAGGCAAAATACGTAAGGTTATAGCCTTCTGCTTTTTTAAAGGAGTCTTTGACCTCGTTTCGGTATTGAACAAGCTTTGTTGCATCGACCTCGATCATTGTCCAAGCATGAGGAATATCTTGCTTGCTTTTCTTCATATTAGCGGCAATCGCCTTGCGCACACCTGTTACTGGAATCTCGATATCACCAGGAACTGCTTGAGCATCAACAACTTGAGGAGCTGGAGCTGTTTGCTGTACAGCTACGTGTACTTGCTGCTCTTTTTGCACGTCGATTTTTTCTGGTGCAGCAACAGGCTGCTGTATCGATTGGCCACTGTTAATAGCAGCTAAGACATCTTTCCTTGTAATTCGGCCGCCTAATCCACTGCCTGTTATCTGGCTTAGATCAATTCCTGCTTCTTGGGATAGGCGCAGTACTGCAGGTGAATATCTTGCTTTGCCTGCTGCAGGCTTTTCTGTTGTATTGCTTGATGCTGTTTCTTTGACAGCAGGAGCTGCTGCTGTCACTTCTTCTGCTCCTTCTACATCAATGATGCAAATGACTTCACCGACTTGCAGTGTATCTCCTTCTCCTGCAATCAGTTCTTTAACACTGCCTGAAAAAGACGAAGGTATTTCTGCGTTGACTTTATCTGTCATTACCTCAGCCAATGGTTCATATTTGTTGACAGTATCTCCAACAGAAACGAGCCATTTGCTGATTGTTCCTTCTGTTACGCTCTCTCCAAGCTTTGGCATGGTAATCTTTTCACTGGACATGTTATCCCTCCTTATCACTCAAATCATTAAAATTCTGCGAGCTTACGCATAGCATTTTCGACTTTTTCCGGGCTGACAATGAAGTGTTTTTCCATCGTCGGTGCATATGGCATAGCAGGAATATCTGGTCCAGCGAGCCTCATGATTGGTGCATCCAAGTCAAACAGGCAGTTCTCTGCAATAATTGCCGCAACCTCACTGATGATGCTGCCTTCTTTGTTGTCTTCTGTTATTAACAGAACCTTCCCTGTTTTAGAAGCTGCCTCAATAATTGCTTCTTGGTCAAGAGGATAAACAGTACGCAAATCCAATACATGTGCAGATATTCCGTCTTGCGCAAGCTTTTCTGCTGCCTGCAGTGCGAAATGTACACATAGTCCGTATGTAATGACTGTAATATCTTCTCCTTCTCTTTTTACATCTGCCTTTCCGATCGGCAGTACATAATCATCCTCAGGCACTTCCCCTTTAATCAGGCGGTATGCACGCTTATGTTCAAAGAAAAGAACAGGATCTGGATCACGAACAGCTGCTTTTAGCAATCCCTTCACATCATACGGTGTGGAAGGCATAACAATTTTCAATCCAGGCGTATTGGCAAACATTGCTTCCACTGATTGCGAATGATAAAGAGCGCCATGAATTCCTCCGCCGTATGGTGCGCGAATAACAATTGGACAAGTCCAGTCATTGTTAGAGCGGTAACGAATCTTTGCTGCCTCTGAAACAATTTGGTTTACAGCAGGCATGATGAAATCAGCAAACTGCATTTCCGCAATCGGCTTCATACCGTACATCGCGGCACCGATACCGACTCCCGCAATCGCAGATTCTGCAAGTGGTGCATCGATGACTCTTTCTTCACCGAATTGTTCATATAAGCCGGTTGTCGCCTTAAATACGCCACCTTTCACACCGACATCTTCTCCTAGGATAAATACCTTTTCATCTCTTTCCATCTCTTCTCTGATGGCCATAGTAACTGCATCAATATATGAAATAACTGCCATTATTTCTTTCCCCCTTAATTCCCGTACACATAATTCATTGAGTCTTCTGGTTTTGCATATGGAGCCTTTTCTGCATATTCAGTTGCTTCATTGATAATTTCCATAATATCAGCATTCAGCTCTTGGTCCATTTCTTCTGTCAGGACACCAACTTCTGTTAAATAATTTTTAAATGTGATAACAGGGTCCTTCGCCTTCGCTTCTGCTACTTCCTCGCGGCCTCTGTAAGTTCTGTCATCATCGTCAGAAGAGTGAGGAGTTAAACGATAAGAGACTGTCTCAATAAGAGTCGGTCCTTCCCCTCTTCTTGCTCTGTCAACTGCTTCTTTAGTGACACGATATACCTCAATTGGATCATTGCCGTCCACTGTATATCCTGGCATGCCATAACCGATGGCTCTGTCTGACACATTTTCGCAAGCTAATTGCTTTTCGATTGGAACAGAGATAGCATATTTGTTATTTTCACAAACGAAAATGACTGGGAGTTTATGTACTCCAGCAAAGTTCGCACCTTCATGGAAATCTCCCTGGTTGGAGGAACCTTCTCCAAAGCTGACGTATGTTACAAAATCTTTCTTCTCAATTTTACCAGCCAAGGCAATGCCCACAGCATGTGGAACTTGTGTAGTTACAGGTGAAGAACCAGTTACGATGCGGTTCTTTTTCTGTCCGAAATGTCCTGGCATTTGTCTGCCGCCTGAGTTAGGATCTTCTGCTTTAGCAAACCCTTGCAGCATAATTTCTCTTGGCGTTTGTCCGAATGCAAGCACAACACCTAAGTCTCTGTAATACGGCAATGAATAATCTTTAGCTCGGTCAAAGGCGAATGCCGTACCTACTTGCGCTGCCTCCTGGCCTTGGCAGGACACAACGAAAGGAATTTTTCCAGAGCGGTTTAAAAGCCACATCCTTTCATCGATACGTCGTGCTAATAGCATATATCTATACATTTCAAGTACTTGCTCATCTGTTAATCCTGCATTTAAATGGCGCTTTTCTACCATTTGATTACCTCCTACATTTCCTTGTCTCACTTTTTTATCTCCAGCTATTTGCGTCATCCGTGTATCTCCTTTCCATCAACTGCTAATGCAGCCTCTCCGATTGCTTCAGATAATGTCGGATGAGGGTGTATCGTTGCTCCTATTTCCCATGGAGCGGCATCCAGTGTGGCAGCTAGCGCTGCTTCTGAAATCATGTCAGTAGCATGAGGTCCGATAATATGAACACCTAATATATCATCTGTTTGCCTGTCAGCAATTATTTTGACAAAGCCTTCCGGTTCGCCGTATACTAGTGCTTTTCCGACTGCCTGGAAGGAGAATTTCCCTTTTTTAATTGTAAAGCCTGCATTTATTGCTTCTTCTTCTGTATATCCAATACTCGCTATTTCTGGACTAGTATAGATACATTTTGCGATTTTTTTGTAATCTAGCCGCTCTGGCTGCAATCCTGCAATATGCTCGACAGCCTTTATCCCTTCATGGGAAGCAACATGGGCCAGCTGAAGTCCTCCAATAACATCGCCAATCGCATAAATATGAGCTTCCTTCGTCTGGAAATTCTCATTTACCTGTATGGTATTATTGTCGAAGATGATTTCTGTATTTTCCAAACCCAATCCTTCCACATTGCCGATTCTGCCGACTGAAACAAGCAGCTTTTCGCCTGAAAAGAACACCTTTTCACCCTTTATTTCTGCTTGAACAGTGACATGCTCATTTTTCTCCAGCGTTTCAGGCAATACTTTAGCACCTATGACAACCTTGACACCTTTTTTCTCCAGCTGCTTCTTCAGTTCAAGGCGAATATCTTTATCCTCTGTTGGCACAATTGTGTCGCTGTATTCTATTAAGGTCACATCTACATCAAAATCAGCAAGCATGGAAGCCCATTCTACACCGATGACACCGCCGCCGACAATAAGGATTGATTTTGGAAGTTTATCCATTTTTAATGCTTCTTCTGAGCTGATAATCAACTCTCCGTCAATCTCGAGTCCGGGCAATGTATTAGGTCTTGAACCAGTAGAGACAATCACGTTTTTAGGAAGCAGCATCTCGTTTTCTTCTCCGTTATTCATCTCAACAGAGATAGTCCCTGGAATGGGAGAGAATATAGATGGACCGAGAATTCTTCCTTTCCCTTCATATACGTCGATTTTCCCTTTCTTCATCAAATACTCGACACCTTTATGCAGCTGGGTGACAATACTATTTTTTCTTGCTTGAACCTTTCCAAAATCAAAGCTCACATCATTCACAAGCACACCGAAGTCCTCGCTTCTTTTAGCCGTTGAATAAACCTCTGCACTTCTCAGTAAGGCTTTGCTTGGGATACAGCCATTATGGAGGCATGTACCGCCGAGTTTGCCTTTTTCGACTATGGCTGTTTTTAAACCTAATTGGGAAGCGCGGATTGCCGCAACATAACCGCCTGTCCCGCCTCCTAAAATAACTAAATCATATTCGTTAGCCACTATATTCACTCTCCTAAAAAATTACTTTATGTTATATGCTTTTGCTTGCTCTTCCCCGCGAAGAACACGTAAACATCCATTTGCTAATGATTGCATATCATTTTCACCCGGGTATGTGAACACATCTGCTATCCATTTAGTCCGTTCGACAATTTCGTCCACAAGCATCGTGCTGTAAGCCATAACCCCTGTCAAGATGATTGCATCAATTCTGCCGGCAAGAACAGTACTTGCACTGCCAATCTCTTTTGCAATCTGATAAGAAAGTGCATCGAAAATGAGCTTATCCTGCGTGCTGCCTTCCTTGATACCGGCTTCTAATTGACGGAGTTCCTTTTTGTGCAAATAGCTGTTTATACCTGCGTGGTACAGCAGCTGCTCTTTCATTTCCTTATAGCTGTATTTGCCGGAATAGCAGAGGTCGACCAAATCACCATGTGGAAGACTTCCAGCTCTTTCAGGGCTGAAGGGCCCTTCTCCGTTCAGACCATTATTAACATCAATGACTTTTCCGCACCTATGTGCTCCGACCGTAATTCCGTCTCCTAAATGGGCTACTATAAAATTACAATCCTCATAGGACCTGCCAAGCTCCATCGCAGCCCTTCTGCCGCTTGCTTTATGATTTAATGCATGAAAGACACTTTTTCTGGAAATAAGGGGATATCCTGATATTCGGGCAATGTCTTCAAGTTCATCAACCACAACTGGATCAGTGATAAAAGCAGGGATATTTAATCCCGCGGCAATCTCCGCTGCTATTAATCCGCCAAGATTGGAAGGATGCTCTCCTCTTTCGCCTGCCTTAAGATCTGCTATCATCGCACTGTCCACCATATATGTTCCGCCTTCAATCGGCTTTAACAAGCCGCCTATTCCGGCAATTGCGTCAAGCCTGGAAAGATTAAATCCTTCAGATAGAAGAAAATCCAGAACCTTCTTCGTCCTTGCAGGCGCCTGGGCAGCGATGTTAGGATAATCTGCTGTATCCTCCTGCATGATAGATTGCTCAAAGATTGGCACTTCATTTTCATATAGGGAAATAACTGTTGATTCGGATTTAGGGTTTATGACTAATATTCGATGTTTTTCCATCATCTTTGATAATCCTCCCTGTCCAGACAGTTTTTATTTGTTAGTTCAAATGATATTTTTCCAATTTATAATATAAATTCCGGACAGATAAGCCTAGCTTCTTCGCTGTTAACGTCTTGTTTCCATCAAGTTTTGCCAATGTACGCTCGATAATAACTTTTTCATATTCCTCAACAAGCTCAGAAAGCGGTTTATCTTCTGGTTCTAGAAGGATTGCATTCTGACTGTTGTCAGCAGTGCTGCTTGAAAAAGCGAGATCAGCTTCTTTAAGGATTGTTTTCTGTCTATCTATTTTTGCAAGTGAATGAAAAACAACAGCCCGCATTTCTCTGAAATGATGTTCAAACGGGAAGCTTTGCAATGCTTCTATTGCAGTGTTGTCAACAGAAGCAACACAGCTGCCATACTCCTTATTGGCTAGTTGTATCCATTCCTTCACCAGTGGAGCTATATCCTCTTTCCTTTCTTTAAGGGAAGGGAGATGAATGCTCGTCTGCAGCAGTTCATAATATAGTTCCTGCAGAAACAAACCTTTCATCATTGCCGTTTCCACATTAACAGAAGCGGAGAGAACTAAACGGTATCCGGCAGTTTCATCTTGATTGGAACAGATGAGATGCAGCTTTTTTTGCTGCTCCATAGATAGATCTGTAATATTTTCCATATACACCGTACCTGAAGGCTGCAGGGAAGTATCTTCACTTCTAAGCATTTCCAAAAACGCTGAAACTTTTTCCTGCTCTTGCAAACAATCAATAGCAGTAAATGCTTGATATCTTCTCTTCCCCTCATTATGGATGGCATTTGCAAACATTTTCTTGCCAGTACCGGCAAGACCACGCAAAAACACGGTATAATCCATATCAGCTGCTATTTTCCCCTGCTGCACAGCCATCTTCATCCGCGGGGACTCTGCTGTAAAGTCTTCAAACCGGCTTTGTGCTTCTAATGTACGAATAATTTTTCTAGATTGCTCAAGCTTCTTCCTTAGTTCCGCCTGCTCTATATCATAATCAATAAACAGAATACAGCCCTTCCATATCCCATCGATCAAGTTAGGAATACATCTAATATTTCCTTCTATTGAAGGTCCTGCCACTTTTTGCACAACAGTCCTTCTAGTCTCCATCGTCTTTTTGCTCACATTACTGAGCTGTTCCTTCCATTCCGCTTCAGCAGAACTGTCTTTCTTTAATAAATACTGAAACTTCTCATATGCAGGATTTTGCAAGATAACTAACAGATTTTCATCCATAATCACAAATGCTTGTGATGCGTTTTGCAGTACTGCCTGCATTCCCTGTTGTATGTATTCATCAACACGCCAATCCTCTTCCAATGCCCTATCCTGCTGAATTATCGCAGCTGCTCCAAGCAATTCTCCATCCTTGTTTAAAAGGGGAAAACGGGACACATGCACGGAAATATGTTCAGACAGACGGAATAACTTTCTGATTTCTGCCTTTTTCGTCTGGAGCACTCTCATCAGCTCTGCTTTAGGAAAGACATCAAGAATATGCGCATCCTTCGCTAACGGCCTTTTGTTCTGATGTGCAGCAAGCGTGCTTGCCTGCTGGTTGTAATAAACAATTCTTCCTTGTTTATCAATGAGCACGACCGCTTCTTTTAAGTCCTGAAAGATCGATTGTTCTGTTGATTGATAGGATAAATCCATTTGCAAAAACCTCACTTTTTGCATAATCATAAAATATTAACCGTGCAATTTATTTCATATCTATACTATAAACATATTTGCAATTCCATGCAAATTTTTTCTCGATTTTTATGTATTCTGATAATTTATTCAATTTAAACGCTTACATTTTTTACATAAAAAAGGTACCTGCATTAGTAGCAGGAACCGCACAGTCCTATTTAGAGGATGCCTGAAGAATTTGCATAGCTTGAACTGGTTCATCCGTAATAATAGCGGACGCTCCGGCTTGGATAAACTCTGTCATTTTCATTGCATCATTAACGGTATAAGGCCTAACACTTATGCCAAACCTTTCAGCCTGCTCCACCATTGGAATGGTGATCCTTTTGTAATTAGGATGAATTCCTTTAGCCTTGATTGCTGTTGCATAAATCCATGGCTGATATATTCTATCTGAAAGCAGTGCGGCTGTTTCTATTTCTGGGGCAATTCGGTGGCTGAGCACCATGCTGTAATGATTAAAGGAAGAAAAGATAATCCGGTCACCTAATCCAAACTCAGAAATAAGATTAATTGTTTTTTCTTCCATGCCATCATATGGGACATTATTGTTTTTAAACTCAATATTGCATAATAAGGAGTTGCCCTGCATCCATTCAAACAGCTCTTTTAATGAAGGTATCTTTTCGTTAACACCAGCAAATTTATAAGAAGCTTGTAATTTCCTTAACTCACTAAAAGTATGTTCTGCAACAAATCCAGTTCCATTTGTCGTGCGGTCCACTGTTTCATCATGAATGATGACTAATTCGCCATCCTTCGTCATTTGCACATCCAGCTCAATTCCGTTCGCTGAAGCCTTCTCTGCTTCCGTGAAAGCTATCATCGTATTTTCAGGAAAACGGGCAGAATAACCTCTGTGAGCAAATATCAATGTCATATACACACACTCCTAAACTAGAAATTGTGTTGATAGTAAAACAGACTCTAACGAAAGTTAGAGTCTGTTTTTGTTGAAAGTTAATTAAGCTTTAGTAACGTTAGCAGCTTGTGGTCCGCGTTGTCCTTCTTCTATGTCAAAAGAAACTTCTTGGCCCTCATCCAAAGTTTTGAAACCTTCAGATTGAATAGCACTGAAATGTACGAATACATCTTGTCCTTCTGAAGTTTCGATGAAACCAAATCCTTTTTCAGCGTTGAACCATTTTACTTTACCTGTAGCCATTTTTGTTTCCTCCTATGTGCTTCACACACTATGTATTACTATCCTTGCTCTTCATAAAAAATAAAGAATGTTCTATCCTAACTATTTACTTCGAACAAAAATAAGTCTCCTTTATAGTAACAGGTTAAACATGGGAAAGCAAATCTTTACAACAAAGTTTACAAAAAGAATGAAAAATTTATGATTTCTTTATACTTTTCGACTGATTGTCATTTTCGTAATCCTTCTAAAAAATAACCTTGCAACGATAAAGATGAGCCAATACAAAATATAACCCATCTAAACACGAATAATAATATTCCATCTAACTTAAACTTAGAAACAATAAAGCTTGGTATTATTCAATACGGCTTTAAAATTAGTTCGTTTCATTGCGCTCTCGGCCACTTTGCTTTCCGCGGGGAGAAAGATGAGCCTCCTCGTCTTCGCCTGCTGGGTCTCATCCTTCCCTCTATTTCCCGCAGGAGTCGAGTGACCTTTGCTCGATTCCACTAAGATTTTTAATTATTGTATATAATCGAAACAAAAAAAACCAAACTATTAATCAATAAATGATAAAAATAGTTTGGTTTTGATTCGTATTTTACATACTTGTGTCCCAGCCTGTTAAAATGATCTTACATCAACCAAGACAGGAAGATTGGTAATGTAATTAAGGAAAGGATGGCACTGAGGACAAAGGAGGACGCTGTTTCAGCTTCCAATGTCTCAAACCTTGTTGCAATCATCGCAGCTACTGCTGAGCCTGGGAAAGCAACCAATAAGATTGCATTTGTCATATCTGTTTTAGATAATCCCATCATTAGAGCAATCAATACCATTGCCAACGGATGAATAATCGCTTTTATGAAGGCAATGCTGATAGCAGTTTTGCTGAATTTAATATTGCGGATACCAATTGTTACCCCAATAGCAAATAAAGCTGCACCAGAAGTGATAGAACCAATTTCATCTAAGCTGTCTGCTAGTATATCTGGTGAATGGAAGCCGCAAAGAATTAAAACGACACCAAGCAACGGCACGCATGCAAGCGGTTCAGACAATCCATGCAGAATAGATGAAACAGTCACTTTCCATAAGCTTTGTCCCTTTTCCTTCGCATTGGTGCTTGACTGGCCAATAGTTCCGATAATACTAGCCAATGGATCAAGAAGTGCATTAACTACTACACCAGTTATCGCAATAGGGATTGCAACTGCATCCGCCCCAAATATACTTCCTAATACTGGTATACCCATAAATGCAAATGATGGCTGCGTAGAATTTAATGCAAACATAGATGCTGGAGTTGTTGATGTTTTAAATACAAAACGTGAAATCAGTAAAAGAACTACATAGAAACCGATAATACCTATGAACATTGTGACAAAGAAAGGCCATTTATCGATAAGTGTTTGTTTAGAAGTTGTTGTAATTCCGACAAATAAATGTGCTGGCAACGCAAACTTTGTAACAAGTGTGTTCAAGCCTTTAGATGAAGCAGCATCGAACTTTTTAAAATACCCTGCCAAATAACCTAAAATAATGACAAAGAAAATTGGTATTAATATAATAAATATTTGACCTATACCCATAATTTAAATCCCCCAAATGTTATCCAAAGCGTATCAATACGCTCAAAAATTGTGCTACTAAACTCTACTTAACCTATTTATTAAGTAGGTTTTAATTCTTCAAAAAATAAGTGAGACTGCTCTTTAGGGTAAATCCGGCTTTTAATCCGTATTACTAAGATTAAAAGCCTCCCTCTTTAAAGCCTTATTTCTTTCAACAATACTTACATTGCTTCAATATCTTTATATACTGGATACCACATAGCATCCTTCACAGCTTCCTCCACATTTGCAGGAATATCTTGTGCAACTCCATCTTCAATGGCTGCTTTAGCAACAGCAACTGCTACTTCATAGGAAACTTCACGAAGCTGAGAAACACTTGGCAGCAATGAAGCTCCATCTTTGCTAGTATCACAAAGCTTTGCAACTGCATCTGCAGATGCAATGAACATGCTGTCTGTAATTAATTTAGCTTTTACTACAATCGAACCAAGACCAAGGCCTGGGAATACAAAGGCATTGTTTGATTGACCAATTTCATAGCTAATTCCTTTATATTCAACAGGCTCAAATGGGCTTCCAGTAGCGATTAACGCTTTTCCGTCTGTCCATTCAATCAGGTCTGAAGGAACTGCTTCGGCTAGATGCGTTGGGTTTGACATCGGCATGATGATTGGACGCTCAACATGTTTTGCCATTTCTTTAATGATTGCTTCTGTGAAAGCACCTGCAACACCTGAAGTACCAATCAAAATGGTCGGCTTCACTTGTTTAACTGTCTCCATTAATGAAATAATGCCATTTTCTTTTTCCCAGCCTGCAACTTCTGCTTCTGAACGTACATATGGTTTTTGGAAGCTCAAAATACCGTCCATGCCATCTGTCAACAGACCTCTGTGATCAACAGCCCAGAATCTTGCACATGCTTCTTCTTCTGTCAAACCTTCAAGAACCATCGCATCTTTCATTTGGTCTGCGTTACCAATACCGGCAGCTCCTGGTCCAAACACTAATACACGTTGATCCTTTAATGATTCATTTTTGATTTTTAATCCTGAAAGAATACCTGCTAACGTTACTGCTCCAGTACCTTGGATGTCATCATTGAATGTTAAAACTTTATCTTTATACTTCTCAATAATATGGCGTGCGTTCACATTACCGAAATCCTCCCAGTGCAGCAATGCATTCGGGAACATGTCAAGTGCTTTTTCAATATAAGCATCAATGAACTGATTATACTTTTCACCACGAATTCTTTCATGGCGGTTACCGATATATAATGGATCGTTAATTAGCTTTTCATTGTTTGTACCTGCATCAAGCACTACTGGCAATACACGTTTTGGGTGGATACCTGCAGCTGCTGTATATACAGCCAGTTTTCCAATTGCGATATTGATTCCGCCGACACCCCAGTCACCAATACCTAAAATGCTCTCAGAGTCTGTTGCAACGATTAAATCAATATCGTCTGCTGAAGCACCAGTATTCGCAAGTGCTTCCTCAATTCCATCTAAATCATTAACAGACAGGTAAACACCACCTGGACGGTGATATTCGTGGCTGTATTCTTGGATGGATTGACCAACAGTCGGTGTGTAAACAATCGGCAGCATTTCGCTCAAATGATCTGTTAACAATCTGTAATATAAAACCACGTTGCGGTTGAACAAATCATTTAATGAATTGTTTTTCTCCAGATTACTTGATTTGGAAGCAAATTGCTCATATGCTCTTTTTACTTGCTCTTCAAGCGTCAAGACCGCTGGAGGCAAGATACCGTTAAGGCCAAGCTCCTCTCTTTCTTTTTCTGTAAAGGCAACTCCTTTATTAAGCAATGGATTTGCAAGGACATCCTTACCTTTTAATGTTGTATGAATCGAACCGTCTTTTTCTAAGAAAATAACTTTGCTCATCTTCTATTCCTTCTTCCTTTAACTTGGTTACTAAAAGTTAACTGGTTAATTTACGTTACAGATTCTACTCCCCTATTTTTTCTTCGTCAACGGTCACTGCCACACAATTGTCACAAAATCATTTATTGAAAACGTTTTATATGATATTATGTAAGTAAGGCTGATTTTTTTAATTATTTAACTATGTTATTTATAATATATTGGTTATCATTAATAACTAAAAAAATGAGGATGAAGGAAATGAGCGAAGAAAAGACTCCGCGCAACTTAAGCGAAAAGGTGGAGAAGCTGTATCAATTCATCAGCAAAAAGTGGACTGGACTTATTATTCACGCATTAATGGATGAACCGAAGCGATTTAGTGAAATTCACAGCTTTATTCCAGATCTCAGCAAACGCATGCTGAATGAAAGAATTAAGGATCTTGAGCATCACGGCATCGTCATACGCAATGTTATTACAGAGAGGCCGATACGAACGGAATATTCTTTGACAAAAAAAGGCCATGAACTAGGCAAAGCATTGGATGCTGTGGAATTATGGGCTAAAAAATGGATGTGAACAGAGACCGGGTTTTCAACACGGTCTCTTTTTTTACTTTTTTTATTTACATAAAGATATTCGGCTGATTTTTTTACAAATTTACTTGCACGAAAAGAACATATTCAGAATTTGAAACAATTCTGAATCATAACCCGTATATAACTTATACTCATTAAATGGTCTGGAGGAAATAAAGATAATATGCAGATTAGAATTGCTGTTTTTTTTGTCTTAAGCTTATTTTTGTTGGCAGGATGTTCACTTGAAGTAAAGCGATCAGAAGAATTTAACATTACAGATGATGAAGAAAAAAGCAATGCTGATGAAATAAAGGAAATGGATTATATTGACACGACCCATAAAACAATCGATGGCTTGATTGATGACTTAGAAACTTTGCCAACAATCTATAAGGAAAAAGAAGATTTGCTGACAGATAAACAAAGATTCCAATACAGCAGTACTATGCTCGCAATGGACGGTGCACTAGAAGAGGTCGAAACCATCCATTCATTAACGCAAGAAAGCCTACATACGAAAGATACTAAAAAGCAGGAAGAACTGCTTAACATGCTCGATCAAACCATTTATAATCTTGAGGCAATTATTGAAGTATTAGAAAATGAGCGGAATTATTAGAACAAGAAGTATTCTTGTGTCTTACTTGACTATTTTATTTCAGAAAAAAGCACTTCCCATTAATAAATAGGAAGTGCTTTTCTTCATTTACCTATTAGATTAGTGACAATCTTTATTAGGAAGCCTTATGTTCCAATCTCAGCTTATCTGCCACAATCGCGATAAATTCTGAGTTCGTCGGTTTTGCTTTGGACATGCTGACAGTGTAGCCGAACAGGGTGGAGATGGAATCGATGTTGCCTCTGCTCCACGCCACTTCAATTGCATGACGAATTGCCCGCTCTACACGGCTCGCAGTGGTATTATATTTTTTAGCAATATCAGGGTAAAGAACTTTTGTAATCGAGCCTAATAATTCAATATCATTATACACCATTGAAATAGCTTCCCTTAAATAAAGATAGCCTTTAATATGGGCAGGAACACCGATTTCATGGATGATGCTCGTGATGCTTGCATCAAGATTTCTTGGTTTTTGTTCTTGCTGCTGTGATCTGTAAGATGTTGAGGATGTTTGTTTGCGGACAAAACCGTTTGATTTGCCGCTCACCTGGCGGATATGGCTAGCTAAATAATCCATATCGAATGGCTTTAAAATAAAGTAAGATGCTCCAAGGTCAACAGCTTTTTTTGTGACATCCTCTTGACCAAAGGCTGTCAGCATAATGACATTTGGCATGGATGGAATACTCAATTGCTTCATTCTATCGAGAACGGCCAAACCATCTAAATGAGGCATGATTATATCCAATACCATAACATCAGGCTGTATATCCTCCAGAAGATCCAAACACTCCTGACCGTTATGGGCTACACCGACGACTTCCATATCTTCCTGGGAATTTATGTATTCCTCCAGCAATCCAACAAGTTCTCTATTGTCATCAACAACACATACTTGTATTTTCTTCAATGATAGTTTCCTCCTCAATATCCAATATCTCTCTATTTCTACTTTTATTCTAAATGACAATTTCGACAAAGTAACTAAAAATCCTTTGATTTTATAAAAAAATATAGAAAAACTCGTTTTTTCTCATGTATTCTCTTATTTTCGACCACTTTCGCCATTTAACTGCTTTCTGTGCGTGTTTGTCGAATAATCTTTATGTATTTATTATACAACCTTTATTAGGTGAGAATAAAGCTTTTAATGGTTATAAAAGCTGATAATTTTACCCCATTAAAAAAATAAGTATTTTATAACTAAAAAAATATGGCGATTTTATGAATACGCTCTTGTTGCTGACGGGAAATTTAAGTTATTATAAAAGATGGACTTTCGCATATCGTATTATTTTTTAGAATGGTTTTACAGAAAGGATTTTTTTTATGGAAAATGTTGCAAAGAACGATCAGCCTACACATAAAGTATTGTGGCAGCTGACTAGACCACACACGTTAACTGCTTCTTTTGTTCCTGTATTTATCGGAACAGTTTTAGCATTACAATATGAACAGATTCATCCAGGTTTATTTTTGGCGATGCTGTTTGCTTGTTTGTTTATTCAAATAGCTACGAATTTGTTCAATGAATATTATGATTTCATTCGCGGATTGGATACTGCCGATTCTGTTGGGATTGGCGGTGCTATTGTCAGACACGGGATGAAGCCGAAAACAGTTATGAACTTGGCAGTCGGCCTTTATGCTGTTTCGCTCCTTTTAGGTGTTTATATTTGTATGAGCACAAGCTGGTGGATTGCTCTTGTCGGCCTGCTTGGTATGGCAATTGGTTACCTATATACAGGAGGACCGCTTCCTATTGCCTACACTCCATTTGGTGAATTGTTTTCTGGCATTTGCATGGGAACGATTTTCATCCTTATTTCTTTCTATATTCAAACAGGTTTTGTTAATGAACAAAGCATTTTGATTTCTGTGCCAATCGCGATTTTAATCGGCTGCATTAACCTGTCTAACAATATAAGAGATATTGAAGAGGATACTCTCGGGGGCAGAAAAACAATTGCGATTTTAATGGGATTTGAAAGAGCTGTCCAGCTCCTTGCTGCATTATTTGCCATATCGTATATTTGGGTTATCGGAATTATCCTATTTGGTGTAAGCAGTCCGTGGCTCTTAATTGTATTCTTAAGTATTGCTAAACCAATCCAAGCAATCAAAGGCTTTAAAGGCAGCCGCAGTGAAACACCACTTGCAATGAAATCAACAGCCCAAACAAATACATTCTTCGGATTGTTCCTAGGAATTGGTTTGCTGCTTGAATTTATCTTTTCAAACCTATAAAAAAAGCGCACCTAATTGGTGCGCTTCTTTTCATTTAGGAAGCCTTCTGCTTGTTTTCCTCATAAATGTCAATTCCAGCTTCATTCAGCATCCATTCAATATGAACACCATATCCACTAGTCGGGTCATTAACAAAAACATGGGTAACTGCTCCGATAAGCTTACCGTCCTGAATGATAGGGCTGCCGCTCATTCCTTGCACAATTCCTCCTGTTTTCTTCAGAAGCTCCTTGTCTGTTACCTTGATAACCATCCCTTTTGTTGCTGGGAATTTCTGCGGCACAGAGCTGACCACTTCTATATCAAACAATTTCACTTCGTCATTATCAACAACAGTAAGAATTTGAGCCGGTCCTTCTTTCACTTGGTCGGATAAGGTAATCGGCATTGCTTTATCCATCACTCCATTGGAGATACCTCTATTTAGTTCACCAAAAATTCCGAATGGGCTGTTTGTTGTAATATTACCAATTACTTCTTTATCGGAAGAAAATCTCGCCAGCTTTTCACCTGGATTGCCATTTTCCCCTTTTTCTATGCTTGTAACAGTCGATCGCAAAATTTCTCCGTCATCGACAACTATTGGCTTTTTCGTATCCATATCAGAAATGACATGGCCTAAAGCTCCATATTTTTTTGATTGCGGATGATAGAACGTCATCGTTCCAATTCCAGCTGCTGAATCTCTAATATATAACCCCAATTTATATGTGCTTGATCCTTTTTCTTTTAAAGGAACCAATTTTGTTTTGATTTTTTCTTTTTCTCTCATTATTGTTAAGTTAAGCGGATCTCCAGTTTCGCCTGCACTTTGGACAAATGGTGCTACGTCCGCCATTTTTTCGATTTGTTTGCCATTGATTTCTGTAATCATATCTCCAACTTTTATGCCAGCCTTTTCACCAGGGGAAGCTTTGCCATTTTCCGTGTTCACCTGATGATGGCCGACGATTAATACGCCAACTGTATTTAATTTTACCCCGATGGATTGTCCGCCTGGGATAACTTTAAAGTCTTTTAAAACATTCACATCAACTTTTTTTATCGGAAAGCCTGCCAGCTCTAAAACCATTTCGTTTTTACCATTCTCTTCACCATGCAGCGAATACTTCCCTTCATCTTGACTTAAGGCAACGACTGAATTGTCCTCTGTCATCATGCTTGATGCAGGTATCGATGAACTGTTTATCACTGTATTTTGGCCTTCAAAGATAGTGACGCTTTTTGGGATATGAAGATATTGTTGAAAGGGTTTATTGAAACTTAAAGATATTAATGAAACAAGGAGAATTCCACCAATTATTTTTCTAAGGAAATCCATTTTCAAATCATTCACTCTCCTCGCTTCTTGTCACCAAACTTGTGGCTTATATATAAGTTTGCCTGCATGGCGGTCATTTATTACTGTAAAAACTATAAAAAACCTGCACACTTTGGTTAGTAATAGTAATTTTGTAAAACTTGAATAGCTAAAAGCATACTCAAAAGTTCCTTAGTAAAAATAGAAAACCCCTGTTAAACAGAGGTTTTCCTTGTTCTATCCATTATTCTTGACCTTTTGGGCTAATTTTAACAGCTCTTTTGCATGTTTTTTTGTCAAATCGGTAATTTCTGTTCCGGATATCATTCGGGCAATTTCTTTTACTTTATCTTGTTTTGCCAATGGAGTGACAGTCGTCGAAGTTCTTCCATCATGAATGGCTTTAGCAATATAAAGATGGGTATCTGCCATGGCTGCCACTTGCGGCATATGGGATATGCAAAGCACCTGTGAACCTGCTGCAACTTTGGATATCTTTTCAGCAATCGCTTGTGCAACTCTACCGCTGACACCTGTATCCACTTCGTCAAAGATAATCGACGTCACGCCTTGATGCTTAGAAAAAATACTCTTTAATGCAAGCATCATTCTCGACAATTCACCGCCTGAAACAATTTTAGACAATGGCTTAAGCGGCTCGCCCGGATTTGTTGAAATATAAAACTCCACATCATCCATACCAGATTTAGTTACATTATCATCATCCGCATTAATTCTGACTTCAAACACTGTCTTTTCCATATACAGCTGTTTCAGTTCTTGATGAATGTCTTCTGTCAATCGGAGTGCAGCTTTTTTGCGAAGAGAACTAAGCTCATTTGCTTCTACTAACAAATCCTTTTTGATGCTTAATAATTCTTTTTCAAGCATATCAATATGTGTTTCTTTATTTTGGAGTGTTTCGAGCTCCTCTTCAATTTTAGCGGCATATTCCAATATTTCGTCAACGGATTTTCCATATTTACGTTTTAGTGAATTTATCTCATTCAATCTGGATTCTATACTATTGAGCCGTTCAGGGTCATATTCAAGATAATCAAGACTGTTTCGAAGCCTGCTTGCAACATCCTCCAGTATGTAAAAACTGTTAGATACAGAATCTGCAATCTCTTTATACTCTGGATCAAGGCTTGCTGCTTCTTCCATATGCCCCATCACTTCACCAAGCCAGTCTAATCCCTTTTGTTCTCCCTTTAAGGCAGTATAGCTTGTTTGAATGCTTTCGAAGATTCTCTCAAAATTGCCGAGCTTTTTTCTTTCCTCCAGCAATTCTTCATCTTCATTCTTTTGCAGATTGGCATTAATAATTTCCTGATGCTGAAAGGTTAATAAATCCAAACGATGAGCCATCTGCTGTTCATTTTCAGTCAAGTTCATAAGCTTTTTTTGTGTTTGAGTATACGAACGGTATAATGCTTCATATTCCTTTAGCACAGGGGCGAGTTCTGTATGAGCATACGTATCCAGAAGCATGAGATGTTTCGTTTCATCCATCAATTCCTGATGCTCATGCTGGCCATGGATATCAATAAGGCTTGAGCCGATTTCCCTCAATGTGGAAATCGTTATAAGCTTTCCGTTTATTCGGCAAACACTTTTGCCTGAAACGGAGATATCTCTTCTCAAGATAATGGTTCCTTCCTCGATATCTATTCCGAACTCTTCCATTTTCTGAAAGCAAGGATGGCCATTTTCAATATAAAAAAGCCCTTCTATTTCTGCCTTTTCTTCCCCATGGCGAACAAATTCAGCAGAACCCCTGCCGCCTACAAGCAAATTTATCGCATCAATAATAATGGATTTCCCAGCACCTGTTTCCCCTGTTAGAACGGTCAATCCTTTTTGAAAGGAGACGGATAAGGATTCTATTATGGCAAAATTTTTAATTGATAATTCATTAAGCAAAATATGTCACCTCTTTTACAACATATCAAGAAAGCGGTCTGTAATCGTTTGTCCGTCTTCTGCAGTACGGCAAATAATAAGACATGTGTCATCTCCACAAATGGTCCCTAAAATCTCATCCCAATCAAGGTTATCGATCAGCGCACCGATTGCTTGTGCATTGCCAGGAAGTGATTTCAATACGAGCAAATTTCCTGCAGAATCAATTTTTACGAATGCATCCATTAGCGTTCTTTTTAGTTTCTGCAGCGGATTAAAGCGCTGGTCTGCCGGCAAGCTGTATTTGTAGCGGCCGTCCTGCAACGGCACCTTTACAAGATGAAGCTCCTTAATATCTCTTGAAACAGTTGCTTGTGTCACATTATAACCAGCATTCTTCAGCTCATCTACAAGATCATCCTGTGTTTCTATTTCATTATTGGCAATAATATCTCTTATTTTTATATGCCTTTGGCCTTTATTCATATCTATCATTCCTTTATGGACAATTTGTCCACTTTTTTTAGAGTTGTGATTTAAAAAGTTTTTAGTTAAGTACATTTTTTTGTCTGCATTATGCAGACTTTAAAGTCTATACTCCTATATTTCGCCATCGTTTGACAAAAACCTTCTTAATCCTTGTATATTCATTGTATCTTTATTCTATAATTTGTATGTATTCTTTTGCAATCCAAAAAGGAATAAGTGTGAACTTATTCCTTTCAGAAGAGTCCCTATTAACTTACTGCTTTGCTTTTTTCAGTTCCTCATGTGCAGAATCTACGACTTCTTTTATGTGGATTTGTGCATCTGTTCCGTCTTGATTTTCAGACCAATATAAATGGAGAAGGAATTCAATGTTCCCATCTCCGCCTGTTATCGGTGAAAAGGACAGGTTTTTGATTTGATAGCCTTCCTTCTTCGAAAACTCAATAATCGTTTCGAGTACATCCATATGAACCTTTTTATCGCGGACAATTCCCTTTTTGCCGACTTGCTCTCTGCCTGCCTCAAACTGCGGCTTAACTAATGCAATAATATCACTGCCAGAAACCAGCAAGGTTTTCAACACAGGAAGAATCAGCTTTAAAGAAATGAAAGAAACATCGATGGATGCAAAATTCGGCATTTCTCCTTCTAAATCTGCAGGAGTAACATAACGGAAGTTAGTGCGCTCCATTACAACTACTCTTTCATCTTGTCTAAGCTTCCAGGCAAGCTGGTTATAGCCCACATCAAGTGCATAGGACATTTTCGCACCATTTTGTAAGGCGCAATCTGTAAAACCACCTGTTGACGCGCCTATATCGAGCAAAACTTTGTCTTGAGCTGTTAAATCAAAGACTTCCAGTGCTTTTTCCAGCTTCAAGCCGCCGCGGCTCACATATTTCAGTGTTTTTCCTTTGACAGTAAGCTTGGATTCTGCCGGGATTTTTTCGCCCGGCTTATCCAGTCTCTCCTCATCACAATACACAATTCCTGCCATGATGGCTCTCTTTGCTTTTTCTCTCGTTTCAAATAATCCTTGCTCGACTAATAAAACATCAATGCGTTCTTTCTTCATCTATTATCTAAGCCCTTTTTTGTTTTTTTCTCGCAATCGAGTTAATTCTTTTAACCGCTTCTTCTGTTGTTAAGTGAATTTCTGCCAACAAGGAATCAACATCTCCATGCTCTATAAATTGATCAGGAATTCCCATTCTGTCAATAACAGTAGACCCAAAGCCAGCTCCTTGTGCATATTCAAGAACATAGCTGCCAAAACCGCCTTGCAATACTGCTTCTTCTATTGTTAATATTGGCATTTGGAGTTTGAACAATTCATTTAGCATCTGCTCATCCAATGGCTTGATAAATCTTGCATTAATGACTTTAACAGATGTTCCTTGCTTTTCAAGAATTTCAGCAGCTTTCATCGCCATTCCGATTGTTGTACCGAATGTCAAAATAGCTGCATCTGTGCCTTCTCTCAGCACTTCCCAAGTTCCAATTGGAATTGACTGTAATGTTTCGTCCATCGGAACACCAAGCCCGTTACCTCGAGGGAATCTCATTGCAATCGGTCCATCATTGTAGCTAAGCGCTGTATGAACCATATGCTGACCTTCGTTCTCGTCTTTCGGCATCATTATTACTAAATTCGGCATATGGCGAAGGAAGGAAATGTCATACACACCTTGATGTGTCTCTCCGTCTGCACCTACAAGTCCTGAGCGGTCAATACCAATAAAGACGTTCAGATTTTGTCTGCATACATCGTGAAGCATCTGGTCATATGCTCTTTGCAGAAAAGTAGAATAAATCGCCAAAAACGGCTTCATGTTTTGGGTTGCAAGCCCTGCTGCAAGTGTAACTGCATGCTGTTCTGCAATTCCCACATCTAGCATTCTGTCCGGAAACTCTTGCGCAAAGGCTTCAAGTTTAGACCCAACAGGCATGGCAGGCGTAATGGCGACAATTCTTTCATCCTGTCTAGCAAGCTTAAGCACCGTATCACTGACAAGTTTGCTCCATGCTGGGGCAGTATTGGCAGGCTTCACTAGAGCACCTGTCTCAATTTTATATGGACCTGTTCCATGCCATGTGCCGACCTTATCCTTCTCAGCAGGTGAAAAGCCTTTGCCTTTTTTCGTCAATACATGCAAAAGGACCGGGCCTTCCGTTTTCTTTGCATAATTCAAATGTTCCATTAAATCTTCATAGTTATGGCCGTCGACCGGACCTAGGTATGTGAAGCCAAGCTCTTCAAAGAACACACCAGAAACAAGCAGATATTTTAGACTGTCTTTAATTCTTTCTGCTGTCGCTGCCAGCTTCCCGCCAACTGCGGGGATTTTTTTCATGAGCATTTCCAGTTCATCTTTCGCCCATTGATATTTACCGGCTGTCCGCAGTCTTCCAAGCACATGATGCAATGCTCCAACATTTGGTGCAATGCTCATTTCATTGTCGTTAAGAATCACAATCATATTAGTTTTCTCATCGCCAATATGGTTTAAAGCTTCTAACGCCATTCCGCCTGTTAAAGCACCATCACCAATGATTGGCACAACATAAGAGTCTTCCTTCTTCAAATCACGAGCAACTGCCATACCCATTGCCGCTGATAAAGAGGTAGAGCTGTGACCAGTTTCCCAAACATCATGCTCGCTTTCATTCATTTTTGGAAATCCTGATAACCCTTTATATTGTCTGAGCGTATCAAAATCCTTCGCTCTGCCTGTCAAGATTTTATGCACATATGCTTGATGTCCTACATCCCAAATAAACTTGTCTTTCGGGCTATCAAAACATTTATGCAATGCGATTGTCAACTCGACTACACCTAAATTCGGACCGAGATGTCCGCCCTTATCCGACAGTTTATTTATTAAAAAATGACGAACCTCTTCACTCAACTTCTCAAGTTCTTCGATCGATAGGTCTTTGAGAAAGGCTGGATTCTTTATTGACGATAAATCCATCGTTAACAACTCTCTTTCCTTCAATTTAAACCTTATATAAAAAACCGTGTTTATTTCCTTTTTTATAAATAAATTAAAATTATGTATGCTTTATTATCATCTAACCTTTATTATTAGCTATACATATTAAATATGTATTATACCATTCAAACATCCTTAATAGGAAGTAATTCTATATAGTTCTTACTAAGTGGTAAATATATATTAAAAAAGAAAACTTAAATCCGAACACCTTTTTCACATAAAAAGTACCATTCATGTTTATTTTAACATAAAGCTCCTAAAAATAACCGCTAACACAAAGTGATAACGGTCGTATTTACGTATATTCTTTACGTAGCAGGGTTAACTTGTCCTTAAAAAAGAAGTGTCTTTTCCCAAATATACCCTAATTCAATTATTAGTTAAACATGTTTTTAGCTGTTACGATTACCGACTAAATCTGTCATTTCCTCCAACAGTTTAGTTTCCAGCGATAAACCGGCGAGCTTTTCCTTAGCAGCAGCAATATGATAAGCGAGCTCTTTTTTTGCCCCGTCCATTGTCAGGAGAGCGGGATATGTACTCTTATGATTATCTTCATCACTTCCAAGAGGCTTGCCGATCAGTTCTTCATCGCCCTCTACATCTAAAATATCATCTCTGATTTGGAAGGCTAGACCTAAGTGATAAGCAAAAGCTGTTAAAAGCTCAATCTGCTCGCTTTTTGCGTCTGCAAGATGAGCGCCGACTAAGACACTTGCCTCGAGCATTTTGCCTGTTTTATGGACATGGATATATTCAAGATCTTGTTTAGAAAGCTGTTTTCCTTCCCCTTCAATATCGCCGACTTGACCGCCGACCATACCTTCAGCACCTGCAGCCTTCGCAATAATTTCCAGCACTTTAATTTTTTTATCTGCGTCAGTGTCTTTCATGCTTGTTACAAGCTGAAAGCTGTATGTAAGTAAGGCGTCTCCTGCAAGAATGGCAATAGCTTCACCATAGACTTTATGGTTAGTAGGAATACCTCTTCGCAAATCATCATCATCCATGCTTGGCAGATCATCATGAATCAATGAATATGTATGTATCATTTCAATTGCCGCAGCGGGTATAAGTCCAGATTCGGGATCTTTCCCAAAAGCCGCCATTGTGGCGAAAGTGAGCAACGGGCGGATGCGCTTGCCGCCGGCAGAAAGAGAATAGTGCATGGAATCTAGAATAACTTCCGGGGCTGCCAGTTGTGAAACGCTGTCTTTTAATTGCTGTTCAACTAGTTTTTTATATTTTTCTGTAAAAGCTGCTAAAGAAAGTCCGGACAAGCGCTTATTCCTCCTCGCCTATGGAAAATGCTTCTTTTTGTCCATTATCGAGGACAACTTCTGCAAGCTGTTCTTCCACATTTTTTAGTTTATCATGACAAAACTTCGATAGTTCCATCCCTCTTTTGTAAGTATTGATTGCTTCCTCAAGAGGCACATCGCCTTCCTCAAGCTTTTCCACAATCTTTTCTAGCTCTTCCATCGCTTCTTCAAAGGATAAGCCGGTTATTTTAGACATATTTATTCACTCCTTAATAGATGTCACTTGAGCTTTTACTGTTCCATCCGAAAGCCGCAGTTCTATTTTTTCATTTTCGGTTACTTGTTTTATGCTGGAAATTAATTTCCCTTCAGTTGAATAAGCAAGATTATAGCCTCTTTCCATGATTTTCAATGGACTCAATGCATCCATTTTGCCAATGATGGAATGAAACATCTGTGCTTTGTTCTGGTATATTAAACTCATATTTCGAACAAGGTTTTTTTCTAGGCTGATTCGGTCCTTTTCTGCAAGACTCAGCAGCTCTTGTGGATGACGTCTGAGAAGGCGGCGTGCCAGAACTTCCTGCTTCTCTTCATTTGATGCAAGCAGCTTTTTAATATTGCGCTGCAATAATTCATTTTGCCTATCCAATTGTTCCATCTTTTGGTCAAGGAGTAGCTTTGGATAACGAAAGGCATATGATTTTTCCATCTTTCCGAGTCTGTGCTTTTCCTTGTCGACCCTTTCTTTCATTCCGCGAATGAGCCTTGCCTTACGGGTCAGCACTCTTTCCATAAGCTCTTCCATATGCGGTGCTGCCATTTCGGCTGCTCCAGTTGGCGTTGGAGCTCTCAAATCTGCAACAAAGTCAGCGATCGTGAAGTCTGTTTCATGCCCTACAGCAGATATAATCGGAACTTTCGATGCAAATATAGCATTAGCAACAGCTTCTTCATTAAATGCCCAAAGCTCCTCAATCGAACCGCCGCCTCTTCCGACAATCAATACATCAATGGATGGGCCCGTTAGATTGTTAGCTTTTTCAATTGCTTTTACAATAGAAGATGCTGCTGCCTCTCCTTGAACTAGTGCAGGAAAAATGATGATTTTAGCGATTGGATAACGCCTTTTGATGGTGATGAGTATATCTCTGATGGCTGCACCTGTAGGAGAAGTGATAATCCCGATTGTATCAGGATATTTTGGGATTGCTTGTTTATATGTAGGAGAAAACAGTCCACTTGCCTCCAATTTTTTCTTTAGCTGTTCATATGCCAAATACAAGTCGCCGACACCGTCTGGCCTCATTTCTTGCACATACATTTGGTATTGACCGCTTTGCTCATATACGGTAACAGATGCCTTTACAAGTACCTTCATGCCGTTTTCAGGCTTGAATTTCATGCCTTGTGCGTTTCTTGAAAACATAACGGCAAGAATTCTTGCTTTATCATCCTTTAATGTAAAGTACATATGCCCGCTGCTATGCTGTTTGAAATTGGATATTTCTCCTTTGACATGGACATGTTGCAAATGGGGATCTGCATCAAATTTTCTTTTTATGTATTTTGTTAATGCTTGTATTGTTAAATATCTATTTTCCATTATATAACGCTCCTATACAGGATAAAAGGGAATGGCAGAAGTCCTGCTTTTCCCTTTCGAATGACGAGTAAGCCCTATTTGGCATGCACTCTTTTATTCCCTTTAGTCAAGCCTTACAAACTGTTTTTAATTTTAGAAAGGATGCCATTAACAAACTTGCTTGATTTATCATCACCATATGCTTTTGCAATTTCTACCGCTTCATCAATTACTACATTTTGCGGCACTTCCTCTGTATTGTAAACAAGTTCATAAACAGCTATGCGAAGCAGATTTCTGTCGACATTGGCAATTCTTTCAATCGTCCAGTTTTCCAAGTGCTTCTTAATATGCTCGTCAATAGATAACTGGTTGTCCAGCACACCATTCACCAGTGCAGACAAATAGGCATCCGGCTTTTCTCCGTCTAATGCATGGATGATTGCCTCATTTTTGTCTATATCGCTCAGGTCAATTTGAAATAATGCTTGAAGCGCCTTTTCTCTTGCCGTTCTTCTTTTCATTTCCTTTATGCTCCTTTAAACACTTGCATGTAATTTGCATGCTTGTCATGTTTTTCTCTAAAAAATCCTGTCATGGACTCTTATTTTTATACTATTTGATCTCATTCATGCTATTTTTGCAAACATTGCTAAAAAGATAATAGCATATATAGCTTGAAACTGCTATTCACGAATGAATCAGACAAAGAAAAAAGCTGCCATGGATAGCTACTTCTCTACACATAGTTTGGAACGCTAAATGTATAGAAAGTTAAGCATATCCTAATAGCAGCTTATTTTTTTACATCTCTTGCTGTGTTTCTGTATCTTGCTTAGCATTCTCAAACTGAACGCCAACCACATGTATATTTATTTCTTCAGCCACTAACGCCGTCATATTGATCAGTGTTTGGCGAATATTATCTTGTATTTGCTGTGCCACTTGCGGGATGGAAACGCCAAAATTCATGACACAATAAACATCCACCTTGATACCTTCATCTGCAAGTTCTACCTTAACTCCTTTGTTGTGCAGCTTTTTCCCAAGCTTTTCTACAACACCAGAGGCAAAGTTTCCTCTCATTTGGGCTACGCCCTCCACTTCAGATGCGGCAATTCCAGCGATTACTTCTATGACTTCAGGGGCAATTTCAACTTTTCCTAAGCCGTTAAAATCCTGGTTCATATCTAAAATAGTTGATTCGCTCATATTGGTTCCTCCCTTTAATCTTCAGATTTCATCAAATCATACATCTCTAAAAATTTTGTGTTGAAGTTTCCTTCCACAAATTTTTCATGATTAAGGAGTTTCAAGTGAAATGGGATTGTCGTATGAACACCCTCAATGACGAATTCACTAAGAGCACGCTTCATACGTGATATTGCTTCTTCTCTTGTTGCGCCATATGTAATAACTTTAGCAATCATGCTGTCATAATACGGCGGGATCGTATAACCAGGATACGCTGCTGAATCAACACGAACACCTAAACCGCCCGGCGGAAGGTACATATTGATTTTCCCGGCAGAAG
The DNA here is from genome assembly GCF_022049065.2 of Niallia sp. Man26. Taxonomy (NCBI): domain Bacteria; kingdom Bacillati; phylum Bacillota; class Bacilli; order Caryophanales; family Bacillaceae; genus Niallia; species Niallia sp. Man26. Next base: position 2,583,276 of record NZ_CP095743.1, read on the forward strand.
GCATAAAGTTCTTAGCTGGATTTTCAGCATTGATGCGGCATTCGATTGCCCATCCGTTAAATTCTACATCCTTTTGCGTAATAGCCAATGGTTTTCCAGATGCTACTAGTATTTGCTCTTTTATCAAATCAATACCTGTGACCATTTCTGTAACCGGATGTTCCACTTGAATACGTGTATTCATTTCCATGAAATAGAATTGTTCGTTTTGATAATCATAAATGAACTCAACTGTACCTGCACCAGAATATTGTACTGCCTCTGCCGCTTTAACTGCTGCAGCTCCCATTTTATTGCGAATTTCTTCTGTCAAAACAGGAGAAGGCGTCTCTTCCAGCAACTTTTGCAGTCTTCTTTGGATAGAGCAGTCTCTTTCACCTAAGTGAATAACATGGCCATAGTTATCAGCAAGTACCTGCAGCTCTACATGGCGGAAGTCTTCAATAAACTTCTCCAAGTATACACCAGCATTACCGAAAGCTGTCAAAGCTTCCTGCTGAGTAATGTTGATTCCACTAATCAGCTCTTCTTTTGTTCTGGCAACACGGATACCTTTACCACCGCCGCCTGCAGTTGCTTTAATAATAACAGGATAGCCGATTTTCTCTGCTAAGCTGATACCATCTTCTAAATCTTTAATGATACCTTGTGAGCCTGGTACAATCGGCACACCAGCTTCACGCATTGTTTCTCTGGCAATGTCTTTTGTTCCCATCTTATTGATCGCCTCTGGACTTGGTCCAACGAAGGTGATATTGCAGTCACGGCAAAGCTCCGCAAAGTCAGCATTTTCTGCCAAAAATCCGTAGCCTGGATGGATGGCATCACTGCCAGTCAGCATTGCTGCACTGATGATGTTTGTAAAGTTTAGATAGCTTTCCTTTGAAGAAGTCGGCCCAATGCAGATAGCTTCGTCTGCAAGCTGGACATGAAGCGCTTCTCTGTCTGCTTCTGAGTAGACTGCTACTGTTTCAATATTCATTTCACGGCACGCTCTAATAATGCGGACCGCAATTTCTCCTCTGTTTGCGATTAACAGTTTCTTAATCATATGTTAAACCCTCTCTTCTTACAGTGCCTTCACTAAGAATAAAGGTTCACCATATTCTACTAGCTCGCCGTCTTTAACAAGAATCTCGACAATTTCCCCTTCAACCTCAGCCGTGATTTCATTGAATAGCTTCATTGCTTCCACAATACATACTACTGTATCTTTTGACACTTTATCTCCAACTGAAACATATGCAGCAGCATCTGGTGTTGCTGATTGATAAAATGTCCCTACCATCGGAGAAGTTACCTTATGTAGGTTCTCTGCTGCTACATCTGCTTGCTTAGCTTCTGGAGCAGCTTGCACAGCTTGAGGCTGAACTGCTTGAACTTGAGGTACTGGTGCTGGTGCACTTACAGCTGCTACTGCTTGCACTTCAGGGCGATTTTTTTTGATTTCTACCTTTGCTCCTTCGTTCTCATATACAAAGTCGCTGATGTTTGAATCATTGATTAGGTTGATTAAATCCTTAATTTCTTCTATTTTCAACATGCTATTCTTGCACTCCTTTAATTACATTTCTTTATGACTAGCTACTAATATCATACGATAAGACCTTCTAATAGTTCAACCACTTCTATCATTCAGTATCATTTTTCTTGCAGTTTTTTATTCCTTCTGCTAAATTATCATACCATTTTCTGCTGAAAATAACTATTCACAGCATATTTTCTGTTTTGACATAAAAAGAGCAAAAAGGAAAAGTCGCCTTTTCCTTTTTGCCGGCAATTTCTTATTTTGGATCGAATGTAACTGCTACAAATGCGTTCGGCTGATTTAAGTTTTCTCTTACTAACTGAACAATATCATTTGCAGCTTCTGCAGAAAGCTCTTCTGCTTTTACAGTGACATTAACTTTGCCGTCAACAGTGCGGACAAGTACATCCTCATAATTTTCTGCTTTTATCAGTGTTTCCACCATTTTTTCATTATCGGAAAGTGTTCTTATTTCATCAATTTTGTCTTGAGCTGCACTTTTCTCTTCTGCTGTTTTTGCCTCTGAAATTGTCTCTGTCAGCTGTTCTTCTTCCTTGCTGCGCTGTTCATCAAGTTGCAGGCGCATTTCTTCAAACACTTCATCTGAAGCGACTGTAGATACAGAGCTGCCATCCTCTGCTCCTTTTGTTTCTGCACTTTGCTCAGCATTTTCAGTTCCAGCTGCATTTTCCTTGGCTGTATCTTCTGATTGCTTACTTTCTGTAGCAGCAAATTCATTTGTCTGTTCTGGTGATGTTGTGTAGTACACAGTCAATACAACCACTAAGCTTAACATTGTCAATAACCATACAGTTTGTTTTTTCAATAACATTTATGAATCCCCCTTAGTTTTGTTTTGCTTGAACAGATACCCGATGGCTTGGGACATCTAAAGCCCTTGTTACAGCCTCGACTATCATGCTTTTTACTTTTATATTTTCAGCTCCTTTTGCGATGACGAGAACACCTCTAATAGTCGGCTTCTTTGTTTCCACCACAATCGGAACTTGTTTATCTCCATTTGGTACAGTAACGAGCGTCTCTTCTGAAGAGTTTTCCTCCACAGTTCGTTTCCCGCCCTGCGGGTCTTCCTCTTCAGTTGTTTGACTTGAAGTTGTCTGATTTTTCTCATATACCTTTTTCTCAGAGCCATCAATGTTCACATAAACAACGGCGTCTTTCACGCCAGCCATTGAATTGACTGCCTCTTTGATCTTTTCTGTATATAGTTTCTCGTAATCAGTAATATCAGATGAACCGCTTGATTTCTGTCCGAAAACTTCTTCAGCCTGCTCGGACGTGTTTTCCGCATTCTGGCTGAATGCAGATACATCGGAGTTGTCGTTTTTAAAGAACATATTGCTTAAAAGCATGATTCCCGCTCCAAACAGGACGACTATTATCAAGTATTGAGCCTTGTTTTGCTTCTTGTTGTTATTGCCAGACATCAGCTTTTTCAAAAAGGTGATCGGGCCTTGCGTCTTGTCCTTTTCGTGGTCATTTTCATTGTCTTTTCCCATATCTGCACTATTCCCCTCCTTTAGCTAGGATGTCAATGCTATCTTGTGGTACATCCCATTTTCCCGATAGAAATGAAACAATATCTGCATTATCTACTTGTTCCTTGTCACTGCTTGCAAGAAGGGGTTGCTGTGTGTCAATAGATACTGGGCTGACTGCTTCCACTGCCCCCTGATTGTTTTCGTCTGCCTCTTTCAAGACGAGGACAAGTTTGTCTAAATTCTCTGGAAAGCTTTGCTCTGTTTGGTCATTCAGCGATAGTTTAATCGAATCGATTTCGACACCGTAATCTGCTATCAACTCCTTGTTGGCATCCTCCTTCAGTTGGACAGCCATTTTTTCTAATGTATATTCATCAAGTGATGCTTGTATTTCTTTTTTTTGCGATTCTATCGAATTTTCTATATTTTTTTCTTCTGGAAGATTGATAGTAGCTGCTTTGAGCACTTGTTCAAAGTCACCGGAAACAAGCTTGAACACAGGTGTTAAGATAACCGTGATCAACAGCAGACCGCAAACGAGCTTCGCATATTTCTGAAATGTTGAATTCGGCAGCAGCATATCGATGACTGTTGCAAGCAGTACAAAAAGAATTATATTGGTGACCCATTCTGTTATATAACTGATATTCACTCACCTACCTTATTTCATCATCATCGTCACATTGCTTGCAGCGATAATGACTGTAAGACTTAAAAAGAACATGAAGGAAACGATCGCCAAGGCAGCAAATACATACAGAACACTTTTGCTGATAATATCTAGACAGTTGATGACAGGACCTCCGCCAAGTGGCTGAAGAAGTGCTGCGGCAAATTTATAAATGATGGAAATCACTAGAATTTTCAATGCAGGAAAAGCAACGATTAACAGCAGAATGGCAACACCTGCAATCCCAACTGTGTTTTTAAGCAAAAGGGATGCGCTAATAACTGTATCTGCTGTGTCTGTGAACATTCTGCCGATGACTGGAATGAAATTGCCTGCCACAAATTTCGCTGTTCGCAATGTAACCCCGTCCGTAACAGCAGTTGATATCCCTTGAACAGATATAACACCTAAGAATATTGTTAGGAATAACCCAAGAATTCCGATAGAGATATTGCGCAACAAATTACCTAGCTGTGTGACTTTATACTGCTCTGACAAACTGCTGACAATATGCAGCAAGGTAGCTAAAAACAGCAAGGGCAGCACAATATAGGAGATCAGCATACCGCTTGTATTCATAAGAAACAGAATTACCGGATGAAAAAACGCCGCTGAAATTACTCCTCCAGATGCTGCCATCAATCCCAGCAGGAGCGGAACCAAAGCAAGGATAAAGCTTGTCATCGTGCCAATCGCCTCATTGGCATATGTTATAGCTACATGAAAGCTGTTCAATGCTAGTATGATAATCACCATAAATACAATCGCATAAGCAACCTTGCTGATGGAGCTCTTTTCAAATGAATTTTGGAGCATTTGCAACAGCATGCTGAAAACAGTTAATAGAATAAGAGAACCAAGGAGCTTGCCATTCACGACAACTTCATGAAAAATAAACTTAACTAATCCAGAGAAAAACATGCTGTAATCAAAATCTTTTTCTCCTTTAAGAAAATCATATAGACTCCCTTTCTGAATCTCTGGCAAATACCCTCCATACTCGGATGTGATACTTTCCCAGAAACCTTTTAATTCGGATAAGTCCAAGCTATCTATTTGAGTTTGAACGACCTCTTCCGCGCTTAATGCTGCATTTTGCTCAGTTGGTTCTTCTTCTGTAGCTTCTTGAGGTGCTGCTTGTACAACTGGATTAAATACAAAAAAGAATGTGAATAGGAATAGTAGCGCAACTTTTAGTTTCGTTTTCATCAGTCCACCTCGAGATTAAAGCGTCTTACTAATTAGGAATCATATTAATAATTGTTTCTACAAGAACAGTTAAAATCGGCACGGCCATGGCGAGAATCAGTATTTTTCCGGCAAGTTCTATCTTAGAGGCAATCGCACCTTGACCAGCATCCTTTGTTATTTGCACGGCAAATTCAGCAATATAGGCGATGCCGATTATTTTTAAAATCGTTTCCACATAAACGGTATTCACCTTTGCGTTCAAGGCAATTCTTTCTACCATTTCAATGATGGATGCGATTTGATCCACAAGAAACAGAAAAATCACACAGCCGACAAATACAACTAACAAAAAGGCGATATTAGGTTTTTGCTCTTTTATAATTAGGGCTAAGAATGTCGAGATTAAGGCTACTCCGACTATTTGAAGTATTTCAATGATCGTATCCCCCTTTATCCCTGGAATAAGAATACCGATTTAATTTTTTGAAATAAGTCATCTACGATGTTGGCAACCATGAATAAAATATAGATAAAGCCAAATAATGTAACCCATTGTGCATACTCTTTCTTACCTACCTGGTCCAGTATCGTGTGCAAAAAGGCGACTACGATGCCGACACCTGCAATCTTGAAGATAATATCCACCTCTAAACCCATGTATGTCTCCTCCTAAACCTACATCAATAAAATGACAATTAATAACCCTGAGAGCACGCCTAAGCTTTTTATCATCTTTTCATATTTCAGTTGAATATCTCTTGCCTCTTGTTCTTCTCTGTCGATATGCGTTAATGTGAGCAGGATTTGTTTTTGCTGTGAGATTCTGTCATGTCTGCCCAGTGTTTCACCGAATTGCTTCATGATTTCCAGTTCAGGCTTTTTCATCGCTGTTCTTTTCCAAATATCATCAAGACAGGTTGTCCAAGCATCCTTTACTGTTGTATCTTCCGTCATCAGCTTTTCGGAAAAGCTCGCAAAGAAATGACTTAAAGGCTGCTGAAGCTGCTCAGATAACCGGCGTGCTGCTTCATGTAACGGTGTATGGCCGTACATAATTTCTGCCTCCAATGACTGCAATGCCGATTTAAGCTGTCTTAGCTGCTTCGGCCGCTCGCTAAATGTCTTGGCTAGTTCCATGCCGCCAAAGCTTGTGGAGGCAAGAATAATAATTGCTCCAACTATTTTCATCATCTATTACATCACCTTCATTTCCTGCACAAGAGCCCTACCTTGTCCATCCTTTATTGCACTGACCGTCCCTGGACCGTTTGCTCTGCTCAGCTCAATATATCGTTCAAAAATCCCTGTTTCGATAATCGGCTTTAATGTTGGTCTGTTTTTAATTTCATCAAATGAAGTTCCATGTGTTGACATCATCAGCTGGATACCTGCATTCACCGCTTCCAGAATCGCCTCTCCATCCTCTTTGCGCCCAACCTCGTCAACGATTAGCACATCAGGGCTCATCGAGCGAATCATCATCATCATTCCTTCCGCCTTTGGGCAGGAATCAAGCACATCTAGTCTCGTCCCGAAGGTCATCTGCGGGATTCCATCCATGCACCCGGCGATTTCCGATCTCTCGTCGACAATCCCGACCTTTAGCGGTCCGATACCAGCCTTGCTGTTCCCTGTTGAAATGATTCTGGCAATATCGCGTAATACTGTTGTTTTTCCAGTTTGCGGGGGTCCGATAATCATCGTATGCAGCCAACGCGAGCCGTTATATAAAAACGGAGCAAAAGGCTCAGCCGCACCGATTTTTTCCTTTGCAATCCGAATATTAAAGGAAGCGACATCCCGAATCGCCTTGACTGCACTGTCTTCGAGGATAACCTTGCCTGCAAGCCCAACGCGATGACCGCCTTCTATAGTGATATAACCTCTCTTAAGCTCTTCTTCTAGTGTATAAACCGAATAATGGCTTAGTTTATGGAGAAGCTGGAGGGCATCCTCACGCGTCATATCCATATCAATAAACCGTACGCCGTCATGGAAGGAAACCTCCAAAGGCCTTCCAATACGGATTCTGATTTCTTCTAGTTGCTCTCGTTCAGCAGGAGTAAGTGTGAGTATAGAATCGGCAATTTTTTTAGGCAAAAATGAATAGAGTGTTTTCACAGCGTTTTTCTCCTTTATAAAGGTTGTCCATCAATCCTAAATCATTAAAACGGATGGCTTACTATGCCACTTACTAGAATGTATGAAAACAAAAACCATAATATGCCTGCCTATTCTTTTAACTGGCGACTAAAATGAAGATTGATTCCAAAAGATATAAGAAACAATTCTTATAAAAGGGGACTAAACGATGAAAAACACAATAATTCGCTGCATTTGTATCGTGATTGCCATATGTACCATTTCCGGGAGCGTTGCTTGTTCAGCAGAGCCAGCAAACGGCGCCCCTAAAAATGTGATTCTTCTGATTGGAGACGGAATGGGAATGGGTCAAATGGAGATTGCCAGTGTTTTTGAGCATGGGAAAAGTGGCGGTTTGTTTTTACAATCCCTGCCATACACAGCTTTAGTTAAAACATATTCTGCCAACAATAATGTGACCGATTCTGCTGCAGGAGGAACAGCAATCGCCATTGGCAAAAAAACAAACAACGGAATGATCGGTCTCACCCCAGACGGTAAAGAACACCCAAGCATACTGGATGTTTTTAAGGAAAATGGGAGCAAGACAGGAATTGTTACGACTAATAGTGTGACAGATGCAACTCCTGCCAGCTTTACAGCTAGTGTTAAAGACAGGTGGGCAGATCAAGAGGAAATTGCCAAACAACAGTTAAAAAATCAGATTGACGTAATTATGGGCGGCGGTTCTATGTATTTTGGAAAAGACGAAGCGCTCGTAAGAAAATATAAAGACCTCGGATATTCTATTGCCACTACGAATGAGGAGCTTGCCAAAATGAAAGGAAGTAAGTTATTAGGTCTATTTGCCAGCAAACATCTCTCCTATAAACAAGATCGGGAAGAATTAAAAAGCAAAGAACCTACTTTATCAGAAATGACGAACAAGACGCTAGAAACTCTCGCAAAGGGAGATAAAGGCTTTTTTGCAGTAATTGAAGGTGCAAGAATTGACCATGCCGCTCACTCCGCCGATTTAACTGGCATTTGGAAGGAAACGGTTGAATTTGATGAAGCTGTTAAATATTGTGTGGAGTGGGCGCAAAAAAGAAACGACACATTAGTACTTGTCGCTGCAGATCACGAAACGATGGGTTTATCGTTGACAGAGCCGTTAGACATAAAAGGGTTGAAGAACATTTCTATAAGTCCTGAATTAATGGCCCAAAAATTACAAAAAGACGAAAAAACGGGCACCTACACGAAAGAAAGCATTCTTTTTGTATTCCAAACATATGCACACATCACGCTAACAGAGGAACAATTAGCTGACTTTAATAAAAAAATTAAAAAGGACAATGGCAAACTCTACCCTGAACAAAAGGTCGGCAGAGAAATCGGGAGAATGATCGCCTCTCATTTTCACGCCGGCTTAATGGATAGACCAACCCAGCAGCTCAGCAGCACAACAGGCGGTCATACAGGCAATATGATTGCTTTGTTCGCAGTTGGCAAAGGTGCAGAGGAATTTCATGGTGTGATTGAAAATACAGATATTCCAAAAATTATAGCCAAATTAAAAGGCTATGATTTTGTTAAGTAAATAAGGAAAAAGGACAATACTTGTCCAAACTTTTACTTTCTGTTTTGAATATCCTATCATGGAGGTGATATCCATGTTTAGGCGGCCAACATCCGTTACCAATGTGAGCAATCCTTTTCGCTACTCTGGATCAAACAAGCATTTCGGGGTAGACTTTGCGAAATCCGGGACAAATCCAATTGCAGCAGCTGCTGACGGAACTGTTTCCCGCTCTTATGTTTCTTCAAGCTATGGGGAGTGCATTATGATTGTCCATCAGCTCGGCGGGCAAATTTGGGAAACTGTTTATGCACATTTGCGCGCAGGTTCCAGAAGAGTATCTGTCGGTGAACGAGTGAAAGCTGGACAAACAATTGGCATTATGGGCAGTACAGGGCAATCTACTGGGCAACATCTGCATTTTGAACTTCACAAAGGCAGATGGAACAGTGCCAAGTCCAATGCTGTCAATCCCCTTCCTTACTTGGAGGAAAACCAGCAAACAACTACCGCTCCTGCCACGCCTGCTAAATCTTATACTGTTGTTGCCGGTGATACGCTTTCTGAAATCAGCCAGAAGTATGGCGTGTCTGTCGGAGCCATTGCAGAGGCCAACAATATCGGAAACATCAATCAAATCTATGTAGGTCAAAAGCTTGTCATTCCAAGTAATTCTTAATTTTGTCCCTGCAGATACAAAAAAAAGAAGAGAACAAAGTTCTCTTCTTTTTTGCCGCATTTGCCGCTTAGGTGTATGGAGTTTCAAAACCTGCTCCACCAGGTGGGTGTTCGCAAAAGATTTCTTCATATGTCCTTTAGGAACATGTCATAAAGGCATGCTGATCCTTCTTTAATATAGAACTCCCTAATTAACGATAAAGGTTGAAACTTCATACGATAACGTACAACGCAGCGTTTATATTTATATAATACAGCATCCCATCCTGAAACGCAAATGGTAAAAACCGTAAACTAATTACGCGCGGGAAACATAGCTCGCTTCAGCTGTATTGATAATCAATCTGTCGCCTTGGTTAATAAAGAAAGGAACTTGCACAGAAAGACCTGTTTCTAAGATTGCAGGCTTTGTACCGCCAGAAGCTGTGTCCCCTTTAATGCCAGGCTCTGTTTCTGTTACTTCAAGCTCAACTGTATTTGGAAGCTCTACGCCAAGTGTTTCGCTTTGGTACATCATGATATGAACTTCCATGTTTTCTTTCAAGAACTTTAATTCATATTCAATCGCATCAGCAGATAGCTCGATTTGATCATATGATTCTTGGTCCATGAATACATGCTGATCGCCGCTTGCATACAAGTATTGCATTTTACGGTTGTCGATTTGTGCTTTTCCAACCTTTTCGCCAGCTCTGAATGTTTTTTCTTGAACTGCTCCTGTACGTAAGTTCTTTAATTTAGAACGCACGAATGCAGCGCCTTTTCCTGGTTTAACATGTTGGAAATCCAAGACACGCCAAATTCCGTTATCCACTTCAATTGTTAAACCTGTTTTAAAATCGTTTACTGAAATCATAAAAGATCCTCCTGTTAAGTCCTATAAAATAATCAATTCTTTTGGTGAATGGGTTAAAGCTTCATTATGATCATCTGTTATGATGGTATCATCCTCTATGCGAACCCCACCCAGACCTGGAATATAGATGCCTGGTTCAACTGTTACAACCATGCCGGGCTCAAGGACTGTTTCCGATTTATAGGATAGTCCAGGACCTTCATGGACCTCTAAACCGATTCCATGACCTGTAGAGTGGCCAAAATATTCACCATACCCATGTGCACTTATGTAATCACGAGTCAGCGCATCTGCCTGAATGCCAGTAAGACCCGGCTTGATTCCTTCCATTCCTTTCAGCTGAGCTTGGAGGACAATATCATATATTTCCTTTAGCTTATCGTCTGGTTTGCCAACAGCAATTGTTCTCGTAATATCAGAAACATACCCTTTATAATATGCTCCGAAATCCATTGTCACAAAATCACCGGCTTCAATCACTTTTTCTGATGCCACACCGTGAGGCAATGCAGATCTTGTTCCAGAAGCGACAATTGTATCAAAGGATGATGATACTGCACCTGCTTTTCTCATAAAAAACTCTAATTCATTCGAAACTTCCAATTCTGTTTTCCCAACCGTAATAAATTTAAGGATATGGGCAAAAGCGGCATCTGCAATCTCCGCTGCTTCCTTTAATATCTTAATCTCTTCACTACTCTTAATCAAGCGTAACTTTTCTACAATGCCTGAAACTGGTACAAGTTCTCCTTTAAACGTTGTTTCATACAGCCTGTATTCTGTAAAAGTCATATAGTCCTGTTCAAAAGCTAATTTTTTTATACCAAGCTTTTCTGCTTGTTCTGCCACTTCCTTTTGAATTGGGCCTGTATGTTTAACAATGTCAAAACCAACACATTGGCTGGCTGCTTGTTCTGTATAACGGAAGTCTGTAATGAACTTAGCTTCTTCCCCGCTGATTAACACAACACCTGCTGAGCCTGTAAAGTTAGAGATGTAACGGCGGTTAAAATTGCTTGCTATTACAATTCCGTCAACACCTGCAGCTGCCAAAGCTTCTCGTAATTTTTTTAATTTCTCCATTAAGGTTCTCTCCCCGATTACTAGTTTCGTTTTTTTCCGAATGTGCAAACTCATTGATAAATAATTTAAAAATTTTGCCTGCTATAAAAAAAGAATGCTCATGTAGAACATTCTATCATATATTAATTATCCTTCACTACCCGAAATGTTCGCCTCACTCTTCTTTTCTTTTTGTTTTTTTGTCCGTATTTCGCTTTCCTCATAAGAAATCGTATAACCGACAAATACCCCCCACAGCATGTACAGACAAACTGACGTAATAATGGTATTCAGACTGAGCTGCAAAAATGGCTTTATACTCGGAAAAATAGGATTTAAGATAATAAAGACCACACCAAAAACCATTATGCCAAATCCTAAACCTATATAGAAGGACTTGAATCTTCTCAGCAAAAGATAATAGCCGAAAGCAGCCATTAAAGAAAAAAATCCGATAGCACAAATGCTGATAATGGTTCCAAGCCAGCTAGTCTTCCAGCTTCCTAATGCCCATGGCTCCAAGATGACATTCGGCCTTATTTCTGTCATATGAAAATAATAAGCGATGAATCCGATGAACGCCCAAAAAATTCCGCCAAATAATCCTGTCCAGACAACAAGGCTGATGAAATGCATGGATGGCTCCTTTGAAATTCCGCTGATATTTTCCGCTTCTCTTTCATTTTCATTATTCATTTCCTATGCCTCCTGCAAAAGATTCTTCCATACCTTCCTTTTTGCAAATGCTCCTAATTCATCAGGCTAGTTGTTTCTCTAAATTTTTAGTAATATGTAATTAGGGGTTTTACAGTGATTTGAGACAACCTCTCACATCCAACAGAGAAAACAATTACGCATTTGCTTTTCCACCCTAATTTAACCTGAGGTTGGTGTAAATATTCATGTCAAATAAGCAAAAACCAGTATTCGGAGGACAGGCAGTTGTAGAAGGTGTTATGTTTGGCGGAAAACATCATTATGTGACTGCTATAAGACGTAAAGATCAATCGATTGATTACTTCCATTTGCCGAGAAAACATAATCCGAAGCTGGCTAAATTAAAAAAAATCCCCTTTATCAGAGGGATTGTAGCCATCATTGAATCAAGCGGAAATGGTACAAAGCATTTAAATTTCTCCACAGATCGCTATGACGTAGACCCTGCCGACGATAATGTAATTGAAGAAAAGGAACCTTCTAAAATGACAATGATTTTAGGGGTAGCAGCAATCGGTATACTTTCCTTTCTGTTCGGCAAATTTATCTTCACGTTAGTTCCTGCCTTTTTGGCTGAGTTTTTCAAGCCTGTTATAAGCGGACATGTTGCTCAAATTTTGCTTGAAAGCTTCATTAAACTGCTGCTTTTGCTTGGCTATATTTACTTTGTTTCCTTAACCCCTCTTATAAAGCGGGTCTTTCAATACCACGGTGCGGAGCATAAAGTGATCAATGCTTTTGAAAATGGCAAAGAAATAACCGTAGAAAATGTTCAAGCTCAATCAAGGCTCCATTATCGATGCGGCAGCAGCTTTATTTTGTTTACCGTATTTGTTGGTCTTTTTCTATATTTGCTGTTCCCGACAGATTCATTTGTTGAACGGATAGTAAGCAGAATTGCTTTAATTCCTGTCGTGCTTGGAATTTCATTTGAGGTGCTGCAATTTACAAATAAATTGAGAAATATCCCGGTTTTAAAATACTTAGGATTGCCAGGTCTTTGGCTGCAGCTTTTGACAACAAAAGAGCCGACAGACGATCAAGTAGAAGTAGCCATTTATTCCTTTAAGGAATTAAAGCGCAGAGAAGAAGAAACAGAAAATACAATTTTAGTTAGCAGCTGATTAATATTCTTATATTTAGGGGATATTGCATATTATAGGACACCAAAAAAAATTATTTTGTACAGCGCTTCACCAAAGCAACAATTTTCGTAGCTGTGAATAAACTTTTTTTAATAC